>JAEYRA010000079.1 GCA_023409755.1 Bacillota bacterium
GGGATGTGAACCTTGAGGCCGCGTAGGCCGATGTTGTAAGAGGCGTTGAGCATACCGCAGTAGGCATCGCCTCGGCCGCCGTAGAGATCCTCACCGGTTTCCTCAGCCGCAGCGGCGAACATCACCGGTGTACCAAACTTCTGGGCAAGCAGGGTTTCGGGGCCCTCAGGGCCGAAATTACCCAGGTAGACGACCAACGCGTTCACGCCAGCCTGCTTCACCTCATCCAGTGCGCGCAGGGCATCCCGCTCGTTTTCCACTACGGTATTCGCTTCATAGATGTCAATGCCTTCGCCCTGGCATGCGGACACAACAGCCCGTCTACGCTGTTCCGAAAGCTTAGCCGGGAAACAGTCGCGGCTGACGGCTACAATCCCAAGTTTTACCTCAGGGATATTGTTCATGGTGTTCCCTCCCCATATGTATTGGTACCATTCTAGCATCGACGAATTGTCAAGTCAAAGCATTGTTCATTACGGTCATTCGTACAAATTCATGCGTTTGTAATTAATCTTAAAGACAAAATGAATTATCCAAAACGACAAATTCTGATACTATACGACAACCTTTTGTTGTGTTATAATTATCACTGCTCGATTACGACCTTGAACAATCATTGATTTTGCGTGAATACCCTGCTTAATAGTATGCTTTTGTAACGTTTTGGTTTTTTTTGCTCAAAGGAAGGAATTAAGCTTACCAAAGTCAGGAAATATGGTAGATTTGTAATGCTAAAATACAACCGAAAAGTTGCATACTGAGATTGTAGAACCAAATAAATAATGTTATAGTAAGGTTATCAGCACAAGGCTGAATTCGACAAAATACTTAGGAGGAGTAGAGACAATGGAAGTGGGAAAGAGAATCTACCAATTAAGGGTGGAGCGCAACATCAGTGGCAACGCACTGGCACGGCGGGCCGGTATCAGTCAGTCCACCATCAGCGCCGTGGAAAACGGTATGAAGTCTCCGTCGGTCTATACGCTGAGTAAAATCTGCCGTGCGCTGGACGTGACGTTGGCTGAGTTTTTCTCTGGCGAATCCAAGCCCATTCCGCTGCGTCATGAGACGTTGTTCAAGGGCATCCTCTCTCTCACGCCCAACCAGCAGGAGATCCTAATCAACTTAGTGAAGGTGATGAACGAGCGGCGTGGTTACCGCGTGCGTCGCAACGATGCTGACGCCGCCGCGACCCAGGAACCCGCTGCAGACGAGAAAGAATAAACACGGCCGCAGGCTGTTGAAACGGACGCCAAGTTGTGCGTCCGTTTTTCTTTTGTCCGGAACTGGTTGCGCATGGCCGCAAATACGGTATAATCATGCCAAATAACGGAGGATCTAACATGCGAATCGACGGCAGACAGAACAATGGGCTTCGTCACCTGAAGCTCACTCCTCATTTTATCGGCAGCGCCGACGGATCGGTCCTCATCGAGTGGGGCCGTACCCGGGTCATCTGTACCGCTGTGTTGGAAGAAAAGGTGCCGCCCTTCCGCGCGCAGAGCGGGGAGGGATGGCTGTCAGCCGAATATGGGATGTTGCCGGCCTCCACAAATACCCGCAAGGCGCGGGAAGGCGGCAAGCCCGATGGCCGTACCATGGAGATTCGCCGTCTCATCGGCAGGTCGCTGCGCACGGTCATAGACTTCGCCGTCCTGGGTGAGCGAACGGTGTGGCTGGATTGCGATGTCATTGAGGCCGATGGCGGTACGCGTACCGCCTCCATCACCGGTGCCTATGTGGCGCTGGCGCTGGCTGTCGATCGTTGGCTGCGGGAGGGGAGGCTGGAACGTTCACCGCTCATTGGCCATGTGGCTGCCGTCTCAGTTGGTGTGGTGGATGGCGAACTCCTGTTGGACCTCTGCTATCAGGAGGATTCCCGAGCTCAGGTCGATATGAACGTGGTGATGACCGACGCAGGCACCTTTTCGGAGGTGCAAGGCACGGCCGAGGACGGCGCCTTCACCAAGGCAGAACTGGACGCCATGCTGAAGCTGGCCGGGCAAGGCATTCGTCGGCTCATTTCCGCGCAGAAAAAAGTGCTGAAGGGGGTCAGCTACCTTCATGAAGCGTGAGGAACGGCTGGTGCTGGCCACCAACAATCACCACAAGGTACGGGAGATCCGCGCCATACTCGACGGCCGCTTCGGTGATATCGTGACGATGCGCGAGGCGGGGCTTGACTTGGAAGTGGAGGAGAACGGCCAAACCTTTGAGGAGAACGCTGTGCTGAAGGCCCGCGCCGTGGCGCAGGCCACTGGCTGCTGGGCGTTGGCAGACGATTCCGGCATCTGTGTTGATGCACTGGGCGGTGCGCCAGGGGTGTGGTCAGCAAGGTACAGTGGCCTGGAGAAGGATGATCAAGCCAATAATGAGAAGCTGATCCACGAATTGGCTGGTAAAGAGAACCGCTCTGCACACTACGCTTGTGTCATCGCGCTGGCTGGGCCGGGTGGTGAACTGCTGACCGCCGAAGGGCGCTGCGAGGGGCGAATCGGATATGAGCCGAAGGGGACGAGGGGGTTTGGCTACGACCCCTATTTCATTCCCACAGGCAGAGAAAGCACCATGGCGGAGCTGACCGACGAGGAGAAGAACGCTATCAGCCACCGTAAGCGCGCACTGGAAGGGCTGCTTGCCAAGCTGGAGCAGGATTAAGAGACATGAGGATTGTCATCGTATCTGACACCCATGGGCGTGCCGACCTGCTGACGGAGGCAGTGCGGCAGACTGGGCGAACAGATCTGCTGGTGCACCTGGGCGATGGGGTACGGGACTGCGATGCCCTGGAACCACCCTATGGGGGCGAGATTCTACAGGTACGTGGGAACTGCGACATCGCATCGCTGGAGCCCGCCGACCGGCTCGTGCCTCTGGACGGTGGGACGCTTTACCTGTGCCACGGCCATCTGCTGGACGCCAAACATACGCTCTACCGCCTTTGGACCCGTGGCCGAGAGGTAGAGGCTGCTCTGGTCTGCTTTGGCCACACCCATCAGCCCCTGCTGGATCGGCAGGGGGAGCTCATTTTGCTCAACCCCGGCAGCCTGCGATACAGCGGCACCTTCGCGCTGCTTGATACTGGGAAGACCCCGTGGGAGATCGAGATGCATCAGCTCTTCCCCGGTTGATCGCCTTTTCTCCGCCACAACCAGTGCTCCATCGAATAGCCTGCCACACAGAGCACCGTCAGCGCCAGATAGGCTGCGGCAAAGGGCAGGAAGGGGAGCTCGGCCCCCAACGCACGCACCACGATACCCACCGCCAGCACAGCGAAGTTGCCGCCCTGCAGGAGGTACCCCCACAGGGTGCTTTTCGTGCGTTCGCCAGAGGCAAAGAGCACAATAGCGGCTGCTGGCGGCGTGCGATAACCGCGCAGCACCTCCGGCCAGCGGTTGCTGTCCGCAGGCCCGGCCAGCAGCCGCGCCAGCAGATACACTGCCAGGAATGGATAGGCCACAATGCTAAACGTGTCTCCTGTTCCCAATCCGTTCATTGCACAGCCTTCTCAGCGTATTCTTGAAACAGTCGTAAGTACAGGCGATAGTCATCCAACGAGACACCGGGTGGCGTCTGGTGGTCTACTGAAGCAATATAGCCGCCGGAGCGCATGACCGGGAGCAGACGCTCAAACTCTGCCCGCATCGCAGGCTCCCCGCGGTGCATCACCATCTTGTCGTAGCCGCCCAACATCAGGAACTGCGGGTATTGCGCCCGAATGGCATTGAGATCCACACCGGCCTGCCGCTCAAGCGGGTAGACACCTTCGATGCCTGCGTCCATCATCCATGGGATCATGGTGGTGATGTCGCCATCGCTGTCGATGAGGATGTGGCTGCCATGAGCGCGAATGACGGGGTTGACCCGCTGATAGTAGGGCAGCAGGAACTCGTTGAACAATGCGCGGGAGAGCATGGGGCCGTGGTTATAACTCATATCCTCGGCAAAGCCCACCATATCGGGCGTCAGCACCGTGCAGATGGCCTCCATCACACGCCGGTTGTAGTCAGCCAGGTCGTTGTTGATCCGGTGCATAAGCTCGGGATAGTCGTAGAAGGCGTAGAGATGGGGCTCGATGCCAAAGAGTGTCCGCGGGAACCAAAAGAATCCATCCAGCCACACCCGCAGAATGATGTCTCCATTGTCGTGCAGGGGTTTCCAGGCACGGGCCTGGGCCACCGCGCTGTCTATGAGACTGTCACAATAGAGAAGCGGCAGCAGGCGCTCATAATCTCCCTCGTCCTTGATGATCGCCCCGCCATGCGTGGCTGGCTGCGGCACCTGGGCGGAAGCGCCCGGGGCAGAGATCATCATCAACGGATCCAAACCGAAGTACTGCTGGGAAGGAAGAAAATCCATTGCCGGCAATCCTTCACCCTGCCAGCGGGCCATGGTCTTGTCCCACCAGGGGGCCCATTCCACCAGGGGAAGCCGCCCCTGGGCAGGCTCAAAGTTCAGCGCGCGGTTGAATCGTTCCCGTGACGTCATATTTGGTACCATCCTTCGCTTGATTATCGAAACAGTCGCAGCAGGTCGTTGAACCATTGCGCTGCCATGTCCATCCAATTCCAGTGGGCCACGTTGACCAGTGCAAACAGTGGGAAGATGGCCAGGAGAATCACCTCAAACCCAATGAGCCGCCGCTCGTTACCCGTGTCGCCCAGCGCCATGTAGGAGCGAATGATTGCATTGAGCGTTGCCAGCTTCTCAGAAACCGCCGCTAGTCGGCTGTCCAGTTCAAAGCGTTGTGACCAGCGTTGCTCCTCGGCCCTGTGGAGGGCAGTGGTGTGGCCGGGCAGGCTGGCGATGGTGGTCAGCCCATGCTCCATGCGCAGTACCCGAGCCACCAACCGCCGCAGCCTGCGGGAGCGGTAGTGCAGACGGCCTCGGCGCAATTGTTCCAGAAGCACATCGGCCTCGTCCAGCAGGGCATCCGCCTGTCCGTCCAGCCACTGCAGTTGGAGGTGCTTTGCCAGTGCGTTTCCCACAGGCTCCGGGTTGTCCCACGGCTCTTCCTCCACCCGTTCATAGTACGGTGTCCACGTGCCGCCCTCCACCTGCAGACTGCGCAGCAGTTCCCTTTCCTGGCCATCCTCCATGCCATACAGCACCAGAACGGCACGAAAGCATAGCCACCCCCGGCGCCCCACGCCGGTATGTTTGCTCAACCGTTCCAGCACCTCATCGCGCAGCGTGGCTTTGACAGGCAGGGGAGTGGCCAGCCCCAACCGTTGGGCGAGCACCTGCTCCGGCAGCCCAATCCGTATGGCCGTTAGGTGTCGACGTGGTTCACTCATTTCAGGTACTCCAGTACCATCAGCACAATCTCCGCCAGAATCAGCAGCACGATTACCCACTCCACAAACATACCACGCACTGAGTGGTTAATAACGGTGAACCCATCGATGATGTGCCGCAGTGTCTCGGTCTTCTGCCGGATGGTTTCATACCGATCGGAGAGTTCAAACACTTCGGAGAGCTTCTCGTAATACTCCCAGGCGTCGGGGTAGACCCAAGTCACATCGGGCTTGTCCAGAATGAGGGTGTAACTGATGGAGTCGTACTCATGGCGCAGTACCCTCGCTGTCAGGGAGGACAGCTTTTTCTGGCTCATCCGGGTGCGGCCCGTATCCAACCGGTCCAGGATACCCTCTGCCGTCTCCAGAATGCGCTCCAACTGTGCTTCGTTGCGCTCCAACGCCACGGTTTTGGCAAGTACCACGGCCGTCAGCTCCAGATGGTAGGGTTCCACGGTGGGGAAGGAGGCACGGTCGTCCTCATAGGACGCGGATTCTCCGCTGCCTTCCTCCAGCAAGAAATCGTCCGTGTACCTGCGCCAGTCAAATATCTGCTGGCAGAATTTACCGTCCGCCAGAAACCGCAAGATCGTTGGCATCCACAGGTCGTCGCCATTGACCAAAACGACGGAACCAAAGGCGAAGAGGAACACCCGGGTGTCCGGCGCAGACTCAATGGCGCAATAGTGCCGTAGCAAAGCGCTATCCAGTGTTAGCGGCTCCTCCCAGGTAATCCGCCGGGCAAGGCCCATCTGCTGTGCCAAGGCATTGAGTTCAAATTCCTTGGTGATGGACCAGGCGCGAAGCCGATAGTTGACCATGGTTGCTCCCTTCGGCACCAGTTGTTGTGCCATGGATTTCAACACCTTTATTATACAACAACCCGATGGCATACAAAACAGCGTTCATGAGCCGATGAAGCAGGGAATGCATCGTCCGGCTCAATGACGCTGATATTGCTGATTGCCAGTTAAAGGAGCTTCTGCCAAATGGAAAGTAAGATCCTGGAACCAATATGGATTCTAGACTTCCGACGGTCACAGACATTCAAGTACAGTTTATTTCTTGGCTGGTTTTTTATGAAGTTTTAGCACAAGTCCCTGTTGATCAGCAATTTGCCGAAAAAGAGAAACAACGTATTCTGCTTTCTCCTTTCCTGTAAATGTTCCGAAAGAGGAATCTTCAGCCATTTGCTGCATGGCGTTCTTGATATCCTGCAATGGCAATAGATTCACCGCGACACAGTAGAATGTCTTCCTGTATCCGTCATTATAGTTTGCCAAAAGCGTTTGCAGGATTTCTGCCTTTTGGGTTTGTTCCCCGTTATAGAGTTCCATCCCCATTTCCAGCGCTCTGGTTATGTCTCTCAACTGCCGCTGATGGGTAATGAACGAATCATACTCCTCTATGCCATTATATTTTTGGCAAGGATATTCTGAACAAAGAAAACAGTATTCCACATTATTGTGCTGCAGGCTGCATTTTGCAATTGCGCAGGATTGGTTGCCTGCGCCGCCGCCACAGCCGGGACAATGCCCATCGATGCGCATTGGACATAATCCGCAATGAAGGCCACAAAGTGAAAAAGCCAGATTTGCCCTGGAAAAGCCTTTCATAACGCACCTCAATTGATGATATTTGCATAACGAGGCATTCTCAAATGTCTGCTGATAATAGAATACCAAGAACTATACTAATAATAAAGTGAAATTCAACGAAAAAAGGAACGCCTATCTTGATACGTTGTATCAAAATAGGCGTCCAACCTTGGTCTGGGTGACAGGAGTTGAACCTGCGACCTCTTGAACCCCATTCAAGCACGCTACCAAACTGCGCTACACCCAGTCGTTGCCCTCAATGGGCAAGTGGTATTATAGCAAGCCTGAGATAAAATTGCAACAGGTAAATGGCGTATTCTTGGTTAGCATTCCAACCCATCCACAGGTGACCAGAATTTTTACATGAAAGCAAGCAACACAGTGCTTCTCCACACAAATATTCTTCCATGCGAAACCAACCGAAAGGAAGGAGCTCGGCATTGCACCGCGAACAATTGTTATAGATGGTTGTTCTGAGCATTGCCTTTGGCAGAGAGCCTGCCAATGCGGACGCAAGACAGGGGAGGGCCTTATGGAACAGACGCGTAAGCGTCCCAATCTCATCCTTTTCAATCCCGACCAGTGGCGCGGTGACGTCATGGGGCATCTGGGTAACCCTGCTGCAGTAACGCCCCACCTGGATGAACTGGTGCGGACGGACGCTGTATCCTTCCGCTCTGCTTTCTGCCAAAACCCGGTATGCACCCCCAGCCGGTGCTCCTTCATGAGTGGCTGGTACCCCCATGTGCGTGGCCACCGCACCATGTACCATATGATGGGGAAGGATGAGCCAGTGCTGCTCAAGCAGCTCAAGGACAGTGGTTACTTTGTGTGGTGGGGCGGCAAGAACGACCTGGTGCCAGCAGAAAATGGTTTTGATGACTACTGCCACATCAAATACAAACCGGACAGTGTCCTCACCCCTGGTTCCAATCTGCATGCCAGCGATGGGTGGCGGGGCGACCGGGAGGGGGATAACTACTACTCCTTCTTTGCGGGGCGGTGCCAGCCACCGGAGGGGCAGACGGAGTATATGGACGACGACTGGGCCATGGTGCGTGGTGCGGTGGAGTTCATCCACAACGCGCCGACTGATCGGCCGTTCTGCCTCTATCTGCCACTGGGGTATCCGCACCCACCCTATGGTGTGGAGGAGCCATTTTACAGCATGATCGTCCGAGACAAACTTCCGCCACGCATTCCAACGCCAGACTGGGAGGAGAAACCCTCCATCCTGCGCGGTATTTGGCAAGGGCAGCGCCTGCAAAACTGGTCGGAGGAACGCTTTACCGAACTCAGGGCAGTGTATTACGCCATGTGCGCACGGGTGGATGCGCAGTTGGGGTTGGTGATGGAGGCACTGCGCCAGAGCGGATGCTACAATGACACAGGGTTGTTCTTCTTTTCTGACCACGGTGATTTCACGGGTGACTATTCCCTGGTGGAGAAGACCCAAAACACCTTCGAAGATTGCCTGACACGCGTACCGTTGATCGTGAAACCGCCAGCTTGGGCAGCAGGGAAGCCAGGTGTTCGCGATGCGCTGGTGGAGCTCATCGACGTGTGCTCCACCGCCCAGCACTGGGCTGGCATTGAACCGGATTACACCCACTTTGGCCGGTCGCTGGAGTCCCTCATCACCGGGGAGGCCACGGAGCACCGCGACGCGGTGTTCTGTGAGGGAGGCCGCCTGGCGGAGGAAGACCACTGTTCGGAGCGCCAATCTCTGCCCGACCCGCTGGAAAGCACACTATACTACCCTCGGTTGCGGATGCAGGTGTTTGACGACAAGGCCCACACCAAAGCCACGATGTGCCGCACCAAGCAGTGGAAGTATGTGAGGCGCCTTTATGAGAGGGACGAGCTCTATGACTTGGAGAATGACCCGTCGGAGCTCATCAACAGGGTGGACGACCCTGCGTGTGCGGGCGTACTGGTCGAGCTCAAGGACCGGATGCTGCGCTTTTATCAGGAGACGTGCGACGTGGTGCCCTACAAGGCGAACAAGCGATGAGGAATGACCTGGGTTTCGGCCAAGGGACATGACCAGACCCCATTTTGACTCGTCAGAAGAGAATAAGTTGCCAAGAAGTTGCCGAAAGTACGCTAATGAGCACAAGGTTCACAATAACGAGATAGACAAAACCCTAGGAATCGCATGATTCCTAGGGTTGCTGGCGCTCCCGACACGATTCGAACGTGCGACCTCCGGTTTAGGAAACCGCTGCTCTATCCTGCTGAGCTACGGGAGCAGGGTAACAAATTAATTTTACTGGACAGCATCGCTTCTGTCAATCAGAGAACGGCCGTACAAGTGTCAAAAAAACCGCGCACCCAACACTTTGGCTAGATGCACGGTTTCTCTTTGCCTAGATCCCCTTCACCTGAATGGACTGGTAGTGCGCGTGACCACCATGCTCCACCCGCAGACCCACCATGCCGGTGAGGTAAGGCGCGTCCTCATCCTTGTGGTGTAGCAGGATGTTGTCACCCTCCAACACGGTGAATTCGTTGCCAATAGCGCGCACTGTGAAGGTATGTGACTCGTCCACCGGCAGGGCATAGGGAACGGATGCCAGTGTGCGATAGCCATTGTCGTTCTTCTGCAGAAGCAGTTGTCCATTATCAAAGGCCACCGAGTAGCTGCGGATGGCGCCCTGCACCCGGAACACGAACCCAACAAGCCCGTCGGTCTTTCGTTGCAGCGTGCATCGCATGGCCACGTCGCTCCAGGCGATGTCGCCGGTGTATGCCTCACCAAAGTCTGCCGCGCTGCCAGAGAGCCACCCGCCGTCCATTTCCCAATTGCCCTTGAGACGGGTCATCTGGCTGATTTCCTTGAGCCCGCCAGGCCAGGCCACCACCCGTTCCTTGGCGAAATCCAGCGTGTAGTCAGGCTTGCCACCAAAGGTCATGTCGTCCAAATACACCACGACATCCGGGTCGGAGCCAGGGAGTACCGTTGTCAACAGGCCAGCTTCCTCCAGGCAGGTGCCCGATGATGCAGGAATATCCAGCGTCAAGCGTGTCCACTGGCCCGCAGGTAGCTCCACCGCCTCGCCAGTGAAGCGCTGGTCACCGTTGCTGTCCCAGGTGTAGAGGCAGGCGCGCACCCGCACACCCTCGCCAGGCATTGCCCAGGCGGTAACGGTCTGGCCGGGGTAGAGGAGGGGGGAGAAGGCAGGATCATAACGGTGGTCGTGGAAGTGCTGCGGGCGGTAATGGGTGCGATGATAGAGGCGCAGATCCTGACCACTGTCGGCCCTGCGGTAGAGTGCACGAAGGCAGCCCTGACCGGTGTGAGCGCAGGTGGCCTCGTGCCGTAGCAGCATTTCCCCGGTGCCCTCCATGCGGAAGGCATGGGTGCTGCCGGGCAGTTCAAAGGAGAACCGGGCGGCATCCGCTCCCAGGAAGGTGCCCCATTGAGCATCCCAGGTTTCCCCGGCAATCTTGTAGGCAAGCCGAGCGATGGTGCGTACATTCCCGGGTAAATCCATGATGTTCAGGCAACCGACGACGCTGGAGGCCACCAGGAAGTCGTTGATGGGTTTGCGCCACCGGTCGTAGTCGATACCAGCAAGGCCCACAAAGGTACCCACGATGGAACCCACGTTGGCCACATTACAGTCGGTGTCCCAGCCGGCCATGTTGCAGATGTTGATGGAACGGCTGAAATCGCCCTGTCCATAAAGCAGGCTCATGATGATGACGGCGGAGTTCGGGATGATGTGGCATGCGCCGGGGTAGCGGTCATACCCCCAGTTGGCGTGTATGTATTGGAAGCAATCACGCCAATTGCCGGGGTGTTCGCCATGGTAACGGCGGATGTCTCGCACCACGCGGGCATATTCGCAATCTTGCGGGATGACAGCCAACGCTTGGTCGAGGATGCTGTCCATATTGGGCGCGGTGAAGGCCGCACTGATGGCCGCGGCAACGAACATGCCACCGTAGACGCCGTTCCCACCGTGGCCGACGCTGGCAGCTTTCTGAGCGTATTCGCCAGCCAATGCTGGGTCATTGGGCACCACCAACCCCCAGGCGTCGATGAAGATCTGTCCACCGATCTGCTCGGCCACCGCCGCGCCATTCTGCTCCACCGAACCGGAGCGCGGGGCCATGATGCCTGCGCGCAGGTTGAGGTAGCTCGTGTGCTCGGTGGAGACGCCATACCCGCCCCACCAGTAGAAGCCATGTTCATAGGGCGTGTAGTTGAGCCAGGTCAGGCCGATCTGCTCAGCGGTGATGTCCCGGGTATGTGTGTAATCCTCCAGCGACCGCAGGAAGAACATAGGGCCGTTGGAATCGTCGTCGGCTGCAAAATCACGGTAGTCTACAAGGTAACCGTCAATCTCGCCAATGAGCTTCTGAATCTTTTCATAGGTCCATCCTTCAATGGGAGCGCCGTGCCGCACGCCGATGATCTTTCCCAACCACCCCGCGTAGCACCGTTCCAAATAATCCGCTGGAATTCTGCCCATGTTGCTTGTCCTCCTGTGTTGTTCCCCTTCATTTTACCGGCAGATCGGGCAACCCACAAGCCATGAAAAGCCAAAGATTCCAGAAAGCCCAAAACCAGGAAGGTTCCTGTCTGGTATGGACTTGCGAATGTAAAATGTGTCATATACAATGGCTGGGTTAAAGGAGAATGTTATGGGATTTTTAAAGAAATACATGCCACATTACCTGAAGTTTGCCCTGCCGGCGTGGCTCTGTCTCCTGTGCGAGGTTCTGGTAGATCTCTGCATCCCCACAATCACGGCACGCATCATCGACGATGGCATTCCCTCCAGAAACATGACGACGATTGGACATCTGGGGCTCTTCATGTTGCTGGTGACATGCGGGGGTGCCATCGCGGGTCTTACTCGCAACTTCCTGTCGGCCCGTGCGTCGCAGGACTTGGGAACCGACCTCCGCGCGGACCTCTTCCGCAAGACGCAGTCCCTCTCTCAGGCGCAGACTCAACAGATGGGGGCAGCCACGCTCATCACGCGGCTCACCAACGACGTTACCCAGGTGCAGAACCTCTCTTTCATGTTAACACGCATTTTCATCCGCGCACCGCTGCTGCTCATTGGCAGCATCATCATGGCGGTGTTGCTGAACGCCCGCATGTCGGCCATCCTGTTGGGCGTGCTGCCCATCATGGTCTATCTCATCGCACTGCGCATCCGACGTGGGTTCCCCCTCTTCCAAAAGGTGCAAGGTGCGCTTGACCGCGTCAACGGTGTGATGCGGGAGTACCTCAGCGGTGTGCGCGTGGTCAAGGTATTCAACCGCTTTGACTACGAACAGGAGCGTTTCGACCGCGCCAACGTCAACCTGGCTGACATTGGCACCGGTGCGGGCCGGGCCATGGCCACCATCCAGCCGCTCATGCAGCTTATTATGAATGGCAGCATCGTGCTGGTCATCTGGATTGGAGGCTTCCGTGTGAACTCCGGCACCATGACGGTGGGCGAGATTGTGGCCTTCGTTAACTACTTCCTTCAAATTCTGCAGAGCATGTCCATGCTCTCCTGGCTCTTTACAAGCGGCGTGCGTGCCAAGACATCCCTCGACCGCATCGGTCAGGTCTTTGCCATCGATTCCGACATCTCCGACAACGAAAGCCCCGTGTTACCCCCCGCCGGCGGCGCGGTGGAGATGCGGAACGTGAGCTTTTGCTACCCAGACCAGGCCGCTACGGTGCTGGAGGACATTCATCTCTCCATCGCCCCAGGGCAGACCGCTGCCATCATCGGCGCGACCGGGTGCGGCAAGTCCACGTTGGTGTCACTGATTCCTCGCCTCTACGACGCTCAGGGTGGCGTGGTTCTGGTGGACGGCCAGGATGTTCGCGCCTTTTCGCTGGAAGGATTGCGTAGCCGCATTGCCCTGGTGCCCCAGCAAGCCATGCTCTTTACCGGCACCATTGAGGAAAATGTGCGTTGGGGCAGGGACAACGCTACCATGGAAGAACTGGAACGGGCTGCGGAGATTGCACAGGCGGCCGAGTTCATCCACCGCCTGCCCAACGGTTGGGCCACCCATCTGGGGCAGGGGGGCATAAACCTCTCCGGCGGGCAGAAACAACGGCTTTGTATTGCTCGGGCACTTCTGCGCAATCCCGCCATCCTCATCCTGGACGACAGCACGTCGGCGGTAGACATGGCGACCGAGCGGCGCATTCGCGAAGGGCTGCAGAAATTTTGCCAGGGCATGACCGTGCTTTTGGTGGCCCAGCGCATTCACACCGTCATGTCTGCTGATGTCATCCTGGTGATGGACAATGGTCATATCGCAAGCCAGGGCAAGCATGATGAACTGCTGGAGAGCTCCGACATTTACCGGGACATTTACCGCTCTCAAATGGGCCTCAATGTCCATGGGCAGGAGGTGATTTAGATGATGCAGAACCCCGCAAGACCGGGCGGCAGCGGCCGCTTCACCGGCAATGGGCAGAAACCGAAGAACATGCGTGCCACCATCGTGCGGCTGTGGAAGCTCTTTGGCAGGGAGCAGAGCAAACTCATCACCGTTTTCCTGATCGCCACGGCAAGCAGTGGGATCGGCCTCGTCGGTCCCTGGCTCATTGGCCGGGCGGTGGATGCCATGGACACCAGCGTTGGTGTGGACTTTCCTCGGCTCTATACCGTGGTGGCGGCACTGGCCGCGGCCTATGGCGCGGGGGCGTTGCTCTCCTGGCTGCAGGAGTGGAGTATTGCCGGCATCGTGCAGCGCATCATGCGCATCGTGCGCCGTTCACTTTTTGAGAAGCTGCAGGCGCTCCCGCTTTCCTACCTGGATAGCCACACCCACGGGGAGTTGATGAGCCGGTTGAGCAACGATGTGGACAACGTCAGTACCATGCTATCGTCCTCCACAACACAGTTCTTTTCCAGCATTCTCATGCTCACCGGCGCGCTCACGATGATGCTGCTCCTGTCGCCGCTCCTCACGTTACTGACGCTGGTTACGGTGCCGCTGACACTGCTGCTTTCGCAGGCTGTCGCAAAGCGATCCAGAAGCCGGTTCCGGGAACAGCAGGCTACGCTGGCGCAGCTCAACGGCCACGTGGAGGAGATGCTGACCGGGTCGCTCGTCGTCAAGGCTTTTGGCAAGGAGGGCCACGTCACCGGTCAGTTTGACGAGATTAACGAGCGGTTGAAAACGGCGGGATACCGGGCACAGATCCTTTCGGGTCTAGTTATGCCCATGCTCAACGTCGTCACCAACCTCGGGTTCATCATCGTGGCGACGGGCGGCGGTTATCTTGCCATCCAGGGTGCGCTGACGATCGGCGTCATTGCCAGCTTCATCAATTATTCCCGCCAATTCACACGGCCACTCAACGACATTGCCAACCTCTACAGCACCATCCAGAGCGCGCAGGCCAGTGCCGAGCGCATCTTTGAGCTCATGGATGTGACGCCCGAAGCAGCCGACCTGCCGGGCTCTCTACCCCTTACCGACCCCCAAGGCCATGTGACTTTTGATGATGTGACATTCGGCTACCAGAAGGATGCCCCGGTGCTGCGTGACATCGTGCTGGAGGCGACACCCGGCAAGGCCATCGCACTGGTGGGCCCCACAGGCAGCGGCAAGACGACGATCGTGAATCTGCTGGTGCGCTTCTACGACCCCGACCGGGGCGAGATTCGGCTGGACGACCGACCGCTGACTGGCTGGACACGAGAGACCCTTCGTCCGACTTTTGGCATCGTGCTGCAAGACACCCATCTCTTCAGCGGTACGGTGCGGGAGAACATCCGTTATGGGCGCCTGACAGCTACCGACGAGGAAGTGGAGCAGGCAGCACGCATCGTTGGTGCCCACAGCTTCATCCGTCGGCTGCCCAAGGGGTACGACACCGAGTTGGATGAAGCTGGCGGTGGCTTCAGCCAGGGGCAGCGTCAGCTCCTCTCCATCGCCCGCGCGGTGCTGGCTGAACCTGCGGTGCTCATCCTGGATGAAGCGACCAGCTCCGTGGACACCCGTACCGAGATGTCGCTGCAGCAGGCCATGCTGCGTCTGCGGCAGGGACGCACCAGTTTCATCATCGCACACCGGTTGTCCACCATCCGCGACGCCGATGAAATTCTGGTGATCGATGGAGGCCGCATCATTGAACGCGGCAGTCATAAAGAGCTTATGGAGCAGCAGGGATTCTATCACAACCTGTACAACGGGCAGTTCGTCCTTTCGGAGGAGATGGAGCAAGCCTAAAAGGTGCGCAAACACACCAATCGACTCAGCACAGTGTTCTCTTAACACTGTGCTGTGTTTTTTTGTCCCTTGCAACAAATACTAGGAAAAATGACAGAGGGATAAACCAATGGATAAACGGACTGAGAAAGTGAACAAAAGGGAATCACTGTGGTTGGCCGGGCGGGATACCCAGGAAATACCGCAGCTGGATGAGGATTTGAGCATCGACACACTGATCATCGGCGGAGGGCTGACGGGCTTATCCTGCGCTTGGCACCTGTGTCAGAGTAATGTCCCTGTGGCGGTGGTGGATGGCGATGTCCTCGGCGCTGGCACCTCCGCCCACACCACTGGTAAGGTTACCTCCCAACACAACCTGCTCTATGCCACCCTGCAACAGCAATATGGCAGGGAGTGCGCACAGATAGCAGCCGACGCCAATGAGAAGGCAATTGCGACAATGGAGGAGACCGTTCGCAGTCTGCACATTGATTGCGAATGGGAACGACAAGTTGCCTACACCTACACCCAGCAGGAGGATTGGGTGAAACAGGTGGAGGAAGAAGCAAAAGTGGCGTCCTCCTTGGGCATCCAGGCTGACTGTGTGCAGCAGATTCCGCTTTCACTCCCCACATTGGCAGCCGTCCGGTTTGATAACCAGGCACAGTTTCATCCAGTGCGCTATATGGATGGTTTGATTGCGGAGTTGAAGCGCAGGCAGATCCGTCTCTTCGAGCATTCGCGTGTCGTGGCTATCGATCGATCTGGTGACTTCTGGGTTGCCACGACTGCAAGCGGTCGTAAAGTCACCTCCGTGCACATCATTCTTGCCACGCTGTATCCCATCATCAACAAACCTTTGCTGTTGTTCACCCAACTCTATGTGCAAAGGTCCTATCTGCTCGCGTTCCCGGTGAAGGAGCCCATCCCCGACGGCATGTACATCAATGCTGAGGAGCCTGTTCGCTCGTTGCGCCATTATGACTCGGGGGAGGACCGCTTTGTCCTGGTGGGCGGGGAAGGCCACCGCACCGGGCAGTGCACAAACACCGAGCGTTGTTTTGAAGTCCTGACCGACTTCGCTCATGAGCATTTTGGCGTGAAAGAACCGATGTACCGCTGGTCCACACAGGATTGCATGTCAATGGATGCATTGCCCATGCTGGGGGCCTTGTCGCATGATCTGCCGGGTCTTTTCGTGGCTACCGGTTATCAAAAATGGGGGATGACGCGTTCTACTGTAGCGGCTCTCTTAATGACGGATCTCATCGTGCATGGCCGCAGTGATTGGGCAGATACTTTCTCTCCACAAAGGGGAAAGGCGCCTGGGGCGGTGAAGCGCTTCGTAGTGGAAAATGCCGTGACTGCCAAGGAGCTTGTGAAAGGAAAACTGACGTCACCGGAAGTAGAAGATCACCCCATTGCGCGCGGCACGGCCAGGGTGCTGATGGATGGCAATGGTGCACGCGTAGGAGTTTACCGTGATCTGGAGGGCACACTGCACAGCGTCGACACCACCTGCCCTCACATGGGGTGTGAACTTGCGTGGAACCCGGCCGAACTTTCCTGGGATTGCCCTTGCCACGGGTCGCGCTTTACGTTTGATGGAACCATTTTGAACGGACCGGCGGTTCATCCTCTCAACGAAGTGGACGTCAACACCATACACAAATTGTTGCATGAGACGTACTAACGACGAAGGTGCACTAGTTGCGTCGATCGTTGTCTGCTTTCCCCTCAGACCCCACAAGGGCCGAAAAATGGATCATAATCCATGTAAATGTGGATGGGTGGATGACCATGGACGAGAAAGAAAACAATGAGGTTGACGCAAAACGGCTTCGGGAGATTTTACGCGCGTTGTCAGGCGTCAATGCCTTGCTGCGCCAATACAACGACGCAAACGGCAACACCCTGCGCTACCGCCAAATGTGCCAGGAGATTGAGACGTTGGGTTGGGATGGCATTTTGGAGCGATACCACCCCGATAATAACGTGAAGGACCCTGGAGCGATGGAGCTCTTTGACCTCTACCGCTTTGTGCGAAAGACGATGAAGGGCACCGGACAATAGCGGTTTCCTTGCCGCCTTTCTCCCCATTTGATGGTGGCAGCTGTTTCGCCTCTATGCAAGTTATGGTATAATTTAACCGAGAATTTGCATTGGGGGCCCGAAATGAGTAACACCACCGTGTATGAAAACCCGTTGATTACCCGTTATGCCAGCCGGGAGATGGCTCAGACCTTCTCCGATGAGCGGAAGTTCACCACCTGGCGAAAGCTGTGGGTTGCCCTAGCAGAGGCCGAGCAGGAGTTGGGCCTGCCCATCAGCGATGAGCAGATTGCCGAACTCAAGGCTCATGTGGACACGGTGGACTATGAAGCGGCGGCGGCCTACGAACACAAGACCCGTCACGACGTGATGGCACATGTGCTGGCCTATGGCGACCAATGCCCCAACGCGCGCGGCATCATCCACCTTGGCGCAACGAGCTGCTACGTGGGCGATAACACCGACGTCATTGTCATGCGTGATGCTCTCCAGCTCATACGCAGCAAATTGCTGGGCTGTATGCGCCTGTTGGCGGATTTTGCTCTCCAGTATGCCGATCTGCCCACACTGGGCTTCACTCATTTCCAGCCGGCGCAGCTCACCACGGTGGGCAAGCGTGCTTCCCTGTGGCTGCAAGATTTGTGGATGGATTACACTGAGCTCAATCAGGTCATCGATTCTCTGCGGCTGCTGGGTGTGAAGGGGACAACCGGTACCCAGGCCAGCTTCATGGCGCTCTTCGACAATGACGAGGAGAAGGTGAAGCGCCTGGAGGAGCTGGTAGTTCAAAAGGCTGGCTTTGCCGAGGCTTTCCCCGTGACTGGGCAAACCTACCCGCGCAAAATGGACAGCCGTGTCATCGCTGTGCTGGCGTCCATCGCCCAAAGTGCCTACAAATTTGCCAACGACATCCGACTGCTCCAAAATCTCAAAGAGATTGAGGAACCCTTTGAGAGCACCCAGATCGGCTCATCGGCCATGGCGTACAAGCGCAACCCCATGCGCAGCGAACGCATGTGCGCGCTGGCCCGTTTTGTCATTTCCCTCACAGACAGCGCAGCCATTACCGCCTCCACCCAGTGGTTTGAGCGGACGCTGGATGACTCGGCCAACCGACGGCTCGTCATTCCCCAGGGGTTCCTGGCGGCGGATGGGCTTCTCAAGCTCTACCTCAACGTACTAGACGGCTTGGTCGTCTACCCCAAGGTTATTGCCCAGCGCATCGCCAGTGAGCTGCCGTTCATGGCGACGGAGAACATTCTGATGGCTGCGGTGAAGAGGGGAGGGGACCGCCAGACCCTGCATGAGCGCATTCGCGTCCACTCCATGGAGGCTGGCCGCGTGGTGAAGCAGGAAGGGCTGCCCAACGACCTCATCGAGCGCATTGCCGGGGACCCGACTTTTGGCTTTACCCGGGAGGAACTCAACGCCGTTCTGCGGCCGGAGGACTTCACAGGCCGTGCCGGCAACCAGGTGAGGGAGTTCGTGCGGGACTATGTACAGCCCATTCTGACGGCGGAAGCCGCTTCCATTGAAACGAAAAGTGACATCCAGGTATGAAAAAAGCCCCGCTGATGCGGGGCTGGCAGGGGAGACGCGACTCGAACACGCAACCAATGGTTTTGGAGACCACTACTCTACCATTGAGCTACTCCCCTTCGTCTTGGAGCAACGTTATTATATTGAAACAGGAACCCAATGTCAAGATTGTTTTGGAGGACAAATATGAACCGGATGCGTTTGGGGTTTGTAGGCATTGGCGTCATGGGCGGGGCAATCCTGCAGGGCGTCATCAACGGGCAGGTGCTGCCGCCGGAGCAAATCTCCATTTTTGATGTGGACGCGGGGAAGAAAGCCCAACTCTGCGACCAATATGGTGTTGCGAACACAAGTTCGATGGGGGAGTTGATCGCCCGGAGTGACCTCGTGCTGTTTGCGGTGAAGCCCATGGTGATGGGCGGGTTGCTGACCCAGGTGGCCGACCAGCTGACCGACAAGGCTGTGGTGTCCATCGTGGCTGGTTGGAGCACCGCCAAGATTCAAGGGGTACTGGGCAACCAGGCACGCGTTCTCTGTGTGATGCCAAACACCCCGGCCATTGCCGGCGAAGGCATGAGTGTGCTGAGCGCCGACAACACACTTGCCGTGGAAGAGATGGAACTGGCCAAGGCGCTGTTCTGCTCGTTTGGCAAGGTCGAAGTGCTGCCAGAGCGGTATTTTGACATTGTCACTGGTATTTCGGGCAGCGGCCCGGCCTATGTGTATCAGTTCATTGAAGCGCTGATGGAAGCCGGGATCTACAAGGGCTTGCCCGCCAAGACCGCCCGGACACTGGCTGCCCAAATGGTGCTGGGATCAGCCAAGCTGGTGCTGGAGAGTGACAAGCACCCGGCTGAACTGCGTGACGCCGTGTGCACACCGGGCGGCACCACGATTGAGGCAGTGTACGAGCTGGAACAGTCGGGCTTTACCTCGTCAGTCATGGCAGCGGTCATTGCCTGTGCGGAGAAATACAGCCGCATGGTCGGGCAGTGAAGGCGGGACAGAACCAGTGAAAGAAATTGAGATCCATACAGATGGTGCCTGCTCGGGCAACCCGGGGCCTGGCGGCTGGGCAGCCATCCTGCAATACAATGACGTGGAAAAGGTGCTCTCCGGTGGAGAACGTTTGACGACAAACAACCGCATGGAGTTGCTGTCTGCCATTGAGGCGCTGCGAGCCCTGAAGACGCCGTGCCGCGTCAATCTCTATTCTGACAGCGCTTATCTCATCAACGCCATGACACAGGGCTGGCTTGCCAAATGGGCCCGGAACCAATGGCGTACCGCCGGTAAGGACGAGGTGAAGAATCAGGATCTATGGCAGGCGCTTCTGGAGTTGTCAGCCATCCACCAGATCAACTGGATTAAAGTGAAGGGGCACGCGGACAACGAGCGTAACAATCGCTGCGACGCGGTGGCCCGGCAGGAAATTACCAAACTGAGAGGGTTGTAGAGAGGGACCTATAACTATTCGTAAAACCTGCGTTTTACGAATAGTTAGGAAGATAAGCTGAGAGGAGCGCTTCGCCTCCTTTTTCCATCCGGCCCTGTCAGGTTTCCACCCCAGACCATAAGGAATTTTTTACGTGAGAAAAACAGACGACCAACACAACGTGCTGCTTCGGCAAACCGAACGACTGCGGAAGATCCTGCTGGACCTTCCAGAGTCTTGTTACGACTTTTTACTTTCCATTGAGGCAAATACGTCGATCCTGACACGCTTGAATTATGCCGGTGATCTGCGAATCTTTTTTGATTACCTGGTCAATGACCGGCAGCTTTTTGACAAACCAACCCGGGAACTGACCATTGAGGACATCCGGTGCATCACGCCACGGGACGTTGAGCAATACATCAACTATCTCTCCATTTACCAGCGCAACGACCTGACACTCAAGAACACCAACCCCGGCAAGAAGCGCAAGCTCTCCTCCATCCGCTCTTATTTTCGGTACCTTTTACGGCATCAAGAGATAGAGACCATGCCCACCGCCATCATCGACACGCCGAAACTTCGAGATAGGCCCATCATCCGGCTGGAAAGCGACGAAGCCCGTGAACTCCTTGACCGATTGGAGACGGCCACGGGGCATTCCAAGCATCAGGAAGCCTACCTACGCAGCACTCAATTGCGAGATCAGGCCATGATTGCCCTGCTGCTGGGCACGGGCATCCGTGTCAGCGAATGCGCCAACCTCAACCGTGACGACTTTGATTTCACGCGAAATAGCTTTCGCATTGTTCGCAAGGGCGGCAAGGAGAGCATCCTGTACTATTCTGATGAAATCCGGGATTTGCTGCAGTCTTACGCTACCCAGCGTGAACAACTGGTGCCGCTGCCAGGCCATGAGGAAGCGATGTTTCTCTCATTGCAGCGCCGGCGCATCACCACCCGCGCCATTGAGAACCTGGTGAAGAAGCACGCACAGCCCGCTGTGCCGCTCAAGAAGATCTCCCCCCACAAGCTGCGCAGTACCTTTGGCACCGAACTGTATCGCATCACCGGTGACATCTACCTGGTGGCTGATGTGCTGGGACACCGTGATGTGAACACCACGCGAAAGCACTATGCTGACATCAACAAGGAGAACCGGGAGTGGGCTTCCCGCGCGGTGGAGTATCGAAAAGACACGGAAACGTCGGAATGAACGAACATCTGTTTGACATAGGAACAATTGTATGCTATGCTGTGACCGAACTACACAGGAAAGGACTGTGAAAAATGCCAGCAAACTCCGACCTGATTGATGAACTGGGCGGGAAGCAAAAAAAGGTTTACCAATACATAAAAAGCTATTCGGAGGAACACGGGTATCCGCCCTCCGTTCGTGAAATTTGCGCGGCTGTGGGGTTGAAGTCCACCTCCACGGTGCATGGGCACATCAATCGGCTGAAGAAGAAGGGCCTGCTGCGCCGCGACCCGGCCAAGCCCCGCGCCATTGAGATACTGGACGAGGACAACGAGGCCCGGCAAAAGGCCATGACCGTTCCCATCGTGGGGCGCGTCACCGCCGGTCTCCCCATTCTCGCCTTTGATAACATTGAGGAGTACATCCCCCTCCCCGCTTCCTTTGTGCGTGACGAACACTCGTTCGTGCTAAAGGTGACCGGCGAGAGCATGATCGACGCCGGCATCTACGACGGCGATTACATCGTGGTGCGCCAGCAGAACTACGCCGACGACGGCGACATTGTTGTGGCGCTGTTGGAAGATGAGGCCACCGTTAAGCGTTTCTTCGTCGACGGCAAGAAGATCCGCCTGCAGCCGGAGAACCCAACGATGGAACCCATCATCGTAGACGATGCCAAGATTCTGGGCAAGGTCAGCGGGCTCTTCCGCCGCATCAAATAAGCCGGGATACCTGCATCAACAACGCCAATTTGCAATGTTCATAGGTCAAGCCGCCCTGCAAGTATGCGATGTAGGGCGGCTTGATTGGCGCATCGGCACTCAGCTCAATGGACGCCCCCTGCACGAAGGTACCCGCCGCCATGACCACGTCGTTTTGGTAGCCCGGCATGGGCCAGGGTTCGGGCACGACATGGCTGTCCACCGGTGAGGCCTGCTGCACGGCTCGGCAGAAGGCCAGCAGCTTTTCCTCACTGTCAAAACGGATGGACTGGGTGATGTCCGAGCGCATGTCGTCTGGCCCGGGCATGACGCAATACCCCAACTGCTGATAGACGGCGGCGCTGAGGATTGCGCCCTTGAGCGCCTGGCCCACGGTATGCGGTGCCAGGAACAGCCCTTGGTAGAACGGCAGATAGCCCGACGGCCAACTGCCAACCTCCCGGCCGATGCCCGGAGCCGTCAGGCGGTATTGGATGCGGTCGATGAGATGCGCCTTGCCGGCGATGTAGCCGCCCGTCGGCGCCAATCCGCCGCCAGGGTTCTTGATGAGTGAACCGACAATAAGGTCCGCCCCCACGTCAGTTGGCTCGTCCCGCTCTGTGAACTCTCCGTAGCAGTTGTCCACCACCACGGCGACCCCTTTCCGGATGGATCGAATGCGGCGAATTGCTTCGCTGATCTCCTCCACGGTGACGGCGGTACGCCAGGCATAACCCCGGGAGCGCTGGAGATACACGATGTCGATTGTCGGGTCGTCAGCCAGTGTGCGGCAGGCCGCGTCTGTGTCAATGCGCCCATCGGCAGCCAACGGCAACGCGGAAAAGCGTACACCGCTCTCCACCAGGCTCTCGATCCCATTCTCACAGGGCTCAATGCCGATGGTTTGCAGCAGCGTGTCGTAGGGCCTGTCGGTGATGCTCAAAATGTGTGACCCGCGTCTGGCTACGCCGTACAGCGCCAGGGAAAGCGCGTGAGTACCGGAGACCATCTGCGGGCGGACCAGCGCGTCCTCGGTGTGGAAGACCGCTGCAAACAGCCGGTCCAACATGTCTCGCCCGATGTCGTCATAGCCGTACCCCGTGGTACCAGAAAAATGGCGGGCCTCCACCCGACAGGTACGGAAGGCATCCAGCACTTTGGCTTGGTTATGCAGTTGTACTGCCTCCGCCTGGGCAAATTGTTGTTGCAGTGATTGCTCGGCGCCTGCTATCAGTGCCTGAGCGGCGTCCGAAATGTGCAGTGCGTCAGAGTACTCCCTCTGGATTGACATGGATTCCTCCCGATGGTGTGATGGCCGCAATGGCTCTTTTGTAGAGTATGGCGTGGTCCCCTGCCCCGCTCCCCCGCACAATGATGGCGTTGGCGTCGTGAGCCACGGGAATGGCGAGGATGTCCCGCCCTTCCGTCAGATGGAAATTGACCGGCAACCCCTTGCGGATCAGCCCGTCCAACAACGTACGTTCGTCCACCGCACATCACCCCGGCTCATTCTATGCCCAGGGCGGGGCGAATATAGCCCAGAGCCGCATCAACCAGTGCCACAATTGAGGCAGCGTCAATGTCCATCCAATGAATGGCAGGTTCCCGGCGAAACCAGGTCATCTGCCGTTTGGCATACCGTCGGCTCCCACGCTTGATTTCTTCCACCGCTTCACTCAGCGAGACGGTACCGTTCAGATGGGCCAGAATTTCCTTGTAGCCGATGGCTTGCGCCGCTGTTTGAGAGAGGGTGCCTTTTGCCAACGACCGCACCTCATCCAGCAACCCCTGATCCATCATGCGGTCCACCCGCTGGTCAATGCGGGCATACAGGCCGTCTCGGTTCGCCGCTCGCAACCCCAGCCAAGCCAGCCGATAGAGTGGCTCCCGGGCAAAAACAGTGCGTGCCGCTCCAGCGGGTTGAGCTTCCAGCGCGCGAATGACGCGCTTGACGTTGTTGGGGTGGATCTCCGCCGCCAACGCCGGGGATCGCGCTTCCAACAGCCGATGCAGGGCCTTCGGGCCTTCCCGCTCAGCCAGTGCTGCCCACTGCTGACGTTGGTTGGGGTCGGGCGGTTGGTCTGTGAAGTCCAGCGGGTAGACGACGGCGTTGATGTAGAGCCCCGTACCGCCGCAAAGGATGGGCAGATGCCCCCGGGCCGTGATCTCCTCTATGCAGCGGCGTGCTTGCTGTTGATAGAGCTGCACGCTGTAGCTCTCCCCCGGGTCGATCATATCCAGCATGTGGTGGGGAATCCCCTGGCGATCTTCCAGGGTGGGCTTGGCGGTGCCGATGTCCATGCCGCGGTACACCTGCATGGAGTCTGCGGAGACGATCTCCCCACCCAGTCTTTTCGCCAGTTCCACCGCCAGCGCGGTTTTGCCCGTCGCCGTGGGGCCGCACAGCACGACCAACCGCTTCGACTCCATCATGTGCGCTTGAAATGCCGGTCCAGGGCAGTCTTCTCCATGGCCAGCGCAAAGGGTCGGCCATGGGGGCAGGTTAAGGGTGTAACCTCGGCACGGATGAGCCCGAGCAAGGTCTTGAGTTCGTCGTTCGTGAGCTTGTCGCCAGCCTTCACGGCCCGTTTGCAGGCCATGGACATAATCTTCTCGCGCTTCAGCTCCACTGTACGCACCGAGCGGTCATCGGCCAACAGGTCAACGATGTTGAGCAGCAGGTCCTGCACCTGCGGCTGTCCCAGTATCACGGGGACGGCGCGGATCTGATAGGAAAGACGGCCGTACTCCTCCACCTCAAACCCCAGCTGCGCCATCAATTCCAGGTTCTCGTCGATAATGGCTTTCGCCTCGAAGGTGACTTGAATGGTTTGTGGCACCAGGAGTTTTTGGGAGACGGTCTCCTGCCGTTCCAGCCGCGCCAGATACCGGTCGTACCACAGCCGCTCGTGGGCGGCATGCTGGTCGATGATGAAGAGTTTGTCCCCGGCTTGCAGAACGGCATAGACCCCGAACGCCTGCCCCAGCAACGTGATTTCCTCCTGCGGCGGCAGGAACGGTTCCTGCTCCGGGAGCTGTTGCGTCGCGGTGTTTGGGATGGAGGGCCGCTGCATGAGCGTTGTAGGCGTGGCGGACCGGCCTGTCCAGCCGGAGCTTCGCAGTGCCGCCTGTACGCTCTCCGTCAGTCGGCTGACCGTCTCGCCCACACTCTGCGTACGATGTACCGGCAGTGGTTCTCTCACGCTCGCCTCGCCCATTGGAGGGGCAAAGGATGCAAAGGGCAGCAC
The DNA here is from genome assembly GCA_023409755.1 of Bacillota bacterium. Taxonomy (GTDB): domain Bacteria; phylum Bacillota; class Clostridia; order Christensenellales; family UMGS416; genus JAEYRA01. The sequence continues at coordinate 25,262 of JAEYRA010000079.1, forward strand.
CACTTGAGGTGCTTCTTCTGTGGTGGCAGTTTGCGCGTTTGGATGCCCGATCAGCTCTCTCTCTTCCTGCTGCAACTGTCTCTGCAATGGACTCCAGGGGATGGTCTGGGCCTTTAGCCGCTCCAATGCCTGGGAGACGGCTGCCTCCACCAGGTACTTGACGGCAGATTCATTGACAAAACGGACCTGCAGCTTGTTGGGGTGGACATTGACGTCGACCTCGCCTACTGGCACGTTGAGGTTGAGTACAAAGCCAGGGTATCGCTTGCTCTCCAACGTGCCACCGTACAACCTCTCCACAATGGCACCCAACCCGAAATGGGTGATGTTGCGGCCGTTGACCATCAAAATCTGGTGGCCGCGGTTACCACGAGCGTTGGCGGGGGCAAAGAGCGCACCTTGCAGCGACATGGTTTCGGTACGTCCTTCCACCGGCAGGAGGCCATCGGCAATCTCCCTGCCGAAGATGGTGTAGATGGCATTGACCAGGTTGCCGTCACCGGTGCTGTGGTAGATGACCTTGTCATTGCTGATGAACTTGATGGACACCGCCGGGTTGGCCAGAATGAGCCGAAGCAGTGTGGAACTGACATAGCCGGCCTCGGTCGACGGCTTTGCCAGGAACTTCAAACGCGCTGGCGTGTTGTAGAAGAGGTTACGCACCAGAATCGTTGTGCCATCGGGGCAGCCATATTCGGTAAAGCTCTGTTTCTGCCCGCCGTGGATGACCATGCGCACACCCGCAGGCTGGGCGGCGGGCTTGGTGGTAATCTCCAACTGGGAGACAGCGGCCACGCTGTATAGTGCCTCGCCGCGGAAACCGAGCTGCTGGATGTTGTATAGGTCGTCAAGCTTCTGAATTTTGCTGGTGGCGTGGCGCAGGAAGGCCAGCTCCACCTCGTCGGCTGCAATGCCACTGCCATTGTCGGTGACGCGCAGCGACTCGATGCCGCCCTCACGAATCTCCACCGTGACGAACGTGCTGCCCGCGTCGATGGAGTTCTCCACCAGCTCCTTGATGACCGAAGAGGGCCGCTCGACAACCTCGCCGGCGGCAATCTTCTGGGCGATGCTTTCCTCCAGCAGATGAATGTGTGCCATATCAGTCAATCTTCTCCATACGCTGTTTCAAGCGGTTCAGCAGATACAGCGCGTCGATGGGGGCGGTGGTGCTGATGTCAAGGGCACGTATCTCCTCCAGTATCGGCGCGTACGGCACGACGTCGAGGAAGTTCAGTTGGCTCTGCTCACTGCGTCGGGCGTTCAGGTTCTCTGCTGTTTGCCCCGCGCTGCGCTGCACGCCGTTCTTGCTGATGTCGGCAGCCTCCAGGAGGGAGAGAATCTCACGCGCGCGCAGGAGTACCTCTTGCGGGAAGCCAGCCATGCCCGCCACATGGATGCCAAAGCTCTTGTCCGCCCCGCCGCGCACCACCCGCCGCAGGAAGATGACGTCCTCCCCCTGCTCCTTAACCGACATGCAGTAGTTCTTGACCCCCTGCACCCGGTCCTCCAACTCTGTAAGCTCATGGTAATGGGTGGCGAAGAGCGTCTTGGCGCCTACCTTGTTGGCGTCACAAAGGTACTCCACCACCGCCCAGGCTATGCTCAAACCATCATAG
>JAEYRA010000003.1 GCA_023409755.1 Bacillota bacterium
GCCGTGCAGTCGCGCACGCCATCCCACGGGGCGGCGGGTTGGGGCGGCTGGAACCGCAGGCGGCCCACCGGTGGCTGGGCGAACGGGATGTTCTTGAAGGCCAGCATGCCTCCCTCGGCGGTGCCGCAGATGCGGCCGTTGCGAATCTGTACTTCCAAATGAGGTTCCTCCTTTGGTTTGGGCGTTGGGGTCACAAACGGGAATGGAGCAGATAGACAGGGGATTGGTCATAGGATGTTCTGGCGTCCATTGCCCATGGTGTTTTGGTCATGCCGGGCAGGTGGACGCAAATGGCGGGGGAGCGCCTGCTTTGGCTCACGTCCGCTGTGATCAGTGCCAAGGCGCACCTCTTCCACTCCTACTGCGTTTATCCTAATCCCTTCTCTCTTTTTTTACAATGTGTGGATAGAACATGTGTGTATCATGTGCGCAGTGCCCCAAGGGGCACATGCCAAGAGCGCCCGCACACCATGCGAGCGCTCTTTCCGGGCAGATCCATCCAGTCGTGTTCGGGGGGCCACTTCAACCCCAGTTCCTGCCCCTTGCCAGTGCTGTGTTTCTCCATTGCCTGCGCCACCTCCACCGGGTCGTCCCCCAGGGCGATTTTGCCGCCGGTGAGGGCTTCCACGTCCTCCGTCAGCAGCTTCACCAGCTGGGAGCCCCGTTACAAACGGCACCGGGGAGAGATGGGTGCAGGCACCGTAGGCCATGGCAAACACGCCGGTTTACGACCTCAGCGGTTCAAACGGAACGCCCGATATGCCCAGGCCGGGTCCTTCGCCCATGGTGATCGTCGGCCCCTTGAAAATGGGCCCACCCTCATAGGGGTCCACCGTGCACAGCGACGGCCCATCCAAATCGGCCCGGGTGATGATATGCTTGGCAGCCATCAGGTGGGCCGCGGCCGTCACGGCCAGCTTGCTCTCCAGCATGCAGCCAATCATGCATTCCACGCCGTATTCTTCGGCGATGGCGCAGATCTTCAGCGCGTGATAGATGCCCCCGGTCTTCATAAGCTTGATGTTCAGCAGATCAGCCGCGTGGGTGCGGATGATCTCCACGGCGTCCTGGGGGGTGAAGAGGCTTTCATCCGCCAGGATGGGCGTGGAGACACGGCTGGTCACATAGCGCATGCCCTGCATGTCATGGGCCGGTACGGGCTGCTCCACCAGCTCAATGTTGAGCCCCATGTTCTCCATCGCTGCAATCATCCGCACCGCGTCCTTGGCCTTCCAGCCCTGGTTGGCGTCCACACGCAGCGCAGCTGCGGGGCCCACGGCGCGGCGAATCTCGGCAATGCGCTCCACATCCGCCCTGCCTTCTTTGCCCACTTTGATCTTGAGAATCCGAAAGCCCTTCTGCACGGCATCCACGCTGTCGGCCACCATTTCCGCCACGGGGTTCACGCTGATGGTGATGTCCGTCTCCAACTGGCGGCGGTAGCCGCCCAGCAGCTGATAGAGCGGGGTGGAGAAGCGCTTGCCCAGCAGGTCGTACACGGCCATGTCCACAGCCGCCTTTGCGGAGGTGTTTTTGACCATGCAGGAGTGGATGCGCTCAGAGATGCCGTCGATGTTCTCAATCTCCATGCCGATGATGGCCGGTCCGATAAATTGCTGCACCGCCTCTACGATGGAGCCCCTTGTGTCCCCCGTAATCACAGCCGTGGGCGGCGCTTCGCCATACCCGCATGCACCGGTATCCGTTACGACCCGCACCAGAATGTCGTCAATGCAATCCACCGAGCGTAGCGCGGTTTTGAACGGCCGAGCCAGTGGAATGCGAATCGTGCCCGTTTGAACTTCCTGAATCACCATCGCAAGTACTTCCCTTCAGAGCAGGTCTCCTGCCTTGCTTGTAAAAATGGATCCGGCGAAACGCACCTTTGCCAGGAGGTCGGGCCGGAAGTCCTCGTCCTGTGGGTTCAGGCTGTTGAGCACCACGCCATCGCTGCCGTTCTTGGCCGTGGCGTGGATGTAGTGCCCGTTCCCCAGGTGCATCGCCACATGCCCTGGGAAGAAAATGAGGTCGCCCTCTCCCGCTTCCGCCAGAGGGATTTGACGCATGCAGAACCCGTCGCCGATGTCCGCGTCGCGGTAGATGACCACGCCGTTCACCAGATAGGCCATGGAGCACAGGCCAGAGCAGTCGATGCCCTGGGGCGTCTTGCCGCCCCAGCGGTATTGCACGCCGAGGTAGGAAAGCGCCGTGTCCATCAGCCTTTTTCGCAGCGTGGGCTCTTCCGCGGGGGACCAGGTGGCCCGGTATTCGCCCAGGTGGCTCGCCCTGGTGTAGCCCTGTCGGCCATCCGCCAAGCCCACACACACCCAGCCGTCTTCCTCCGCCTGGGGAAGGAGGGAAACGACCGCCCCCCGCGGCAGGCTGGCCACCCGCCAACCCCGTATGTTTGGCACATTGAGCACATCGGCCTGCGCCCTTGTAACGACGCTCTTAGGCTGCCCCTGCCAGCGAGAAAGCGGGCCATCGTCGGCAACGAGGTTCTCGCCGCGGGTGTAACCCTCATACTGGTAAGCCGTACGCACACGGGCCCAGCCGTCGGGCGTGGTCTCCAGTATCTCCACGGTCATGCCGTGCAGCACCTCATCGGCCAGCTCGCCGTGTGTGTCCGGCGCAGCATGCAGCGCCGCAATCGGCATACGGACCAACGCGAACTTGCTCATCCCATCACCCTTTATAGCAATCATAAATGGCCTTTGACAGCCTGCCGATCAGCCGGCCTGCAACCCGTTGGTCATCGGGTGCACCGGTCACGAAGATCCCAAGAGAATACTGCGCATGGCCCAGCAGG
>JAEYRA010000011.1 GCA_023409755.1 Bacillota bacterium
ATAGGAACGAGGGTCTCTGACAGGGCTGTTCCCCGCGAATGGTGTGATATAATGGTAGAACTGGGAGGGGGTGTCGAATCTGTTCCGCGTCGATGAAGTCGCAGCGGGCTGGTTTCGTTTCACTCTCTCCAATGGGGTGGAGGAATTTTCTGCTTCCTGTTCCCGGTATGGTGAAGTCGATGTCGCTCAACAGCTGGTTTTGCTGGCGCATCGACTGGTGACCGCTCAACCGGTCGCCGGGTTCCTCTGTCTCAATGGGGAAGCGGAAGCGTACCGCATGGGTACCCACCGGGAGGGGCTCTTCTCCGCATCGTGATTGACCGGTTGACAGGGGATGGCTTTCGCTACATTGGTGCGACTTCCACAGCGCTGGCGGCCGCCAAAACCGAACGAACGGAGATGGTGATGGAGACGCAGGCCAGGCCATTTGCATGTGAGATTTGGAGGGAGTTCGCTAAGGTGGACGGTGACTGGTATGAAAAGGATTGGTTTCCGTTTCCACGGTTGACATTTGCTGCACTTGCTGATTATATGAAGGACAGAGAGTTGTAACGGTTGGAATGGCATGACAGGAGTCAGGCGGCAGCTGGCAGCAACCGGAGGGCACGATGCGCGGCAATGACTACAAAACCATGGTCAACGATCTGCTGGTGGAGATCTTCTTCGACGTGCAGAAGCTGGAACAGAAGGCTATTGCCAGCCTTACACCCACCCCGCTTACCATGAGCGAGATGCACATACTGGAGGCCGTGGGCAAATCCTCGGGCCTGCAGATGGGCGAGGTCGCCCGGCGGCTGCGTATCACCCTGCCCACGCTGACGGTGTCTGTCAACCGCCTGGTGGAGAAGGGCTTCCTGGACCGCAAACGCTCCCGGGAGGACCGCCGCCGGGTGGAAATTGCCCTGACCGAGAACGGCCTGGCCGCCTACGAGGCCCATGAGCGGTTCCACAGCAATTTGGTGCAGTCCATGTTTGAGGAACTGGACCTGGAACATCGCCCGGCGCTGCTGGAAGGTCTCTCCCTGCTGGACCGCTTTTTCCGTGATTTGGCGCAGGATCAGGCCGGGCGAAAGGCTCTGCCCGGCGAGATGCCTTCCGAACCCTGATTTGGAATCCATGGTCACAGTGGAGCCCCCCGCGCGTATGATAGTAGTAGGCGAGGGGGGATTGCTTTGTTCCGCAACATCAAACAGGCTTGCATTCGGGCCTGCAACCCCTATAAGGGGTGGCTGGGGCTGACGTTCATCATTGTGGGTGTGGTGTTGCTCATGATCTTTGTGCCCGTGGGGCTGTGGCTGGCCGTGTTGGGGGCGGCGTTGGTGGTGCTGGGGTGCATCCTCCTGCGCTAGTCGGGGCAAAGACAGTAAAATGGACAACAAAACAGCGCCGGCCTGCTGGACGGCGCTGTGATGAACTGCGTTCTTCGTTCAGACGCTCACGTTGCGCTGCACTTTGCCTGAGCGAATGCAACGGGTGCAGACGTACACGCGCTGGGGCGCGCCGTCCACGATGGCGCGGATACGCTGGATGTTGGGCTTCCAGGTGCGCTTCGTCGCGATGTGGGAGTGGCTGACGCTGTTGCCGTGAACGGACTTCTTACCACAGATCTCACACTTATATGCCATGGGAAACACCTCCTTCGATGGAGCTTCATTGCAAAGCAGAAGCTATTTTAACATTCCATGCGCCGCTTGGCAAGGGGTTTCCCACCTCTTTGGCACAAAGTTTCGCGGGTCTTTGGCACTTAACGCGTTTTTGGCAGAGATGCTTGACAAGGCTCGTTGATTTCTGTATAATTCACCTGCTTGAAAGTGTTCAGCTACAGACAGCAGGTGCGGTACGCCGCTTAAACTCGCCTGCCGAGGTTGAGAGGCTTGGATATGCGCTCATGCCCCTGTGCTGTAACCTTGCACGGGGGCTTTTTGTATGCCCCTGTCGGCACACCATCGACAGGAGGAGGTGAATCAAAACAATGTCTGCAAATCGTGACGCCAAGGTGATAGAGGTCGCCGAGATTAAGGACAGGCTGAGCCGCGCCAGCGGTGTGGTGCTGGTGGAATACGCCGGCATGAACGTGCTGGATGTGACCGACCTGCGCAACCAGCTGCGCGGTGGCAACGTGGAGTACAAGGTGTTGAAAAACACCCTGGTCAACCGTGCCGCCAGTGAGCTGGAGATCGCCGGGCTCGATCCGTTCCTGAAGGGAACGACCGCGGTGGCCTTCGGGTATGATGACCCGACGACCCCGGCGAAGCTGCTGACCGACTACATCAAGAAGACGGAAGCCGCCCGCAAGCCCAACCACCTGAAGCTCAAGTGCGGCCTGGTAGGTAAGTCGTTCCTCGACGCCAACCAGGTGCAGGAGCTCTCCGAGATCCCCAGCAAGGAAGTGCTGGTGGCCAAGTTGCTGGGCACGATGAACGCGCCCATCAGCAACTTCGTCGGTATCCTCAACGGCCCGGCCCGTGCGCTGGTCTGCGCGCTCAACGCCGTCAAGGAACAGAAGGAACAGACCGCCTGAACCAAAACACACTACCACATACAATAAAAGAGAGGATTTGTCAAAATGGATAGACAGCAGATTATCGAAGCCATCAAGGCGATGAACGTTCTCGAGCTTTCCCAGCTGGTCAAGGACCTGGAAGAGATCTTCGGCGTGAGCGCCGCCGCCCCCGTGGCCGTGGCCGCCGCCCCGGCTGCCGCCGCCGCCGCCCCCGCTGAGGAAGAGAAGACCGAGTTCGACGTCGTGCTGGAAGCCGCCGGCGCTGACAAGATCAAGGTCATCAAGGTTGTCCGCGAAATCACCAGCCTGGGCCTGAAGGAAGCCAAGGATCTGGTTGACAACGCCCCCAACCCTGTCAAGACCGCTGTGCCGAAGGCCGAAGCCGAAGCCATCAAGGCCAAGCTCGACGAAGTTGGCGCCACCGTCAAGATTAAGTAATCAATCGTACTTGATCGTCAAAGGCCGTCCCGATGGGACGGCCTTTTTGCGTGTCGACAAAGTCGACACGCTCGCCTTCGTCGCGTTCGTGCCGTTCCGGCACTGCTCGCCCAAGCGCCCCGGCCGCTGTGGCGACAGACGCGATTCAGACAGCTTGTTCTCGTGATGGCTTGGTCGGTCGCCGCACAGGTCGCCGACCGACCGTAAATTGCAGCTCTCATGCGGGTTTCCTAGGATTGCGCCTTTTGGCGGAATTTTCTCTTCTGCTCGCACTGACCCTTCCCTTCCTCCCGCCGAATGAATCGGCGGGAGGTTCATCTTCTTTTACCCGTTCCAGGGGCTTGTAGGGACGGAGATCAGTGGAATAGATAACCGGTTATAACGTTCTGTGATTTTTTGCATATTGGGCTTTTCGGTCTTGCTCGGCCCATATGGCATCTATGTCTTCGTCGGCTTGATAGATCAAAGACATATCATAAAATGATTCGAACACAACCCGTTTGTCATCGATGAGGTATCGAGCAATCATCCAGAGGTGTCCACCACCAATATACCGCTGTTCAGTATTCTCGAGTTGTTCCGTTTTTGTTATGTCGCCATAATCGTTCGCTTTGAACCTGTCCAGCAGAGACAGAAGGCTTTGAGAGAACTCCGGGTTTGCTTCTATGCAACGTTCAATATCATCAGAAATGTACACATCAAGGAGCGTGAATAAGAACGCGCCTGCATAGCCATTCACTCTCTCGGGATGCGGGATTCCATAACCCTTGCTTGTGTACTCGTGAATTTTGTTAAAATCTGGTTGTTTGTCTTTGTAAAAGAGCCTCATGAATTCTCACCCTCTGTCAGAACTCATAAAGAAAAGGCCCATCGACCGATGAGCCTGTATTACTTACCAACCCATCGTTCAAGCTTTCGCACCTTACCTTTCGGCAGGTTGCGGAAGGGTCATAGAGCTTGTCTCTCGCCTTCTCTTTATGGTGGTTTGATTATATCGCGGAACACATGGTTGCGCAAGGGTAAGTGGGTAGAAATCTCTACTCCTTTTGTCCTGAGCAACGGGCTGGGCCATTCGCGTGAGTTTTACGAAAAATGTAAATCAAATACCAAAACTAAATCTGAGGAGGTGGCGCTTATAACCGGCGGGGGCTGTGCCCGAGGGCAGGTCACCCTCGGAAGAACACCATCGACACGAAACTGGAGTCTAAAGAATCGTCTGGCGTGACGTGGGACTGAGAGTCGGCGACATGTGCGGCGAATCGGACACACCGCATGCTTGTCCTACCGTCACGCCGTGGCTGGTCGCACGCTTCGCGTGCTGCTCGCCCAAGCATCCCGGAAGGCGCGTAAGGCGATACGAGAAATTGAGGACAATTGCTCTAAATCACGGCTGTCGCCACAGTGGCAGACGCGACAGGCCGTCCCGATGGGACGGCCACTCTCTGTCATTGCAGCACTGTAAGATCACACTAAACGTGGGCGAAGGCAAGCCATCGTGGTGTGTTGGCAGGTACTTTACCGGGGCAGGGCCTGTTCACTTGCATGGCCGTGCCGCGCCCGCAGCCACAACACCCGCAGCAGCACGAGCCCGATGAGCAATGCCGGCGGCCCCAGGTGCGCGAAGGCGTAGGGCCCATATTCCCGGGCCAGGCGGGGTAACCCACCGTGGTCGGCCAGCAGCAGGGCGAGCTTACCTGGCAGCAGCCGCTCAAAGACTGCCTGCAAGGCAAGCAGCCACGCCAGCGCGCCCGGCAGATGGCCGCTGACCATGGCGGTTAGCAGCAGGGACGAGAGCGACCAGCAGAGAAGGGCCAGTGTCTGTTGGCCCAGCAGCAGAGCCGGCCAGCCTGTGGAGGTCATCGCCGGCCCCAGCAGGGCCGCCTGCAGTCCTTCCCGCATCAAGTGGGAGAGTAGCGCCGTGCCGTATTGCGCCGCCGTCAGCGCCAGGCACAGCAGGCCAATGGCCCGCGCGGTTCCCCATCGGCCCCGGAACACCGGCAGCAACAGGCCGGCCAGCAGCGCCAGGGGCAGGGCCGAACGCAGCATGCTCAGCAGCGCCGCTGCCCAGTACATGCCGGGCACCCCACTGGCGGTCTCGGCGGCATCACCCAGCGGCAGCGCCATTCCCAGGTCGGCCACCAACGCCACCAGCAGCCCGGCCGTAGCCAGGGCAGTGGGGCGCAGGCTGACCCGCGCCAGCCCCATGCGGTGCTGCTCGCCCAGAGCCCAGCGAAACCCCAACCCCGCAGCCGCGGCGGCCCCCAGCACCACGCACCACGATAAGCCGTTGGCAGCCGCCAGCGCACCGGTGCACTGGCCCAGCGCGTCCAGCAGCGTCACCAGCGCGTCCGCCGCCAGCTGCAGCAGGCAAGCCGCCGCCAACGCCGCAGCCAGCAGCGGCCATGGCCGCACCAACCACGGGCGCGGTGGGGCCGCATCGTGTCGTTTCGTGTGTCGGGTCATGGGTCCTCCTTGTTCACCGTTGGCAATGGGGGCAGAGGTAGCACGCGCCACCCATATACGCGATTTTGACAATGGGTTCGCCGCAGTGGGGGCAGGGCGTCCCCACGCTGCGGGCATCCAACCGCTTGCGGTACCCGCCGGGGTTGCCGTAGAGGTCGGTCTCGGTGTCCCGCCCGCCTTGGGCGGTCATCTGTCGCAGCACCGACACGACACAACCATGCAGGGCAATGAGTTCCTCCCGGGTGCAGTCGGCCACCTTGCGCCGTGGGTCCATGCCAGCATCCAGCAGGATGTCCTGCAGACACCCGTTGCCCAGCCCCGGGATGCGCTGGCCCGCCGCCAGGAACTCCTTCACGCTCATGCGCGGGGTCCCGCGCACTTCCTCCGCCTGGGCAATGAGCCACTCCGGCGTAAAGTCATCGCCCAGGGGAGAGGGCTTGCGGTCGCTGCCATCCTGCGCCCGGGGCAGCTCGTCGTTGGGCACAAGCCGCACCATGCCCCAGCCCTGTACCGTGACGCTGAACGCCCTGCCGTCTGCGAAGACAACCGCCAGTTGGTGGCGTTGGGGCAGGTCGGCTGGGCTGGCGTGCAGGCGCAGCCGCTCGCCGCCGTCACCCAGCATCAGCGTGTCCGCCTGCCCCACAGGCACCAGGATACGGCTGCCGCAGGCTGAGGCAGGGCCGACTGCCTGCCCGGCCATGCGTGTGCCGTAGCCCGCTGGGTCACCCCAGTGGAAGGCGAATTTGTGCGGGGTCTGGCCAGCCTGCGCCCAGCGGATGATTCGGCCTGAGAGCGCGTCGGTCAGTTGGGTGGCCAGCACATGGGCCTCCGGCAGTTCAATCATCGCACCCTCCGCCTGTGTCGGATGCTGTTCATTATACCATGCTTTTCCTCCGCATGCTTCCGGTGCATGGGGCGGCCCGTTCGTGCATAGTATGTTCTGCTTGGAGGGTGAACATGGCAAAGACGGCAATCATTGGGTACGGAAGCATGGGCAGTATGCTGCTGGAACAGTTTCTCGTGAGCGGTGTGCTGCGGGTAGACGACGTCATTGTGACAACGCGGAGCCCCTCGGGGGCGGCCCGGGCGGCGGAGCGGTACCCGGGCATCGATGCGTACACCGACAACCGACAGGCGGCACAGGCGCGCACGGTGCTGCTGTGCGTGCCGCCCACGGCGGCCCGCGCCGTGCTGGAGGAACTGTCGCCCGAGCTCCCGGCTGATGCACACCTGGTGAGCGTGGTGGGTTCGCTGCCGCTACGCGCCTTGGAGCGGTTCCACCGGGGGCCTGTCAGTCGGGCAGTGCCATCGCTGCCATCGCTGCTGGGGTCGGGGGTGACGCTGGTGTGTCACAACGACGTGGTGCGGCCGGTGGATCGCATCGCCGTGGAACGGCTCTTTGAGAAGATTGGTGTCGTGCAGGTGCTGGCGGAGGAAGCCTTTGCCATGGCCGCCAACCTCACCAGTTGCATGCCCGGCTTCCTGGCGGCACTACTGCAGGAGCTGGCGGCCGCTGCCCTGCGCCACAGCGACTGCCTGAACGCCAACCAGGCCGAGGAACTGCTGGTGGAGACGATGCTGGGCACGGCTCGTCTGGCGGTGGACCGCGGCATGGACCTCAGCGCCATCGTAGCGCGCACGGCGCCACGCGGCGGTGTAACGGAGGCGGGCCTCACCGCCCTGCGTGCTGGACAGCCGCCGGTGTTGGACGAGCTTTTCCTTCGGGCCATGGCCCGGCGAGCCGAGGTGGAGAGCGCGGTGGCACGGCAGTTTGACATACCACCATCGAACTAATTGACGATCTTTTAGCACCTTTCGTTTATGAAATCATAAGTGCATCCGCTTGTTTCTTTGATATTGTTACCATATAATGGGTATTTGAATTCTATTGAATGAAACGGATGTACTGTGTGACGATGCAAATCTCCATTTTGGAACTCATAGAGTGTTTGGCGACGGCGATGGATCTCATCAGCCCCGAGGTGCGCAACCACCATTTGCGCGTCGCGGTGGCTGCCCATGCCATTGGGCGGGAGAGTGGGCTGCCGGATGCGCGGTTGAATCAACTGGTGATTGCTGCATTGCTGCATGATGTGGGCGGCCTCACCTGCAAGGACCGGTTGGAGTTGCTGCACTTTGAGGAACACGCAGGGCACCACGCCGAGTATGGGTATCGCTTGCTGAAGAGCTTTGCCCCCACAGCCAGGGTAGCCACCTTCGTGCGGTACCACCACACCCATTGGAACGACGGTAACTGCCACGGGGTAGATGGCGAAACAGTGCCGGAGGAGAGCCACATTCTTTACCTGGCCGACCGCATCGCCGTGCTGGTGCCCCAGGGGTTCCGCCTTTCACAGGCGCCAGGCATCCGGGCTAAAATCGTGGCACAGAGCGGCAGCCACTTCCCCCCCGAATTGGTAGCATGCTTTGAGCGCCTGGCCAAGAGGGAGGTGTTCTGGCTGGACTTGTACGACGCCTATCTGCGGCCTCGGGTACGTGCCGGCGTCAACTGGGTGCTGACACTCTCAGACGTAGAGCTGCAGGGGCTGGGGAAACTCTTCAGCCAGATTATCGACTTCCGCAGTGCTTTTACCGCCACCCATTCCTCGGGCGTAGCGGTGGTGTCCGCGATGCTGGCCCAGCTCATGGGCTTTTCGCCGGAGGATACAAACCTGATGACACTGGCTGGCCACCTGCATGACATTGGGAAGCTGGTCATCTCCGAGGATATTCTGGAGAAGGAGGGCCCACTCACCAACGAGGAATATGCGGTGGTGCGTGCCCACACCTATTATACCGACCGCTTGCTGGGGACGATTGGCGCCTTTGACAATGTGCGGGCATGGGCGGCCTACCACCACGAGCGGCTGGACGGCAGCGGGTATCCGTTCCACCTGAAGGAGGAGGAGTTGTCGCTAGGCGCACGCATCATGGCAGTGGCCGACGTTTGCGTGGCCCTTAGCGAGGACCGTCCCTACCGCCGCGGCATGGGGCAGGCGTCAGCCCAACGCATCCTCGCCGGCATGGTGGCCAGCGGCTCGCTGGATGGCGGGGTGGTGGATGTGCTGAACAAGCATTGGCAGGTCATTGACCGGCGGCGCATCACGGTGCAGCGCACCGCGCGGATGGAGTACGATTCCTTCTATGCAATCCCGTCTGAGCGGAGTACACTGGAAGGAAAGCAGAACGAGCCGATCGCCCATGCGGCGCAGGCATGAGGAGGAACTGATGAGAACACAGAAGCTGGGGCTGGGGCTATTTTCGGTGCGGCACGATTTGGAGCGTGACTTTGCCGGCACGTTGGAGGCGGTGGGTGCCATCGGCTACGACGGGGTGGAGTTTTTCGGCCCCTACAGCCGCCCGGCGGACGAGGTGGCGGAGGCATTGGAGGAAGCGGGCCTTGTTTGCTGTGGTTGGCACACCCCGTGGGAGCTGGTGCAGCCCGACCGGCTGGCCGAAACCATCGCATACAACAAAACCATCGGCAACACTGCCATCGTCATTCCCAGCCTGCCGGAATCCTGTACGGCCAGCTTGGATGCCTGGCGCGCCACGGCGGCCCGGTTCAACGACCTGGCAGCCCGCCTGGCGGGGGAAGGCATGACCATCGGTTACCACAACCACCACACCGAGTTTGCACCCATGGAAGGCCAGGTGCCCTATTACGTGTTCTTTGACAATACGGTGGACGCGGTGGTGATGCAGCTTGACAACGGCAACGCCATGCAAGGCGGCGGCGATATGCTGGAGATCATCCGTCGCTACCCCGGCCGTGCCAAGACCGTCCACCTGAAGGCCTACAGCAAAGCCAACGGCATCAATACGATGATCGGTCAGGATGACGTGCCGTGGACCGATTTTTTGGAGGTCTGCCGCGCCGTCGGCGGCACCGAGTGGTTCATCGCCGAGTACGAAGCCGCAAATGGCCCCGCGCCTCTCGACGGTGTGCGCATGTACCACCAGGCTTTGAGCCAGATGTAGACAGACGCAAAGCAAGGCCCGCTCATTCGAGCGGGCCTTTGTTGTATTTCCGTTGTGCCGTTTCTCAC
>JAEYRA010000050.1 GCA_023409755.1 Bacillota bacterium
GCATAGGCGAGCAGCCCAAACCGCCGGGATGGCGGCAAGACCGACGACGCCGGGTGCTGCCCGAAGGACAGCACCAGCGGGCATGGATGCCCGCGAGGCGGAGGGAAGGTTCGCGGAGCGAACGACCAGCCTGGGATGCATAGGCGAGCAGCCCAAACCGCCGGGATGGCGGCAAGACCGACGACGCCGGGTGCTGCCCGAAGGACAGCACCAGCGGGCATGGACGCCCGCGAGGCGGAGGGAAGGTTCGCGGAGCGAACGACCAGCCCGGGCGCTAAGGCATTGCGTTTGCCTTCACGGCGTGACGGTTGGACACGCATCCGGGATGCTTGGGCGAGTAGCCAGGTCGCAGGGCCGAGCAGTGCCGAAACGGCACGACCAGGCACGGGAAGCGTGCGACCAGCCCAGCGTGTCCGATTCGCCGCACATGCCGCCGACTCTCAGTCCCGCGTTGCGGCAGACGATTCTTCAGAATCGTTGAGAGCAACGCGAGCAATACGAAGTATTGCGATGGACCGATTACAATCGATAGCCCTCATGCGGATTTCCAAGGATACGCCGCGCCGGCCAGGCGGGATTATCTTTGCTGCTCCTACCGGCCCTTCCTTACCTTCCGGCGAATAATCGGCGGGAGGTTCGTTCCCCTTTGCTCTTCCCAATGCATTGAAAAACACACAGACCCTCCGGCTTGCGGAGGGGTCTTCTGGTTGAAGCAGCCGGGCGGCGGTGCGGCATCCCCTAGGCATGCCCCAGCGTGATGGCCTGCTCGGGTGTGCGCGACGCCGGGGAAAGCCAAACGCCCCACACTGCGGTGGAGCGTTGGCTGGTTACTTGGGTTTCCCGTCCTTTTTGTTCGCCTGACGGGACTTGTGCTTGGCGTTGCCCGGCGTAGCTGGCAGTTGCTTTTCGGTGGGTTGCTTCTTCATGGGCAGCTCCTTTGCTGGGTTGATAGACCGTAGTGTCGGTAGAAAAATGGCGGTTATGCATGGCGCATGCGGCTGCGCGGCACCGCAGAGCAACGGCCTTGCCGCCGCAGCCGCGGGCCAGCGAACCCGCTGGCAAGAGTGCATCTCCATTCATGCTGTATGGCTGCATGACGTGTTTGAACTACAAAATATAACACTTTGGTTTTATGTTTTGGATGAATGAGCGTACTCCAGCATTTGTGAACGCCAAGCCGTTGGCCCAACAAGGCACACCTTTGCCGTATTGAGCAGTGCATTCGTTGCAATGGTGCTGATGAGTCACGATTGCTGCGCATCACCGCTGTGGCTTCGTTTGACTTGGTACATGCGCTGGTCGGCCAACGCCAACAGCTCCCCGGTGCTATTGCATTCGGAGCGAAGCGCATGCCCGACGCTGATGGACAGGGGGAACGCATAGCCTTGAATGTCTTGAACGGCCGCCTCAATCCGCGTGCAGATTTGATGGGCAATGCCGTTGTCCACATGGGGCAGCACCAGCAGGAATTCGTCCCCGCCAAAGCGGAAGGCGTAATCCTCGGACCGGATGCACCGGCGGATGGCTTCTGCGATGCTTTTGAGCACCGAATCACCCAAATGATGCCCGTGCTCATCGTTGATGCGCTTGAAATCGTCGATATCCAGCATCACCAAGGCATACTCGGAGCCGCCTTCTTCATAGCCGCTTCCCAGAAAGGCAAGCGTTTGCTCGATGGCCCGTCGGTTCTGAAGCCCGGTGAGGTCATCGCGCAAGGAAAGGTCGGCGATGCGGTGGGTGATCTCCATGTTTTTGCGCTTGACACTCTCAATGGTGAAAAAGACCAGCGCCGCCGCGAGAACATACGCCACCAGGATGTTGACGATCTGTTCCACATCGCGCTCACCCGTCCAGGTCAGGAGCCAATGGAGGATGAGCCCCGCCAGCAGGGCGCCATACAGCGAGAGCAGGACGATTTGCACTCGATCATAGTAGGTTAGAGTGATGACGGTGATAAACAGGATGGAAATGTACAGCGTGCAGCCCAGAAGGCCGTCAAAGCTGAACCAACTGAGGGGAGTATACACAAAGCAGAGCAGCAGCATGGGCACAAGGCAAGCCGTATGGATGGATATTTTACCCGACGCGTAGAGCTTGGTGGTGATGGCGACACAGAGAAGCTCGCTAATGAAAAATGCCATCAGCCAATAACGGGAGATGACCGCCATCAGCACAATGCCGATCACGCACGAAATGACACACGAGAGCATCATCTTGACCGGAACGCTGTTCTGCAGAATGGCATTGCCATCCTTCTCTGGGTTCGCCGTGGTTTCGATCTTCATTCCAATGGAGTCCTCTTCCTGTACGTAGTTATTCGGGCTGACTTGTCAAAATGCATTCGCTTTCCTTCCAATGATGCATATTGAACACAAATAAGCCTTATCGCAATGAATATACCACGCCATTCCATAACTTACCAGAGTGTGTGGGCGTGTGAATACGACACCCCCTGCAAAGCCAGGGAGAGTGCGGTGATGACACAGGAGAAGGGATTGCTCGATCTTGCCGTTGACCGTGAGCGCTGAATTGCTGTTTCCGGCCGAACGAGATGATGAGGTGTCGCGCTACTTCGAAAAGGATGCCCGCACATCCTGCTGGGCGAACAGGAACCGGCCCATGGGCCACAGGGCGGCCAACAGAAGGGGCGGGAAAAGTTCGACCCGGGTGATGCCGCTGTCCCACCCGGTGGGCATGGCCCACAGTGACAGGCAGACCGCCCACAGCACAAAGGCCGCCGCCAGCGCCCAGCCAAACCGGCGGCTGCGGCGCACTGCCAGGGCATAGGCGGACGCACCTGCTGCCGCGCAGGCCGCCGCCGCAATGCACTGCACCAGCCGCCAGCCCGCCAGCGGCCCACCCAACGCCGCGCACAGGGTGATAACCACCCCGCACACCAGCGGCAGCAGCGGGCTGAACAGCAGGATCAGAACCGGGCCGAAGAGCCGTGCCGGGTCGCCGCGAACGGCCTGCCGGCCCTCATCCCAGGCGTTCGGCTCCCTGGCCAGGAACGCCCGCACCGTGGGCGACACCTCGGCACCATTGGCACTGGCCCAGGCGGCGGCGTCGGCTGTGAAGCGCCGGAACACGGCCCAGTGGTCGTCGTCAGCGGTCAGCGGCACGGCGATCCGGGCGGGATTGTCCGTCGCCCGCTTGTCAAGGAGAAGCTCGTATTCTTTCCCCTCGCCGTAGTCCACCTGCCCGGCCTGCATGCGTTTCACCTCCGCCCAGCGGAGCGTCAGCTTCCCCGACTCCGGCGCAACGAAACCGCGCTCGCTCAGGCTGGCGCTGGGGAGGATGGCGTCCCACAGGGCGGCGGCGGGCAGCACCAGCAAAAAGTCCCTGAGTGCCAGGAACGTGAGCAGCACCGGGTAGCCCTCGTATACCTTCCCAATCCCATCGGCGGACAGGTCCATCAGGCAAAGCGCCCACACCAGGAGTACCCAAAAGCCCACGCGCAGCAGCGGCCCATGGCTGTTCCAACGGTACTGTACCATGCGTCCTCCTCGGCTCATGAGCCGCACCTTTACCCCTATTATACTGAGTTTGGAATGCTTTGCAACATCATCTGCCGCTCCTTGCCGCCGAGCGTTCACACGCAGCCGCGGGGGAATGTGGGAGGCAGCTTTTGGCTGATCTGGAAAGTTTCGAAAATTTCTTTGGAAACCCATTGACAGCATCGCAAAATACCGATATGATGGCATCGTAAAAATACGATTGAGCCTTGAGGTGCGGTTGAATGGAACTCTCTAAGATCTGCAATGCCCTGGGGAACGAGACCCGGTATCAAATCATCAAGGCCATGAAGGACAAATCCATTGGCACCTGCTGTGACAAGATCCAGTATTTCGAGAATGGCATCAGCGTCGCCGATGTGGTGATGACCACCGGCCTGGCCCAGTCCACCGTCTCGCAGCACCTGGCCGTGCTGGAGCAGGCGGGGATCATCAAGCGGGAAAAGCGCAGCCAGTGGACGTGCTTCTTTTTGAACACGGAACTGCTGGAGGAATTCTGCCAGGCCCTTCACAAGGCTCTCATTGAGTAGCCCTTTTTTTCGCCTAGTATATCGTAAAAATACGATAAAATCGGTAAGGAGTGCATGGTCATGAATGTTGTACTGGGGATTTTAGAGGATACCGTTGTGTATGTACTGAGGACGCTTCTGCACAACGCTCCGGCGCTGGTGTTGGGCGTGATGGTGGCGGCAGCCATCCAGGTGTATCTCGACCGGGATAAAATGAAGAACTGGCTGTTACGCCGGTCGTCGGTGTCCATTCCCGCGACGGTCGTCTTCGGCGCTGTGACACCCTTTTGCGCCTGCGGCACCATGGCGGTCGTCCTCTCGATGATGGCGACGTCGCTGCCCTGGGGCCCGATCATGGCGTTTTTGACGTCATCGCCGCTGATGAGCCCGGAAGGCTTTGTGCTGATCTCCGGCATCATCAGCCCGACATTCGCCATCACGCTGACGATCGCGTCCATCATCATCGGCCTCGGCGCGGGCTACATCACGACCCTCATTGAGAAGAAAACAACGTTCCTGCAGGGCCAGCTTCGCTTTGCCGACAAGGAAGCCCCTGCCGCCGGCGGCTGCGGCTGCGGGGCCCCCGCGGGTGCTGCGGCAGCCCCGGCATCGGTATCCTGCTGCAGCGAACCGGCGGCGACCGGCTGCGGTTGCGGGTGCGGTGCGCAGGAGGAGGTAGAGGCGGTCGGCTGCGGCTGCGGGGCTTTGGCGATGGAACCGCCGGTGGGGGTCAAGCCCTTGGGGCACTTCTTTGCCAAAACCAAGATTGACCAGATGCTGAAAGCCGCCTTCGATGTTGGTGTGCGCAAGATCCTGCCGCTCTTCGCGCTCTTCGCGGGCATCGGGTACCTCATCAACCGCTTCATCCCCTCCACCTGGATTTCCGCGGTGTTTGGCACCGGCAATGTGCTCGCTGTCCCCCTGTCCGCCCTGATTGGCCTGCCGCTCTATGTCAATGGCGACTCGGCCATCCCGCTCATCCAGTCGCTCATGAACAACGGGGTCAGCGCCGGCGCGATGCTGGCCTTCATGATCACTGGCCCCGGCACCAGCGCGGGCGTGCTGGCAGGCATCGCCACCATCATGAAGAGGAAGGCCATCGCACTCTATGCAGCATATCTGCTGGGGGGTGCCATCCTCATCGGCTACGCTTATGACCTGATCCTGGCTTTCGTGAAGTAGCAGTAAGTGAGACAACAAAAGTTTCGGGAAGGGCAAGTGCCCGGATCGAAAATCTCAATAGTGAAACCGAGAGAAAGGAGGAGGAATGAACATGGAAGGAACAGCCAAGAAACCGGAAGCGTGCTGCAATGCAACGCCAGAAGACAATTGCTGCGGCGGCCAGTGCGGCTGCACAACGAAGCCTGCGGACACGGCTGATAAGCAGTGCACCTGCAACTGCGAACCGATGTCCATGTGCTGCTAAAAGTTTCCTCATACCCCCAAAAGGAAGCCGCTGGAGTTCCAATGACCTCCAGCGGCTTCCCCATTGTGCGGACAACGCGCCGCGAGCACCGGCCCGCCTACCGCCAGCCGCAGTGCGGCTGGATCACCCGGGGAGCGATTGCGGGCGTTAAAGTCAGGGTCGCGCAGGCTCCCTAAACCGGGAACAGGAGGCGCGCCACATAGATGACGAACACCAGCGTGATGGAGCAGAAGATGGTGGCCGTCATGACGGCCTGACAGGCGAAATCCGGTTCGTTGTTGCGGTCCACCGCGATGAGCGCGGTGTTGACCGCCGTGGGCAGCGAGGAGGAGATCATCAGCGTTTGCGCGGGGATGCCCTTCAAGCCCAACAGCAGAATGAGCAAATAGGCAAACACGGCCCCGCCGACCAGGCGCAGGAAGTTGGACAGATACACGTCCTTGTTTTTAAAGGAGAATTTCGTGCGGGAAAGCTGCACGCCCAGCGTGAGCAACGCAAAGGCGACGAGGCCGTCCTTCAGGTAGCCGAACGCGGGCCACAGGGGGAAGTCCTCCAGGCGAAAGGGCAGCGGCTTCAGCAGGAAGGCCAGCGGCACCGCGTAGATCGTGGGCATCTTCAGGATGCTGAGGAGCGACGTCTTCCAATCCATACTGCCCTTGGTGGCGTTGAAGAACCCGACGGTGTTGGTGGAGATGTTCTGCACGACGAGGATGATGACCTGCGTCATCAGCGCCACGGTGAGGTAGGGCGTCTGCCCGTCCACCACAAACGGCGCGCTGCTGAACACCAGCGTGATGAGCGGAATGCCGATGTTGCCCGAGTTGTAGAACATGATCGAGTTGACGAAGGCGTTCTTCAGCGACGGGCTGTAGCCGCGGAGGCGGGCGATGAGGTTCGACGCCAGATGGTTGAGCGCCGCCAGCATCAGCGCGAACAGCAGGATCTTCCACACGTCGCCCAGCATGTCCGTGGTGTAGATTTGCATGAAGATGAAGAACGGCACATAAATATAGAAGTTGAACTTCGTCAGCGTGTTGACGTCGATGGCAAACTTCTTACCCAGCAGAAACCCCAGCAGGATGATGAAAATGATGGGCACGATGTTGTACCGCAGGATGTAGAGAAAAATATCCATTCCAACCCTCAAGACCGGTTTTGGCTCAGTGGCACATTGCCCTGATTATGCTGGCTGAGGGGGCATGTGTCAAGCGCGCAACTTCCCTGATATTACCGATAAACTGCCGGAACTTGCGTGGACGGGATAGACAGGGGGGAGTTGGGTGGAAAGACGACGGCGTCGTGCATGACGCTGGGCCTGGCGCAATTATTTGGTGCCGGGAGTACCTTTGGGTGATGTTCTTTTTGGACACCTAGATGCAGTACCTATATGAAAACACAGGTCGTCCTGAAATCGTATCAGCTTCATATATTTCATACCCGTCTTCCATCAACAGATCGTTGAGACTATTTAAAATACTAAAGCTAATATCTCTTGTTGCTTCATCATACCAGTCTCTTACTTCGGGATGAAACATTTCACAAAGGAAACGGAGATAAATGTCATCATCTCCGTTTGCCAGTCCTAACCTTTGATCCTCAAATATCCAACTCCAAGACCAGTCGTTGTTATTAACAGTATGTTGATAAATTTCGCTCTCGAAGTCCTTAAACCTTGAGTCTACCGATGGCATAGTATCAAGTTGGTATAGTCTTTTTAAGAAAACTATACTGCTCAATTCACCGCCGTACCAAAACTCTATGAATGACTCGTGTAATTTCTTAGTTATACTCATTCGAGTTACCTTTGTAATGTTCCTGCCAACCAAGCGACCTGTGCTGGGATATCCGCTTTCATTTTCTATAAATAGTAAATCCCATATTTCTTTACAGCTTTGGAATCGTTCGTCTGCATTTGATTTTAAACACCTTAACACAATATCAGCCTGTGCCGGTGTAACATTGCCAGAACTTAATAGAATCTGTCGTGCGTCAGTCGATGGATCTCGATTAGTAAGTATAAAGAACCATATTGCCCCAAAGGAATAGATATCGCTCCTCACATCTCGTAAGGATGGGAGGGAAGTAAGATGCGGGTCTTGGTATAGACCGCCACACAATTCTTCTCCAGCTTTGGTAAGTTTAGTGTGTCCAGATGTTTCGATATACGCGCTAATACCAAAGTCAATTATCTTCACTGTGCCGTCTTTTTTGATCATTACATTGCTCGGCTTTAAGTCTCTGTGAATTACACCGATTTCGTGGGCGTACTTTAGCCCTGCTAATATACCTTTTATAGGTTTCTTTGAACGTTCAAACGACACTCCCCCCATTTTTTCTGTGCAACTCTTGAGAGTTTGACCATCAACATATTCAAGGCGAATAAATGGTTTGCCGTTAGTCCTCCCGATGTCATAGACACTTACGATATTCTCGTGTCTCAAATGAAAAAGCATTTGTGCTTCACGAAAAAAACGCTTTTCACCCGCAAGTGCTTCGGCTTGTGAAACAAACACAGGCTCAAACACTTTAATTGCAAAGTCCATATTTAATAACTTATGGTGATACTTATATACCATACCGAATCCACCGTTGCCTATCGGTTCCCCTACTTCATAGGAGTCTTCATTAAATGAAAATGAGTCATTACTTCTCATTAAGCCTTCTACATAGGTTATTGCTGGTGTTAACGCTGCCGTTATAAATTGACGGCGAAGATCATATCCTCCTTTTTCTTGCATAACCCTGCGAAAATTCTGCGCGGTAAAATGTTGTGTGATTTCGGCAGGGATGAGGTTGCTTAGTTCGGCAGTGGCCAAGATAAATGCCCTGTCTTGATTGTATTCTTCCTCGGGGTAGCTACCATTAGTTGCTATCCCAATCAACCCGGAGTAATATCTTCTGAGAGTCTGATTGACTTCGTTGATATTCATAGATCACCTCTCGCGATGGAGAAAGAACACGCGCCTAGAAATTATTTAGGATTCATTATGGTCCGTTCGCTCAATATCACAATATGGTTACTCTGGCCCTTCCTATAAGTAGGAGAAAAAAGTTAATGTCCTTGCTCGTGAAATGAAAGCCCTAATATTGGAACTTTTCGCCAACAAGTTCTACCATGAAATCCAACTGTGTATTATAGACATTATATCCCATAAATAATGCTAAATCAAGTAACACAACCACTCATCGAATATGAGCTACCATACCCCACCTCATATCTGTGCTTCCTCGCCATGCGCCTCCATCCGCACGAAACAGCACATCATCTGCGCGCCCCACACGCACGCCCCCGCCCACGGTGTAATACAACTATGCGGGAGGAAGGCAACCACATCCATTTCACCCCTGCACCGACACCCCTGCCCCGCGTGATTTCCCCCCTTTCTGGCTGCCTTTGAAGCCCCATACCGTTTGGCATATTGCACCAAAAGAAGATCAATGCTACAATCGCTGCGAGGTGATGGACCATGTCTGGTATCAGACCAACGCTGATAATGAAACAGGCAAAGTGCTCCTGCAAGGGGGACAACCTGGACAAGCTCATTCAGCCCATCCTGTTGACACTCCTGTCAAAACAGGAGCTACATGGCTATCGGATCATCCAGGAGATGGAGAACAAGAATTACTTCCCGGGCGAAAAGATCGACAACACCGGGGTTTATCGGACGCTCAAGGGAATGGAAGAGAGAGTGTTGGTGCGTTCTCGCTGGGATCTGGAAGGGTCCGGCCCTGCAAAAAAGATCTATTGCATTACGGAGGAAGGCCGGATTTGCTTGCGCAATTGGGTCGGTACGCTCCGGACCTACATGGACACCATCGGCCGGATCATCGAGGAAGCCCAAACCGTCCTGGGGCAACAGTGAAAACGTTGTGTGAGGAAGAGAATCGTGAGATACAGACGAGAATTTGCCGGAGAGTTCCTTGGCACCTTCTTAATGGTGCTGTTCGGATGCGGCTCGGTGGCGGTGTCCGTATTGTTCAATGCGCATCAAGGTCTTTTTCAAATCGCAATGGTCTGGGGAATTGGGGTCAGTCTGGCAATCTACGTGACCAGACATTTGTCCTGTGCCCATTTGAATCCTGCTGTCACCCTCGCCATGGTCACAAGCGGCAGAATGACAAAAAGAAAGCTGCCGGTCTATCTCTTGGGACAATTTGCCGGGGCCATTTTAGCCGGCCTGGTTGTTTTTTTGGTGTTTCATTCTGCTATCAGCGATTTTGAACGCTCGAACCAAATCATCAGGGGTTCCTTTGAATCCGTTCAAACAGCCAAGATGTTCGGGGAGTTCTACAATCAGCCGGGCAGCGATGTTGCCGTGTCCATGCCCCTCGCGATGGCGGCGGAAGCCTTCGGCACATTCCTGCTTGTCCTTTTGATTTTTTCATTGACCGAGGGCTGCAACCTGGGAAGGCCTCACGAACATTTGACGCCGATCTTCATCGGCCTTTCCGTCACCTCCATCATCAGTCTTCTTGCCCCATTGACACAGGCGGGCCTGAACCCGGCCAGAGACTTTGGGCCCCGGCTGGTGGCCTGGATGTTTGGCTGGGGGCAAGCCGTGTTTCCCGACAAGACCGGCGGTTTCTTTCTTGTCTATATGCTGGCACCAATCATCGGCGGACAAGCAGGCGGCCTGCTCTTTACGAAGGTGCTGGAACCACTGATGAAAACACCACGAGAAGTGTGCTGCTGTAAGGAAGAGGATGAGGGAGGAGAACAAGCATGAAAACACGGCTGATTCTGGTGGGAGGGTTCCTTGGCGCGGGGAAGACGACCCTGTTATGGGAAAGCGCGCGCAGAGTCACGGAAAAGGGGGCCAGGGTGGGCCTGATCACAAACGACCAGGCGGCTGAACTGGTGGACACCGCCTTTCTGGAGCAAGCAAACGGCCAGGTGGAAGAAGTGAGCGGGAGTTGTTTTTGCTGCAATTTCCATGGGTTTACGGCTTCTCTCATGAAATTATCCAAGAACGATGGGTGTGAACTCATCATTGCAGAGCCGGTTGGGAGCTGCACCGACCTTTCTTCCACGATCCTCCAGCCCCTGAAGGAGAATTTCAAGGAGGATCTGACGATTGCTCCTCTTTCCGTATTGGTCGATCCGGAGAGGCTCCTGGACATCCTCAACGGAGGAACCTCAGGGTTGCACCAAAGCGCTGCCTACATCCTCAGAAAGCAGCTGGAAGAGGCCGATATCATCTTAATCAGCAAGAGTGATTTGGTGAACCAGGAAACCATGGAGAACCTGAAACAAAGAGCAGCCAGCGAATGGCCATTGTCCAAGGTGTATGCCATCAGCTCCCAAACCGGCGAGGGATTGACCAATTGGCTGGACGAGGTGCTGACACGGTGTGATGGGGGAACCCATCTCGCAGAAGTGGATTACGATACCTATGCCGAAGGAGAAGCGGTCCTTGGCTGGTACAACGCCAGCTACCGCCTTGGTGGAAACGAGGATTGGAATGTGTATTTGAATGCGCTGATGCATTCCCTGTCCGATTGCTTTGAAAAGGAAGGCGCGGCCATCGGCCACCTCAAAATCATGCTTCAAAACTCCAGTTCCTTTGCGGTGGCGAACACGACGGGCACGGGGAAGGGACTGACGATTCGAGGCTCACTGCGCAGGAGCGAGGAAGCTAAAATGACCGTGAACGCCAGGGTGCAGATGCAGCCCGAGGTGCTGGAACGGCTCATCGAAACCATAATCCATGCGACCAGCAACGGCAAAGTTACGTACACGAAGGTGGCTTCCAAGTGCTTAAGCCCCGGACGGCCCAATCCAACCTATCGGTATGACCGTATTGTGTAGGGAAGGTGCTGGCCCGATCAGCTTATCGTTTGTTATGACACCTGCCCCCCCAGTGGCGTAAACCCGCGGAGGCAACTGGCTGCCGGTGAACCAACCAAGTGCTGTGTAAAAGCGATTGACGGGCACCGAAAACAAGGCGTGAATTACAAGTCTGTGGCTGGTGCAACTTTGGCTGATGGTTTTCTCTTAAGCAGAAAGAAGGCCAACAGCTGTGCGGCAACCATAGCAATGTACGCCCAAAGCATATCGTCGAGTGAAGTAATATTTACCAGCAGCCCAATACCAATGTTCACAGCGGAAAAACCCGCACACAACAATGCTGTTGCGTTGCATACTGCGTTTTTGTAAATCGCATAGGATACCATGGCGAGCGACACAGAAAGAGAAAGAATGATAACATAGTCTATTGTGCTCAAGAAAGAAGTTGCAAAATCCATGCCACCTCTGGCCATGTTCCCCAAAAGCCGGAGGAGAAATTGCGCAAGGATTGTCGCCGTGGAAATTGCCAATAACTTGCAATAGACGTGTTTGCTTGAACCTATGAGGATGATGGCAAATGCTGACATTGTAATGATTGAGTTCGCTACATGTGCTATGAAATCATGGAGCACAGAAAGCTTGTTTGACACGATCAATGCAAAACTGATTTGAATTAGCAGTGCAACAACCGTAAAGAACCAAAAGGTCTTTTTGCTACGGATTGGCCGCATGTCTACATACCCACGCCCAATGGCATGCTTGATGAACAAGATGGCGAGGGTTCCGAGTGCAGCAGCAAACAAAATCTCTATGGAATCTAGAGCAGTTTCTCCTATGCTTTTGCCCAAAAAACCTAATATCAGTTGTATAAGCGGGAAAGATTGAATATAGACCAATGCAACCAGCGCAAGAAGCGGTTTGTTTTTGATAACGGATTCTATCATTCGATCCCTTTCATAGGTACGGTTTGCCAGGCGAGCGGCTGGGGCGAACGACCTACCGCGCAGGCCGGGCATGGGTGCGCGGGCCATCACCGGCCACGGGGTCTGCGGGGTCATTGGCTTTTTTGCGGGTGGTGGCTCGCTGTCTCTGGGTTCTGTCCAGCAGTAAGGCCCACTTCACAGTGGCTGACCCACCGATCGTTCGGAGGAGAACCACTTTATGCATCGATCCGGTGCCCCGATACGATGAGGAACCCTTCCCAAAGGTTCCCATCTGACCGTGGCCGTTCCACCTCCTCCTGCGTCCATATTCCCCCATCGTATTTGTTGCCTGCATTCATGTTCAAATCCAGGCCATTCGTCAAATCGGTGATGATGCTCCGATGATGTCTCCCCGTCAACGTAAGACCCAGAACAACAAGGCCGCGTTTCACAAATGGCTCACAGGAGCACAGCACATATTCCCCGTTTCCTTGGGCATAGCTTTCTACATACAGGAGATTCGGGCCGCTGGGGCCCTCAAAATCAAAAGGTTCTGCCACAAGAAGTTTCAGTCTCATGCGACCTCCCATGCAATGCCAAAACAATCAGCATTCGTCCATTTTCTTCGCTGACCCGATGAGGAACCCTCCCCAGAAACTTTTGTCTGCTCGTTCCACATCCTCTTGGGTCCAGAGTCCGCCGTCAAGCTTAAAACCTGCATTCACTGGGACTGTCAGCCTTCCCAATACTTCGCGGATGACATTCCGATTTTTGTGGCG
>JAEYRA010000077.1 GCA_023409755.1 Bacillota bacterium
AGGAACTCACTGAGGAGTAACGGCTGGTACGGAGGGTGGAGCGTTTGAAGACCAAGAAGGTACCCATGCGGATGTGCACCGGCTGCCGGGAGCGAAAGCCCAAGGCTGAGCTCATCCGCGTCGTACGCACGCCGGAGGGACCCGTCGTCCTGGACAAGACCGGGCGGCGCAATGGCCGAGGCGCCTACCTCTGCCAAGACAGCATCCCTTGCCTGGAGAAGGCCGTGAAAACGCGAATGCTGGAGCGATCGTTGGAGGTCGCCATCGACCCTGAGGTGTTTGAGCGCCTGCGAATGGAGATGACTGGCGATGGCTGACGAAAAGCTCCGTGGTATGATCGGCCTGGCCGTCAAGGCCGGGCAAGCCCAGTCCGGCAGCTTTGCAGTGGAGGGGGCCGTTCACCGGCGGCGGGCCAAGCTCGTCATCATCGACGGGCGCGCGTCGCCCAACACGGTACGGCAGTTCCAAATCCTGTGCAAGAACAACGGGGTGGAATGCGTACTGCTGAAGGAAGCCGGCGTGTTGGAAACCCTGCTGGGCAGGGACAACCGAACGGTGATTGCCATACTCGACAACGGCTTTGCCGAGGCCATAAAGAAATTGTTACCAAAAGATTAAAGATTACCGCCTGGGGGTGTTGCGATTCATGTCAAATATTCATGTTCTGAAGATTGCTGAAGAGCTCAAAGCGTCTTCTCAGTCCCTCATCAACAAAGTTGAGGAGTCCCGCCGGAAGACGCACGATGCTTTGCAGGATCTTCGTGAGCTGGAGGAGACCGTCAAGACGCGGCTGCGCGACGAGCACGAGCGTGTCCGGCAGGACGATGAGTTCCTGGCGGAAGACTTTGGTGCGCCTGTCGTGGAGTCGGCTCAGCCGGTAGCTGCCGTGGAGACGGCGGCCCCTGCGCCAGCCCCGCAGGAGAGTGCCCCGGCTGCCGCCGCGCCTGCCCCGGTGGAGGCGGAGACGCCCAAGGCCGAGGAGCCTGTCGTTGCCCAGAAGCCTGCGCCGGTGGAGACGCCCAAGGCGAAGGCCGCAGAGCCGGCTCCCGCCGCACCGGAGAAGCCCGCCGCCAAGGCGCCGGAAGCTGCCAAGGACGAGCCCGTGGTGGAACGGGTGTATACGCCCAAGCAGGACGACCGCCCCCGTCAGTCCTTCGGGCGTGACGATCGTTTCCAGCCTGCGCCGCAGTTTGGCCGCAGTGATTATTCCCGCCCTCGCGAGGGCAACGGTACGTTCCAGCCCCGTCCGCAGGGTAACGGCACGTTCCAGCCGCGGCCCCAGGGTAATGGCACGTTCCAGCCGCGGCCGCAGGGCAATGGCACGTTCCAGCCACGCCCGCAGGGCAACGGCACGTTCCAGCCACGCCCGCAGGGGAATGGCACGTTCCAGCCCCGTCCGCAGGGGAACGGTACCTTCCAACCGCGTCCGCAGGGCAACGGCACGTTCCAGCCCCGTCCGCAGGGCAATGGCACGTTCCAGCCGCGGCCCGGCGGTCCCCGTCCGGGTGGCGGTGGCGGTGGCGGTTACGGCCAGCGGCCGGTGACCGAGCGTGACATCAAAAAGCAGCTGCAGGCCACACCGACCCAGCAGAAGGAACGCGTCAGCAACTACGATCCCAACAAGATGGATCAGCGCCGCCGTGAAAAGGTGGCGGAGTCGCAGACCGAAGATAAGAAGAACAAGAACCGCAAGACGCTGATCACCGACATTGTGCCCGGCGCGGAGATGGACGATTTCTACTCCCCGCAGGGTTCCTACGGGCGGCGTCCGAAGAAGCTGAAGAAGCCGGTTCGCCCCGAGCGCATCATCATCTCCGAAGCCACAGTGACCGGCGATCGCGTCACCATTAAGACCCTGGCGGAGCGGATTGGCAAGCCCGGTGCAGAGATCATCAAGAAGTTGATGCTGCTGGGCATCATCGCCAACATCAATCAGGACATCGACTATGAGACCGCTGCCCTGGTGGCTGGCGAGTTCGGCATCACCCTCAATCAGGAGCTTGAGAAGAGCTTCGAGGAACGCATGGTCGATGATTATGGCGTGCAGGATGATCAGGAGAAGCTGGTGACCCGTCCGCCGATCGTCACGATCATGGGTCACGTCGACCACGGCAAGACGTCGCTGCTCGATGCCATCCGCCAGACTAAGGTGGCGGCAGGTGAAGCAGGCGGTATTACCCAGCACATCGGTGCTTACTCGGTGGAGCTGCGTGGCCGTCAGATCACCTTCCTCGATACCCCTGGTCACGAGGCGTTCACTTCCATGCGTGCCCGCGGCGCACAGGCAACCGACATCGCTATCCTGGTGGTAGCCGCCAACGACGGCGTTATGCCTCAGACCATAGAGGCCATCAACCACGCCAAAGCGGCCAAGGTGCCGATCATCGTGGCGATCAACAAGATTGACCTGCCCGGCGTCGACCCCGACCGTATCAAGCAGCAACTCACCGAATATGAGTTGGTGGCCGAGGAGTGGGGCGGTGATACCGTCATGGTGCCGGTTTCCGCCACTACCAAGCAGGGTCTTGACACCCTGCTGGAGATGATCCTGCTGGTGGCCGACGTGCAGGAGCTGAAGGCCAACCCCGACAGCGCTGCCCGTGGTATCATTGTGGAAGCACGTATGGACAAGGGCCGCGGCCCGGTGGCCACCGTGCTCATCCAGAACGGCACGCTGCACGTGGGCGACTATGTGGTTGCCGGCTCGGTCTATGGCCGTGCCCGCGCCATGAGTGACGACCTCGGCAAGCGGGTGGACGCCGCAACCCCGGCCATGCCGGTGGAGCTGATGGGTCTCTCTGAGACGCCGGAAGCCGGTGACATTCTGTATGCGGTGGCCGACGAGAAACTGGCTCGCCAGGTGGCCGACGAGCGCCGCCTGAAGGCCCGCAGTGAGTCGCTGGCTGGCATTGCTGGCACCCCCATGAAGCTCGACGATCTTTTCAGTCGCATGGCCGAGGGCGAGATCATCGACCTCAACATCATCATCCGTGCCGACGTGCGTGGCTCGGCCGAGGCGGTCAAGAGTTCGCTGGAGAAGCTTAGCAACGACAAGGTGCGTATCAAGACCCTGCAGAGCGGTGTCGGCTCCATCAACGAGAACGACATCATGCTGGCAGCGGCCTCCAACGCCATCGTCATTGGCTTCAATGTGCGACCCGACAGCAAAGCTGCCGACGCCGCCGAGCGCGAGAGCGTGGACGTACGGATGTACCGCATCATCTACCAGGCCATTGAGGACATGGAGAAGGCCATGAAGGGTCTTCTGAAGCCGGAGTTCAAGGAAGTGGTGAACGGCCATGCCGAGATCCGCAGCCTGATCCGCATCTCCAGCGTCGGCGTTGTCGCTGGCAGCTATGTCACCGATGGCAAGATTACACGCGGTTCCTCGGTGCGGCTCCTTCGCAATGGCGTCGTTGTGTACGAGGGAAAGCTGGCCTCCCTGCGCCGCTTCAAGGACGATGTGCGTGAGGTGGAGCGTGGTTACGAGTGCGGCATCAGCCTTGATAACTACAGCGATGTCAAGGAAGGCGATGTCATTGAGACGTTTGCCATTGAGGAGATCAAGGCCGAATAGAACGGCCCGGTAACAGACATACCAATGTGGGGCAGGCCGCGCAGCCTGCGGCGGCTATCGGGCTGTGCCGCAGGGCGCGCCCGCCCCATATTCATTTCCTATGGAAAGAGGTGCCCCATGAGTACCGTAAGACGAGAGCGCATCAACGGTGAAGTGCGCAAGATTGTGAGTGACATCATCGCCAACGAAGTGAAAGACCCGGCCATTCCGGCCCTCACCAGCGTGACGCAGGTGGAAGTGACCAATGACCTGAGCTACGCCAAGGTCAGCGTGAGCGTGATGGGCAGCTCCGAACAGCTTTCCGCCGCGGTGGAAGCACTGCGCCGGGCGTCGGGCTTCATCCGCCGGGAGTTGGGCCAGCGCCTGACCATTCGCCACGTGCCGCAGTTAATCTTCACCGCTGACCACAGCATTGAGCAGAGCATTGCCCTGCAGAAGACCATTCAGAAGATTCATGAGGGGGAGAGCGGCAACCATGACGGGCAATGAGGTGATTCGCCTGCTGTTGGATACGCCGGGCAGTATCCAGCTGCTCTGCCACCGCGCGCCGGATGGCGATACGCTGGGGGCGGGGCTGGGGCTGTACCTGTGGCTGCGGCAGCAGGGCCGGGTTGTCCATGTCTATTGCATCGACCCCGTTCCGTTGGCCTACCGTTTCTTGCCGGGGGTGGAGGCACTGGAGCATACCCTGCTGCCCGCACCGGCGCTGACGGTGGCTGTCGATACGGCAGACCCGGTTCTGCTGGGGCCTGAAGGGCAGGCCTTGTTGGCGCGTGCGCCACTGGTGCTGAACATCGATCACCACCGCACCAACCTGCAATACGGCCACCACAACCATGTGGTGAGCGACGCGGCGGCTACGGCGGAGATTGTGGCCGACCTGCTTCTGGACAATGGCCAGGTCATTACCCGGGAAATGGCCGATTGTCTCTACACCGGTATTGTCACCGACACTGGCCAATTCAGCTTTGATTACACCCGCCCCGGTACGCTGCGCGTGGCAGCGGCGCTCATGGAGCGCGGCGCGGCCTTTGAGCAGATCTGCTCCCACATTTTCCGTCGGCGAACTCTCTCCAAAACCCGGCTCATCGGCCGGGCGTTGTCGACGCTGCGGCTCTATGCGGACAACCGGATCGCCGTTATGAGCATCAGCCAAGCCGATCTGAAAGAGTTAGGTGCGACGGTGGACGAGTGCGAGAACGTCGTCAACTACTTAAACGAGATCGATGGGGTACAGGTGGGGATTCTCCTGAGGGAGATGACCATCGGGGGCTATAAATGCAGCCTGCGGGGTGCTGGTGATGCCAATGTGTCGGAGTTGGCCCGGCAGTTCGGTGGTGGCGGCCATATCAAGGCGGCCGGTTGCACCGTCTCCGGGGCACTTGAGGATGCGGAGAGACAGCTTGTCGACGCGGCTATGGCAGGGCTGGGCCAATGAACGGCTTCATCAACCTTCTCAAGCCATCGGGCATGAGTTCCAGTGATGCTGTGACAATTGCCCGGCGCATCACCGGGCAGAAGAAGTGCGGCCACAGCGGCACCCTTGATCCGTTGGCTGCGGGGGTGCTGCCGTTGTGCATGGGGCGGGCCACCAAACTCTTCGATTACATCATGGAGAAGAATAAGGAGTACTTGGCAGAGTTGACGCTGGGTGTTGAGACTGACACCCAGGACGCCGACGGTGAGGTCATCGCCACCGGCGACGCTGACGCCATTGGGGAGGACGACGTGCGCGCCGTGTTGGCACAGTTTCGCGGCGTCATTCAGCAGCAGCCACCGATGTATTCCGCCCTTGTGCACCAGGGCAAGAAGCTCTACAAACTGGCCCGCGGCGGTGAGGAGATTGAGCGTGCCCACCGGGAGATCACCATTACAGCGCTGGAGCTTGTGGAGCGGACAGGCCCCCGCAGCTACCTGCTCCGCATTGGCTGCACCAAGGGGACCTACGTTCGCACCCTTTGTACCGACATCGGCCGGGCGCTGGGCTGCCGGGCATATCTTTCCTTTCTGCTGCGTACGGCGTCAGGGGTCTTCACCCTGGAGAATACGGTGACCATTGAGGAACTGGAGACTCTGCGGGACCGAGGGCAGCTCAATGACGTGCTGCTGCCCATGGACCACCCGCTGGGGCACCTGCCGCGAGTGGATTGCCCGCCCGGGCGGGAGCGTTGGCTTCTGAACGGCTTGGCCCAGGGGGTGAAGTCCGAGCCGGTGGAGCTGGCACGGGTCTACGCCGGCGAGCGGTTCCTGGGCTTGGGCGGTATCGCCCTGCGGGAGGG
Organism: Bacillota bacterium; assembly: GCA_023409755.1. Lineage (GTDB taxonomy): Bacteria > Bacillota > Clostridia > Christensenellales > UMGS416 > JAEYRA01. The sequence continues at coordinate 5,857 of JAEYRA010000077.1, forward strand.
CCGTACTGAGCTGCGCTTGCAGCTATACCTGCACACCGAAGACACAGTTTGATGGAGGAGGGGCACACGGCCCCGATGGACGATGCGCATTTTTAACGAAGCCTTTCCCACCATTGGCCAACCGTTTGCTGTCTGCATTGGCAAGTTTGATGGCCTGCATACCGGCCACCAGCAGCTGTTGCGCACCCTGGTGCAGCAGGCAAAGCGCCATGACGCGCTGTCACTGCTCTACACCTTTGCACCCCGGGGTGGCGACCTCATCACCCTGCCGGAGGAGCGTGCCGCTCTGGCCCATGCTCTGGGTATGGACTGCATGGTGGTGGCGGAGCTCAACGACGCTTTCATGGCACTGGAAGCTGAGGAGTTTTTAGAGCGCTTGAAGGCCTGCGGCACGCTCAAGGCCGTTGTGGTGGGTGACAACTTTCGCTATGGCCGGGGGGCCGCCGGTGACGCTGCATTGCTGCGGCGGCTGGGCGCGCGCGATGGCTACGATGTGCATGTGGTGCCCCAGGTCTGCCTGGATGGGCAAGCCGTTTCCAGCACAGCCATTCGCCAAGCGTTGGCCGGGGGACAGATGGAGCAGGTTACTCACATGTTGGGACGCCATTGGACGCTGAGCGGCACGGTTGCCCCGGGCCGGCAGATTGGCAGGACGATCGGATTCCGCACGGCCAACCTTCCCCCACCAGCGGGCAAACTCCTGCCGCCCTATGGCGTCTACGCCACCTGGGCGCGTACGGCCGACGGGGAATACCCTGCCATGACGAACATCGGCATCAACCCCACCGTCGATGGCAGCATTCCGGTGGTGGAGACCCATCTCATTGATTTTGACGGCGATCTCTACGGCCAGCCGCTGACGCTGCGTTTTGTGCACCGCCTGCGGCCGGAGTTGCGCTTTGCATCCCTCGATGAACTGGTGGTGCAGATGAAGCAGGACCGGGAGGATTCGCTGCGGGCGCTCTGCCTGGCGGACTGACAATCATCCTCATCTCCGAGATACCACACCCCACGGCATCGGGTGAAGCGCTTTCCAATATTCCCATGTGTTCATTTTTGTAGAATCGGATATAATGATGGGGATCGTGGGAGGTCTGTATGAGAAGACATCGTATCGGAGCGGCACTTGCGTTGCTGGCAGCGCTGGTGTTGTTGTTCACGGGCTGCAGCGGGCAGACAACGACCGAGGTGTTAGCCGGCCAGGGGTTTGAAGCTGGTAAAAGCGACGGTTGGACGGTGGAGATACGTTACCTCAAAGAAAGCCAGGGAGCAAACTACCTGCACGCTACTGTGACCGAAGCTGAGGCCGTTCAGGCTCTGTATCAGGCGGTGACTGGCGGCGAACCTGCCAAACAGCCGGATACCAAGCAGTTTTCCCCCGAATACATGAGTGATTGCGAGATGGTCTTCACCAATGGTGACAACAAAACCTACTCGTTCTATTATGCGCAGCAGAACAATCTCCTCATCTTCCCCAGTCTGACACAGGAGAAGAAGGGCGATGTGCTGCGCTACCTGTATTTCACCCCGGCCGAAGACTTGAAAACCTTGCTGGATGCCTATGAACAAACCGCCACGATGATGGAGGAGACCGCGGTGGAGCCCTTCCGCAACATGGAGGAACTGAAAGCTTCCATCGACAGTGAGGAGCTGGCGGAGGAAGGTACCGAGCTGGACTTTGAGTATTTCGACGGGACGCTGCCGGCGAACAGTGGCACCGCCTGCCAGATGTACACTTCCAAAGACGACAGTGCCGTGCCGGTCGACAGCTATCTTATTACCGCTTACAACAAGGACAGCGCTGGCAAGCAGGTTAAACTTTCCATTGTGGGCCTTGAGGCCAACACCAATTACACCAAATTCTTCGTGAGCCCACCCGACGAGGCATTGGACTCGGTGGATGCCGGTCAGGACGCACCGAACTCCTCTGCTGTCACGGTGAAGCGGGATGCCGTCGATCCCGACAAGTGGATCGTGTTCCTCGACGGTGACGGCAAGATCTACGATGTCATCCTTCCGGAGGATCTCATTGTGAATCAGTGAGAGTTTTCGCTTGATATGGTGAGAGGAGAGGGAGTATATGAATTCATTGAGAGAACAGTTTGATGCCGTCGTGGACAGCGTCTCGCGGTTGGAGTCTGTCCGCGCCTTGGGCAAAAGCGGCGGTACGGCGCTGCCAGAGAATGCAGAAAGCGACATCGACGTTTTCGTTTTTAGCAGGGAGATACCAACCCCGGAGGAGAGACTGACCGTTTACCGCCAGTCGCTGGGCGAGGGATGCGATTGTCATGTTTCCCCCGCCGGCGGCCCCTTTTGGGGTGTGTGCGACTTTTTGACCATTGCAGGCACCGAACTGTGCTTCATGCATTTCACCATGGCGCAGATGACTGCGGAAGTGGATTCGGTGTTGTCCGGCTCCCGGTTGGAGCGCGAGGGCAACTACTTTTACCCCACTGGTCGGTGCGCGTCACTTCTTTCGCTGCATATCCTCTGCGACAAGGATGGTTATCTCACTGCTCTGCGCCAACGTATCACGGCTTACCCACAGGAACTGGCACAGGTCTTGATGCAGCACCATCTGCGGATGCTGGAAGAAACAGAAGATCTGGAACGGGCGATTGCCAGACAGGATCCTCTCTTTTACCACGCTGCTCTGGACCAGTCGCTCGACTATTTCCTGCAGGCGCTCTTTGCCGTGAATCGTGTGTACTTCCCCAGCCGCAAACGCACTCTGCAGTATCTGTCCACGTTCCAAACCCTACCGAAGGATTGCGGTGATCGGCTGCTGCAAATTGTGCAGTGGGGTGCGAAGGGTGAAACGCTGTCCCGGTCTTTTGAGGAGTGGACGGCACTGTGTGCGGAGTTGCAAGGCATGGTGAAAGGGGAAGGGACAACGTGAAACTGGTGGTGATCGTCGGTCCCCATGCCGTGGGAAAGATGACGGTGGGGCAGGAGTTGGCGAAGCTCACGGGCTTGAAGCTCTTCCACAACCATATGACGATTGACCTCGTAGCAGACCTCTTCGCCAACATGCCGCAGGAACGCCGTCGGCTGACCGACCTTTTTCGCCGCGAAATCTTTGAGGCCTACGCCAAGAGTGACGAATACGGCCTGATCTTCACTTTCATGTGGGCATTCGACGCGCAGGCGGATTGGGACTACATCAATTGGCTGGAAGCCCTCTTTGCTGCACACGGTGCGCTGACCTACTACGTGGAGCTCATGGCTGATGAGGCTGTTCGCTGGGAACGCAACCACACCGAAAACCGGCTGCTGCACAAGCCCACCAAGCGGAACCTGGAGGAGTCCGACCGCTTTTTCCGCACGTTGGAGGCAAAGTACCGCCTCAACTCCTTGGAAGGCGAACTCCAGAAGGAGCACTATCTGCGCATCGACAACACCCTTTTGGAGCCGTCGGACGTCGCTCGGCGCATTCAGGAGGCGTTTCAGTTATAGCGCCGCCACAGAGCAGTGAGTTCGTTGGAGTGGAGGCGGAACGATGACAGAACCATACTCGGCTGTTGTGGATGAGTACTGCCAACGACTGTTGTCTGTTCTACCGGGTGACGTCGTTGGAATCTATCTTAACCGCTCAATTGCACTGGGGGCCTACCACGACGGGAAGAGCGACATCGATTGTACTGTTCTGTTATCGGATTCGTTGGATGGCCATTGCGTTGACCTCCTTAGAGGCATGCACTGCGACATTGCCCACAAATACAGTGGGCAGCATTTGGAATGCCAGTATCTTCCCCGTGCCCAACTGGGCAAACAGGCTGACCACATTGCCCCGTTTTATAGTTATCACGATGGCGTTTTGTCCCTTGGGAAGTTCAATGCTCACGATGTCACATGGTACCAATTGAAGATGCATGGCGTCATATTGTATGGCGATGGGACGAGTCTCCAGCAGATCCCCACATCAATCGAAGACGTGAAGCAATACGTCATTGAGAATGTGAACACGTATTGGCGTTCGTGGCGTACCCAAGCAGGCAGAATCGCATCAAAGTGGGGACTGGCTACGCTGAGGGATGGGGCCGTCGAGTGGGGCGTTAGCGGTATTTCCAGAATGCATTACACATTGGCTCAAGATGGAATCGTGTCAAAAGACAAGGCGCTGGAGTATGCGCTCCTTCATACCGATCACACCCACCATCGTATTTTGATGGAGGCGATGCGGATTCGTACGGGCAAAGGGCGCAAGAAGTACTGGAACCCAGTGCGGCGGAAAAGGGACATGCTGCGATACATCGACACGGTGATCACGGCCTGCAATGCAGCCTGCGATGCAGTAACCCTTACCAATCACAACACATCAAACCCGCGATAAAAGGTATCCTCGCACCGCCCCCGCCAAATAGAGCGACCCGGCGATGACGACAACGCTGCCGGACGCCAGTGCCCGGTCCAGGGCATCCCGCCAGTCCGCACAGGGCTCTGCTAGTACGCCGTGGTGGGCAAACAGCGCGGCCAGCCGGTCCGGCGGAGTCAACTCGCGGGCCGTCAGCATGGGTGGCTGGGTGGTGAGTACACGGGTGGCAAACCGCGAAAAGGCTGCGGCCATGGGTTTGGCATCCTTGTCGGCCAGGATGGCCGTGACCAACACCACCGGCTGACCGGGAAAGTACCGCCCCACGGCGTCGGCCAGCACTTGGGCACCCTGGGGGTTGTGGGCGCCATCCAGCAGCACGGCGGGGAAGCGGCGCAGTACTTCCATCCGCCCCGGCCAGCGGGCAGCGGCCAGACCCCGGCGCAGTGCGTCATCGGGCAGCTGCCAACCCCGTCCGCGCAGCGCCTGCGCTGCCAGCAGGGCGGTGGCCGCATTGCGCAGCTGATGGGGCCCCAGCAGTGTCGTTTCCAACTCGGCCCATTGCATCCCGTTCCCCGTAACAGAAAACCGCTGCCCGCTGAGGTCGTCGCAGAGAGAGACAATCTCCAGCCCATCACCATCGAGTACAGGGCACCCCTTGCGTGCGGCATCTGCCAATACCACCGCACGGGCGGCAGCGTCGTTGCCGGGGGCAAGTACCGCCGGTATGACTGGTTTCAGAATGCCGGCCTTCTCTGCGGCGATGGCTTCCAGTGAGCCGCCCAGCGCGTGCATGTGATCCATACCAATGGCCGCCAGCACCGATACCTCTGGCGCGACCACGTTGGTGGCGTCGGTGCGCCCGCCCAGGCCGGTCTCGATGACGGCGATGTCCACCCGCTCCCTGGCAAAGTAGAGGAACGCACAGGCGGTTGTCAGTTCAAAGAATGTGGGGGGCACAAGCCCGTCCGCCACCATGGCATCGGCGGCCTGGCGCACCTCGGTAGCCATGGCCGCAAAGTCATCTTCGGGAATCTCCTGTCCATCCACTCGGATGCGCTCGGGGAACCGCTCCAGGTAGGGGGAGGTGGTGAGCCCCGTGCGATAACCGGCGGCACGCAGCATCGCATCGAGGTAGGCGCAGACCGATCCCTTGCCATTGGTGCCGGCCACATGGACGCAAGGGGTCGGCGCCTCGGGGTTCCCGAGGCGCCGGAGCAATTCCGTCATGTTTGTCAGGCCCTGCTTGCGCGCACCGCGTTCCTTCGCGCCGTACACCCAGTCAAGGCTTTCGGTGTAGTTCATGCCCTCACAGCTTCCGCAGGCCGTCCATGCGTTCCTGCACCCGGGCCAGCTTTTCCCGTCCGGCGGCCAGCTTCTGGCGCTCGCCTTCCACCACGTGGGCCGGGGCCTTGGCCACAAAGCCCTCGTTCGCGAGTTTCCCTTCCAGCGCACCCAGTTCTTTCTGCAGGGCAGCCAGTTCCTTTTCCGCGCGGGCCAGTTCCTGGGCCACGTCCACCAGCTCGCCCAACGGCAGATAGAGCGTGCCGGCGCTGCAGACGGCTGACACCGAACTCTCGGGCGCGGCGCTGCCTTGGGACAGGAAAGACACCGCCGACAGCCCGGCCAACGTCGTGAGATACCGCTCGAGCTTGCCGAGGATCGCCGTCGTCGCTTCGTCGGTCACGATGGTCAGCGCGGGTTTCTTGGCCGGGGGCACCTTCATGTCGGAGCGAATGGTGCGCACGGCGGTGATGACCTCCATCGCCAGGGCGAAGCGCTCCTCGTCGCCCTCTTCGGTGGGGAAGTCGCTGGCCTTGGGCCAAGCCGCGCGCATGATGGTCTCACCCTCACCGGCGGGCAGGTGTTCCCACACCGCCTCGGTCACGAAGGGCATGAAGGGGTGGAGGAGCTTGAGCGCCGCCCGCAGCACGGCCACCAGCACCGATGCTGCGGTCTGTTTGTCCTCGGCCGTTCCGTTGTAGAGCCGCGTCTTGGTCAGCTCAATGTACCAATCGCAGTAGCTGGACCAGATGAAGTCGTAGACCTTCTGGGCGGCCAGGCTAATCTCGTATTCGTCGAGGTTGGCGGTGACTTCCGCCGTCGTGCGGGCAAGGCGGGCCAGAATCCACCGGTCGGTGGCGTCCAGCTGCAGGGCCGAGAGCGGCTTGAGCTCGATGCCCTCGATGTTCATGAGCACGAAGCGCGACGCGTTCCAGATCTTGTTGGCAAAGTTGCGAGCGGCCTCCACCTTGTCGGGGGAGAAGCGCAGGTCATTACCCGCCGAGATGCCCTGGGAGAACGAGAACCGCATGGCGTCGGCACCGTACTGGTCAATGATCTCCAACGGGTCAATGCCGTTGCCCAGAGACTTGCTCATTTTGCGGCCCTGGCTGTCGCGCACCAGGCCGTGGATGAGCACCGTGTGGAACGGCGGCTTGCCCATGTGCTCGATGCCCGAGAAGATCATCCGAGCCACCCAGAAGAAGATGATGTCGTAGGCCGTCACCAACACACTCGTTGGGTAGAAGTAGTTGAGGTCGGCGGTGTCATTGGGCCACCCCAGGGTGGAGAAGGGCCACAGCGCCGAGGAGAACCAGGTGTCCAGCACAGCCTCTTCCTGCTTCAGGTTCGCGCTGCCGCACAGGGGGCAGACGTCCGGGTCCTGCCGGGCCACGATGGTGTGCCCGCAACTCTGGCAGTACCAGGCCGGGATGCGGTGACCCCACCACAGCTGGCGGGAGATGCACCAGTCGCGGATGTTCTCCATCCAGTTGAAGTAGGTCTTGGCATAGCGCTCGGGCTCAAACTTCGTCTCCCCGCTGCGCACGGCGTCGATGGCCGGGTCAGCCAGGGGTTGCATCTTCACGAACCACTGGTCTGAGATGAGCGGCTCCACCGTGTGATGGCAGCGATAGCAGGTACCCACGTTGTGCGTGTAGTCCTCGGTCTTGACGAGGAGACCCAGCTCCTCCAACCGGGCAACGACCTGCTTGCGGCCCTCAATGGCGGAGAGTCCTGCATATTCTCCGGCGTTCTCGTTGAGGATGCCGTTCTCGTGCAGGAGGTTGATCATCGGCAGGTCGTGCCGCAACGCCAGTTCGTAGTCGTTGGGGTCGTGGGCGGGGGTGATCTTCACCGCGCCGGTGCCGAAGCCTGCTTCCACGTAGTTGTCGGCCACGATAGGGATTTCCCGGTTCATGATGGGCAGCAGCACGGTCTTGCCCACGAGTGCCGCATAGCGTTCGTCGTCGGGGTTCACAGCCACGGCGGTATCGCCGAGCATCGTCTCAGGCCGGCTGGTGGCCACCACGATGGAGCCGCTGCCATCGGTCAGGGGGTAGCGCAGGTGCCAAAGTTTGGACGTGCTCTCCTCGTACTCCACTTCGGCGTCGGAGAGGGCGGTTTTGCACTCCGGGCACCAGTTGATGATGCGGTTGCCACGGTAGATGAGACCTTTTTCATAGAGGCGTACAAACACCTCGCGCACGGCCTGGGAGCAGCCGTCGTCCATGGTGAAGCGCAGGCGCTGCCAGTCACAGGAGGAGCCCAGTTTCTTGAGCTGCTCCACAATGATGCCGCCGTACTTCTCATACCACTTCCACGCCCGCTCCAGGAAAGCATCGCGGCCGATGTCCTGCTTGGTCAGGCCCTCGGCTTTCAAGGCCTCGATGATCTTCACTTCGGTGGCGATGCTGGCGTGGTCGGTGCCGGGCACCCACAGCGTGCAGTAGCCCTGCATCCGCTTGGTGCGGATGAGGATGTCCTGCAGGGTGTTATCGAGCGCGTGGCCCACGTGCAGTTGGCTCGTGATGTTGGGCGGCGGGATGACGATGGTAAACGGCTTCTTGGCCGAGTCCGGCTCGTCATGGAAGTAGCCACGCTCCACCCACTGGGCGTAAATGCGCGCTTCCGCGGCTTTCGGGTCGTAAGTTTTCTCCATTTCCTGCATGGGAATGCTCCTTTCAGCCTTCATCGGGAACCGGGGAGAGGCGGCGCAACCCACGCCAGCGGCAGGCTGCCGCGTTGCAATGCGTACAGGTCCATGCGCATGGGTGCTTTCACCTCCAAACAAAAAAGTCGTTTCCTCCCAAAGGACGAAACGACTTCGCGGTACCACCTTCATTCGGGAGGAATCCCCCCCGCACTCAAACCGATAACGGAGCGACCCGTTCCGGGTTGTTGCCCCCGGAAGGCTCCAAAGCGACGTTCGGCTTGGGCTTGCCCGGCGCTCTCCCAGCCATGGAGCGCCTCTCTGCGGGGTGCTGTCTGCCTACTCCTCTTTGTCATTGCCTGTTCCAATTATTATACTACGCGAAGCATTGTTGTCAATCCCGCGTACGATCATTCGCGTGACGCGTTCCTTGTGGTGTCAGTTTTAGCCGGCGGCTGGTGATCAATCTGTTTTACCCAGAATTCTTCATAGGATTTGTAGCCTTTCGCGTGCATCAGATCCGCATTCTCCACGCCGATGTATCGAACGTGCCACGGCTCGGCGATGTACCCGGTAATTTTCTTGTTATCCTCGGTGTAGCGCACGATGAACCCGTACTTCCACGCGTTTTTGGTAAGCCACTTGGCTTCCTTGCTCCCGCTAGTGACATAGCCGCCGGATTTCTTTTTAATGTCCACAGCCAACCCCGTCTGGTGTTCGCTGTGCCCGGCCCGTGCGCGGGAGTAATCGGGCGAGCGATGGCGGGAACCGGTGTTGTGGTTCAGGTGCTTCTGAGTGGTGTAGGAGCGGTACCCCTTGGAGCGTGCATACAGCGATATGCCATCCTCTTTGGCGGCGGCAATCATTTTCTTCAGGGCTTTGGCGGCATCGGGGTGCAGGAGTGCGCTGCCGACGGTTTTGAGCTTCTCCGGCGCGTAGCTTTTGGACAGTTTCCGATTTTTGTTCACCAGAACCGTCAGGGAGTCGGGGTCGTCCACCGTTGTCGTCTGCACGTAGAACCCCAGGTCCAGACCAACGTTCACCCGCCAAACGACGGTGGAGGGTTTGTAGGTTGGGTGCTTTTTGTGAAATTTGAGATAGCGTTTTTTCTTATCCGCTTCATAATAATATAGTTTTTTTGCCTTCGCCAGGAAGGCGGCATCGTCCTCCGCCGCAGCAGCCAACACCACGGAACCGCCCGACAGCAGGACACCGGCAGCATCTGGTGCAGCGGCCAAAAGCAACAGCGCAGCCGCCAAAGCGGCGAAGCTGCGCGAAAGACAGCGGGGGATGGAGGTGCCCCGAAAACAACTCATTGGTGTCTCCTTTGGTCCTCGTATCTGTCATATCCGCTACCAATATAGAATACTTGGAAAGAAAATCCAATCACAATTTTGTGACAATGCAAGCTATATTGACAGAATCCGAATTATTTGTAAAAATGGTGGCAGAACATTCGGACGGAGCCGTGGCTCCCGCCTTTCAACCAATGATTTGCAATCAGTGTTTTGTTTCGTTCACAATTTTACTTCGATAGGAGGATGGAACATGATCGACCTGAAGCTGATCGCCGCCACCGACCCGGAGGTTGCCGCCGCCATGGGGCAGGAGCTGGGCCGCCAACGCGACCATCTGGAGCTCATCGCGAGCGAGAACTTCGTCAGCCCCGCGGTGCTGGCCGCTGCCGGCAGTCACCTGACCAACAAGTATGCGGAAGGCTACCCGGGCAAGCGCTACTATGGTGGCTGCCAGTACGTGGATGTGGTGGAGGAGCTGGCCCGCACCCGCGCCTGCCAGATCTTCGGTGCCGAGCACGCCAATGTGCAGCCCCACTCCGGCGCGCAGGCCAACATTGCCGTCTACTTTGCCATGCTCCAGCCCGGCGACACGATCTTGGGTAAGAACCTGGCCCACGGCGGCCATCTGACCCACGGCAGCCCGGTTAACCTCTCTGGCAAGTACTTCAACATCGTGCCTTACGGCGTCTCGCAGGAGACGGAGACCATCGATTACGATGAATTGATGCGCATCGCCAAGGAATGCAAGCCCAAGATGATCGTGGCGGGTGCCAGCGCCTACCCCCGGGTCATCGATTTTGCCAAGTTCCGCGCCGTGGCTGACGAGGTGGGTGCGCTCCTCATGGTGGATATGGCTCACATCGCGGGTCTTGTGGCTGCGGGGTTCCACCCCAACCCGGTGCCCTATGCTGACTTTGTCACCACCACCACCCACAAGACCCTTCGCGGCCCCCGCGGCGGCATGATCCTCTGCCGCGAACAATACGCCAAGGCCATCGACAAGGCCATGTTCCCCGGTACCCAGGGCGGCCCGCTCATGCACATCATCGCGGCCAAGGCTGTCTGCTTCCAGGAGGCGTTGGGCGAGCCCTTCAAGGCCTACCAGGGGCAGATCGTCACCAACGCACAGGCGATGGCCAATGCCTTCACTAAGCGCGGCGTACGGCTGGTCTCCGGCGGCACCGACAACCACCTGATGCTCCTCAATCTCACCGGCCGCGGCATCAGCGGCAAGAAGCTGGAGCGCCTGCTGGACGAGGCCAACATCACCGTCAACAAGAACGCCATCCCCTTTGATCCCGAGAAGCCCACCATCACCAGTGGCATCCGTGTGGGCACCCCGGCGGTGACCAGCCGCGGACTTGGTGCGGCGGAGATGGAGCAGATCGCCGATCTCATCACCCGTGTCATCGAGGGCAAGGAGGAGGCCGTGGCTTCCGTCAAGGAAGAAGTGCTGGCGCTCTGCGCCCGCTTCCCGCTCTATCCCGGGCAGGAGATCCTGTAACACCCAACACAGTCGAAGGGCTGTCTCTTTACGGTAGCCCTCAGAGTGTTTATAAACCCCTAGTACGTGCAAAGGGAGATGAACCGCCCGCCGATTCATTCGGCGGGCGGAAAGATAGGGTCATCGCGAGCAGGAGAAAAAACCCGCCCGAAGGCGCAACGTATCCTTTGAAACCCGAATGAGTGTTGCAATTTGTGATCGGTCGGCGACATGTGCGGCGACCGATCTGGCCATAACGAGAACAAACTGTTTGAATCGCGGCTGTCGCCACAGCGGCAGACGCGAAGGGCTGTCGCGTTGCGGCAGCCCTTTGCTATTTGTGGATGAGCCTGCGATAGTCCTCAATGAGGGCGATGAATTGGCTGGCGTCACCACCGGTGTCGGGGTGGTGCTGCTTGGCCAGTTCGCGGAAGCGAGTTTTCACGGTGCACTCGTCAGCGTCAGCCGGCAGGCCCAGCCGCAGCAGCGCCTCAGCGTTGAAGTATAGCGTGCCAGTCCCATCATTTTCCGGCCACAGGGACTGCCACACGAAGGACCAATATTCTGCAATAACCCACCGAAGTGTTTCGTCATCCATCGCCAACAGCACCGCCAGTGGATACTTTGCATACTCGGGCACTCCGCCGTGCAGGTCAAAGAAAGTGTCCCACACCAGCGGGGAAGAGCGCTGGCCAGTTCTGGCACGGATTTGCTCTTCCAGATGTTTCAGCTGCCGCAGTTTTCGTTTCACATCCCCGCTGGTCAATGGGTGCTCCTTTCCAGTGGCATGGTACCGTTTTGGTACAATTTTAGCATGCCTATGCCATCCGTGATAGCTTTCGACCGCATAGTTGGTGCCTTCCTGCGCAGGATACAGGTGGAGGTGAAAGCAATGTCCATCACATTGACACAGAAGGAGCGGATGCTGTTGGAGGATCAGAAGACCCACGAGCAGATCTGCATCAAGAAGTACCAGCAGTATTCCAACCAGGCGCAAAGCCCTCAGCTCAAGCAGATCTTCCAGGCCAATGAGCAGAGCGAGCAGACCCATCTCAACTCCATTAACCAGCTGCTCAGCGGCACCGTGCCGCAGATGGCTCAGCAGGGCGGCCAGCAACAGCAGCAAGCGGCTCAACAGAACCCGCAGACGGCCCAGCAAGCGCAGTATCAGCAGCAATCCATGCCCCAACAGGGCCTGAAGAGCGACAAGGACATGTGCACTGACATGCTGATGACAGAGAAGTATGTCTCCGGCAGCTATGACACAACCATCTTTGAGTTCAACAACACCAACGTGCGCGATGTGCTCAACCACATTCAGAAGGAAGAGCAGAAGCACGGGGAAGCCATCTCCCAGTTCATGGTGACCAACGGACTGTAC
>JAEYRA010000142.1 GCA_023409755.1 Bacillota bacterium
AGGATGGCTCGTGGCTGTGTTTTGGGGACGAAGCGATATTCTATAGGCGGGCTTCGTTTGCGTTGGTCGTTCGTAGGTCTACGATGGAAATGCCGCTCACGCGGGGAGGGTATGCGCCACGAGCGAAGCGCGTGGTGCCGCGGGCGGGTAAACCGCTTGGGCGGCTCACGGTTTGTGCCATGACGGGATTCCCAAGGGGGTACCCCTTTGGGCCGTTTCCGTTTCTTCGCCCTGCGTCGTATAGACTCCCCGCCCTTTTGACGGTGGGGGGCGCTGTGCTATACTGGTGCAAAAGGGGGTGTGGGGTATGCGGATCACGCTGCTTGGGCACAGTGGCTTTGTGGTGGAGGGGCAGGAGAGCACGCTGGTCTTTGACTACTGGACCGACGAGCGGAATCTGCTGGCAAAGGTGCCCTTCGGCCACCGGCCGGTGACGTTCTTCGTCTCCCATCGGCACCACGACCACTTCAACCGTAAGATCTTCGACCACGCCAAGGAGACTGGCGTCGCCTATGTGCTGGACAGCGCCATCACCCCTCCGGCGGGCGTGCACGCTATTCGCCTGGCAAAGGGCGAGCAGGCCGAGGTTAACGGCGTCAGCGTGCGGGCCTATGGCTCCACCGACGAGGGCGTGTCCTTCCTCTGCGGCTTTGAAGGCGGCACGGTCTTCCACGCCGGCGACCTCAACTGCTGGTACTGGGCGGATGAATCCACCCAGGAGGAGCTGCGCCACGACGAAGGCTGGTTCCTGGAGGAGATCGCCCCGCTCGAAGGCTTTCGGCCCGATGCGGCGTTCTTCCCGGTGGACGCGCGGCTGGGGGAGCATGCCCTGCGGGGGCCGCTGCAGTTTGCGCGCAGCGTGCAACCGCGGCTCATCGTACCCATGCATTTGAATGGCGGCCCCGCCTTGCCCGGGCAGCTGCGGGCCGCGCTGCAAACCGAACTGCTGCCGGTGCGGGTGGCAGAGCTCACCGCACCCGGTGACACCATCGACTGGCAATAAAGGAGGACTCCCATGAAGTTCACGCTCAATCACAACAACATCAACGTGACCGACCTCGAGCGCTCCATCGCCTTCTATGAGGAAGCGCTGGGCATGAAGGTGGCCCGCCGCCACCAGGCAGCCGACGGAGCCTTTGCCATGGCGTTCATCTCCGACGGCAACCCCGACCACCAGATTGAACTGACCTGGCTGCGCGACAAGGAAGGCCCCTACGAACTGGGCGACAACGAGAGCCACATCGCCTTTGTGACCGATGACTATGACGCGGCCCACGCCCACCACGAGAAGATGGGCTGCATCTGCTTTGAGAACCATTCCATGGGCCTCTACTTCATTGAGGACCCTGACGGGTATTGGCTGGAGATACTTCCGCTTCGCTAACGCTTCGCTTTCGCGGCTGCCGCTGACGCGACGTCCGCGAGTTAGGAGAGCTCGTTCGGATCATTGAGGTGCCCGCCACCGCGCATGTCGCTGGCGGGCACTTGTCTGCCTTGGTCGTGCGGGGTTTCCCGCCGGAACGCCGCCTACGGCGGGTTAAGGTGTGTGCCCCGTTCGGGCTGATTCGTGCCTTGGCCGAATGAATCGGCCTGCGGTTGCCAAAGACTTATTTGCACGGCTGTGCGCTTTCCCGCCGGAACGCCGCCTACGGCGGGTTAAGGTGTGTGCTCTGTTCGTGCCACTTCGTGCCTTGGCCGAATGAATCGGCCTGCGGCTGCCGATGGCGGCTGCTTGCACTTTGCTATTTCGTGGTATTTATTTGCACGGCCGTGCGGCTTTCCTGGCGGAACGCCGCCTGCGGTGGGTTAAGGTGTGTGCTCTGTTCGTGCCACTTCGTGCCTTGGCTGAATCGGCCTGCGGCTACAGGGGTGGCACTTGCTTCGCTCGTGCTGGTGGAGGGATTCCAAAGGGACGAAAGTCCCTTCGGGGTATTTCCTCCCCACACAAACCTTTAGTCAAAAAGTTAGGTAGATCATAGTTGCATCAACAGACTTCCTTGCGAAAGGGGGCAGATTTTGCCTTTGTTTAACCAATGAATTTGTCCTGTGTATGAGATGCGGTCGCCTGTTACGAATATTGCGCTGTCATCTTCCATGGCGCAAATGGGAAGCTCCATGGAAATTTTCAGTAGGGTTGACAATACCTGCTGGTTCTCAAGTTGAAAGTGCGGCTTGACGGTAATGTCAGCCAGACCCAGGCCATCATATGGGATTGGTGATTCCTTGGTGTCAAGCGAGCGTTTGGCCATGTTGATTGCGCCAGCACTGACCCCCAGCACCGCTGCGTCAGTATCACAAATTGCAGCATCCAAGCCTGTATCACGCAATAATTGCAGTTGCAATCCGGGGTGGCCGCCCATGAGAAACACACAGGAAGATTCACGAATCAATCGCGTGGCGTGGCAAGCGTCCATCCGATGATCAATGACACAGTGCCGTGCGAACGGTATGTTGCATTCCTCAAACATGCCGTGCATACCGGTCGAATCACTGTCATTTCTTGCGTAGTCCGTCGGCCAGGCGCTCACAAAGACAAGGCTGTCGCGATTTTTCAGTTCTTCGCGAAGCCGCTGAGCCACATCACGGGGAAAGCGATGATCGGGGAAACCGCTGAAAAAGCCGAGAAAGCGATCATCCATACACACTACCTCCTATGCATTCTGGAACACGCCTAAGTTCACAACCACACGACAAGATGCCTATACGGTGTCTTCATAACGTAATACTGTCTGCGCAATCTCTTCTGTAGTTCCAATGAGCTGGATTACTTTTGGATGAAAATAAAACGAAGTGGTGTTGTTGTCACATTTGAAGTACGTATCGTCTGTATGACACAAAAAGATAATCTTGTTCAGCGCGATTGCCATCCCGAACTCCGTGTGGGTTCCCCGGCCTTGAGGTGTTAGTACAATGACGATATCGGCGTCCGATACGCCTTCAGATTCTTTTTTAGCTATGGATATTAAGGTTTCCTTATTCGTTTCTTTTACAGAACCCTGTTCTGCCCAATCACTTGTCCAATCATAAGTATGCACCCATCCGGCTGCCTTCAGTTTCCCGGCAAGAATCCTTACTTGCGTATCATTTCCAAGCCTAGAGGCAATGTAGAATTTCATTCATGCCACCAACATTTACAGTATATAAATACTCCGAAGTTCAGAACACCTGATAAATCCCCGGTTTCTATTAAAATTATAACATAGGGTCTGGGGTTTGCCTCAGCAAGCTGGATTTTGCATCAAATCACGATGCTTGCGCGAACAAAAGAGAAGGTAGCAGGGCCAGACCCTGCTACCTTCGAGAGTTCCACGTGACAGTCACGCTTTCGGCGGGCTGATTTTGTGTTGGCTGTGGTGCCTGCTTACTTCCCCAGCAGCGCGTCGAAGACCGCCGCGCAGGCGATGGTGTCGGCCAGCGGGATGAGGGGGCTTTCGGTCTTCCCCTCACGCAGGAGCTCGCAGAAGTGCTCGATCTCGTGTACAAAGCCATCGTCGACCTTGTGCTCGAAGGCCTCGGCCAGCGCACCGGCGGCGTCGTAGCGCTCCACCTTCTGGGTCCGCAGGAAGTCGTAGACGACCACATGCCCCTGGGTGCCCCACACGGTGGCGTCGCTGCTGGCGCGCGCGGTGATGCCGCAGGAGAGGGCGGCCACCGCCCCGCTGGGGAAGCGCAGGCTGATGGCGTCGTATTCGTCCACGCCGCTGGGGCCGATGTTCAGCACGCCTTTGGTCTCCACCGGGTTCTCCCCCAGGATGCCGGTGGCAAACTCGATGGGGTAGACCCCGGCGTCATAGAGGGCCCCACCGGCCAGCGCGGGGTTGAAGAGCCGCGCCTGGGGGTCATAAGCCGCCTGGAAGCAGAACGCCGCCTGCACCAGCTTGGGCTGGCCGATGGCACCTTCGGCAATCCACTGCCGCGCCCGGCGGAAGGCCGGCTGGCAGCGGGTCCACATGGCCTCCATCAGCAGCACGCCCCGCTCGCGGGAGAGATCTGCCAGGGCCTGGGCATCGGCCTCGTGCAGCACCATGGGCTTCTCGCAGAGTACGGGCTTGCCGGCTTCCAGGCACAGGCGGATGACGTCGGCGTGGAAGTTGTGGGTGAGCCCGATGTAGACCGCGTCCACATAGGGGTCGTTGACCAGCGCGGTGTAGCTCTGGTGAATGCGCGGGGAGTCGAACTGGGCGGCGAAGGCCGCGGCCCGCTCCGGGCTGCTGGAGGCGATGGCCACCAGCTTGGCGCATTCGGTGGTGGCCATCACCCGGGCAAAGCGCCGGGAGATGCCGCCGGGGCCGATGATGCCGAAACGAATCACAGGCAATCCTCCTCTGTTCACTCGAATAGGCCGGCGGCCTTCTTCAGGGTCTCGACGATCTCAATGTGCTGGGGGCAGACACCCTCACACGCGCCGCAGGCGATGCAGTCACTGGCCTTGCCCCGGCCATTGGTGCTGAAGCCATAGAGACGCTTGGCACCCGGCAGGTTGTTGTAGAGCAGGAAGTCGTTGTAGTTGCCCAGGATGTTGGGGATCTGGATGTTCTGGGGGCAGCCATCCACGCAGTACCGGCAGGAGGTGCAGGGCACCGTGGGGATGGCCTTGAGCATTTCGTTGACCCGGTCGATGACCGCGTACTCTTCCTTGCTCATGGGCTGGAAGTTTGCCAGCGTGGCCACGTTGTCCTCCATCTGCTCACGGTTGGACATGCCGCTCAGCACCGTGATGACACCCGGCAGCGACGCAGCGTAGCGCATGGCCCAGCTGGCCAGCGAGGCGTTGGGGTTGGCGTCCTTCATCACCTGCTGCACCGACGGGTGCAGTATGGCCAGCGCACCGCCCTTCACCGGCTCCATGATGATGACGGGCTTGCCGTGGCGGCGGGCCACCTCGTAGCAGGCGCGGCTCTGCACCGACGCGTCGTCCCAGTCGGCGTAGTTGATCTGCAGCTGTACGAACTCGGCCTCGGGGTGGGCGGTCAAAAGTGCATCGAGCACCTCGGCCTTGTCATGGAAGGAAAAGCCGATGTGCCGGGCGATGCCCCGGTCCTTGAGACCCTTTAGGAAATCCCACGCGCCAAACTCGTCCAGCACCTTGAGCCGGGGCTTGTCGAGCGAGTGCAGCAGGTAGAAGTCGAAGTACCCCGCGCCGGTGCGCTCCAGCTGGGTGTCCACAATCTTCTGCAGGTCAGCCTTTTCCTTCACCTGCCAAATGGGCAGCTTCGTCGCCAGCTGGAAGGACTCCCGCGGGTGGCGCTCCACCAGCGCTTCCCGCGCGACGACCTCGCTCATGCCGCCGTGGTAGACATAGGCCGTGTCAAAGTAGGTGAACCCATTGGCAAGGAAGTGGTCCACCATGCCCTTGATCTGTTCGAGGTCGATGTCCGCGCCGTTCATGGGCAGGCGCATCAGGCCGAAGCCCAGCTTCTTGATGTCCGCTCCCAGTTCTTTTCCCATCATCCGTTACCCTCCTGTGTGTCTTGTTGCGCCGGCCCGTCGGTGGACTGCGTCGCCTGGCAGGCCCGCGTATAATGGTCGATCTTGTGGTTGATTTTCACCAAATGGCGCTCGAGCTCTTCCCTCTGGGCCAGCACCTGTGTCTTGTGGGCCGTCAGCAACGCCAGTCGCTCCGCCATCGTTCCATCCCCCTGCCGGCAGAGGGAGAGAAAGTTTGCGATGTCGCGGATGTGCATCCCGGTGCCCTTCAGGCATTGAATGAGCTCCAGCCACTCGAGGTCGCTGTCGGTGAAGGTGCGGTAGCCCGCCGGCCCCCGCTCCACAAAGGGCAACAGCCCCGCCCGGTCGTAGTAGCGCAGCGTGTGGGCCGTCAGGCCCGTGCGGCGCGACACCTGTGAAATTGTATAATTCATGGCCTGCCTCCGTTGTGACGATTATACCATAAACCTTAGAGTGTGCTCAAAGTCAAGGCCTGGTTGTATAGCGTTTTTGTGTTGGTGCCAGGCCCATGTCCTACTCCATTGGCATCCGGCTTGCGCTCCGGCGGCCTGTCTGTACAATCGGCCTGCCTGCCCTGTGCTATACTCATGACAACAAAAGGAGGGATGGCCATGCATTGGTGGCAGCGCAACACCCTGCGCCTGTGGCAGAACAACATCCGCGAGACCGACGGGAACCTGGACGTGGACCGGTTGGTGGAGAACCTGAAGAGCTTCCACGTCAACACCCTGATGCTCAACACCGGTGGCATCGTGGCCTTCTACCCCACTGCGCTGGAGGGCCAGTACCGCTGCGCCGGGCAGACCAAGGATTTGATTGGCGAGGCGGTGGAGAAGTGCCACGCCAATGGCATCCGCTTCGTCGCGCGGTTTGATTTCAGCAAGGTCGACGACAGCGTGTGGCAGCGCCACCCGGACTGGTGCTACCGCAGCGCCGACGGCCGCAGCATCCACTACAACGGCACGGCAGCCACCTGCCCCAACGGTCATTACCAGCGGCAGGTAGCCTTGGACATTCTCTCCGAAGTCATGGATCGCTATCCCATCGACGGCGTGTTCTTCAATATGTTCGGCTACCAGAGCCGCGATTACAGCGGCAACGTCTACGGCCCCTGCCACTGCGAGGGCTGCCGCAACCGGTTCCGCGCACTCTACGGCCACGACCTGCCCACCGCCGAGAACCCCGCCGACCCCGTGTGGCAGGAGTATTTGGCGTTCCAGCGTCTCACCGTGCGGGAGCTGCTGGAGGGCATTCACGGCCATGTGAAGGGCCGCAACCCCGAGATTGCCATCTCCACCTACGACGAATATTGCGTGGACATCGTGCGCAAGGAGTCGAACACCGAGCTCAACCGGCCCCTGCCGCGCTGGGCGTACAGCGCGTCGGAGAACGTGCAGTCGCTGGAGGACAGCTGGGCCGACAAGCTCGTCAGCAACTGCTGCATCAACGCCGTCGGGCTGGATGTGCGCTTCATGGGCGTGGGGGAGCACGAGGTGACCGCCCGGCTTTATGAGAACATCGCCGCCGGTTCGGGGCTGGATTTCTGCATCATCGGCAACTTTGACGATTACCCCGACCCGGCCAACTACGACGGCGTACGGCGGGTGTTTGCCTTCCACGCGGCCAACGAGCGGTATTTCGGCGCGTTGGCATCGGTCGCTCAGGTGGGGCTTGTCAAGCCTGACCGCCGGGCCGGCGCCGCCCAGCGCGACGAATACCACGGGCTCTTTCGCATGCTGAAGGAGGGTCACATCCCCTTCGATGTGCTGCACCAGGAGAACCTGCCTGCAGCCCTGCAGGGCCGGCAATACAAGGCCATCCTGCTGCCCGATGTGCGCGGGCTGGACGCGGCGGGTGAGGGCGCGCTGCTCACCGCCCAGGCGGGCGGCACAGCGCTTGTTGCCACCGGCCGTGCGGGCACCGAGGGTGCCGACCCGGACTTTGCCCGCAAAGCCTTTGGCATTGCCGGGCGGCAGGCGGTGGAGGACGTGCGTTCCTCCTACCTCCATGTGGACGACCGGACGGCGTTCCCGTCCTTCCCCTGCGCCAAGTGGGTGTTCCTGGCCGGGGAGTTTGATGCCCTGACCGGCGAGGCGGGCACCGTGGGCTTGCTGCCCCACCAGTCCGCCGGGCGTTATGGCCCGCCGGAGCGCTGCGGTGGGCACACGCCAACGGGCCTCTTCGGCGCGATGCATCGCCCCGGCCCCGCCGAGGGGTGGACCATCCCCTGGGGCCCCGGGCGGCTCTATCTACGCCATGGGTACGCGGAGCACCGCGACATCGTGCTGGACATCCTGCGCAGCCTGCTGCCGGCCCCGGTGCTGGCGAGCGACGCGCCTTCGCAGGTGGAGCTCTTCCTCCATCGGGTGGAGGACGGCTTGCTGCTGCAGGCCATCAACCTCACGGGCTTTGACGGCACGGCGTGGCATGCCCCGCTGCCGGTGGGGCCATTCACCGTGCGGGTGGGGCTGCCGGTGGCGGCGGGCCGCGCCCTCACCGATGGCCGGGCGGTGGTGGTCGCCTCCGACGGTGACGGCGCGGTGGTGACGATCGACCACCTCGGCTCCTACGAGGCCATTGTGTTGACCGATGACGGCCAGCGCTGAATGAAAGGAGACCGCATGAGCAAACGCATTGGATTCATAGGCTTGGGCATCATGGGCCGCCCCATGGCCCTCAATCTCCTCAAGGCTGGGCACTGCC
The DNA here is from genome assembly GCA_023409755.1 of Bacillota bacterium. Taxonomy (GTDB): domain Bacteria; phylum Bacillota; class Clostridia; order Christensenellales; family UMGS416; genus JAEYRA01. Next base: position 8,152 of record JAEYRA010000142.1, read on the forward strand.
TGACGGTCTTCGACCGTAACGCAAACAAGGTGGCGGCGCTCACCGCTGCGGGGGCGGCAGGCGCGGCATCGGTGGGGGAGGCCGCCGCCGGGCAGGACCTCGTCATCACCATGCTGCAGAACTCCCCCAACGTGCGGGAGGTGGCACTCGGCCCCAGCGGCGTGGCCGAGAGCGCCGTGCCGGGCACGGTGTTTGTGGACATGAGCTCCATCGAGCCCCAGGCCGCGCGGGAGGTGGCCGAGGGTCTGGCCGCCCGCGGCATCGCCATGCTGGACGCGCCGGTCAGCGGCGGCGAGCTCAAGGCCATTGACGGCACGCTTTCCATCATGGCGGGGGGCGACGCGGCGGTCTTTGAGGCCGTGCGCCCGGTGCTGCTGGCAATGGGCAGCTCGGCCGTGCGGGTGGGGGAGGTTGGCGCGGGCAATGTGGCCAAACTCGCCAACCAGATCATCGTGGCGGCCAACATCGCCGCCGTGGCCGAGGCGCTGACGCTGGCGCGTAAGGCGGGCGTCGACCCGGCTGTCGTTGTTAAGGCCATTGCCGGGGGTCTGGCGGGCAGCACGGTGCTGGGTGCCAAGGGCCCCATGATGCTGCGCGGCGACTACAAGCCAGGCTTCCGCATGGAGCTGCACCGTAAGGACCTGGCCAACGCCCTGGCCGCCGGGCAGAGCGCCGGTTCGCCCCTGCCGCTCACCGAAGCCGTGCAGGCCATGCTGGAGGAGCTCATTGCCGCCGGCCACGGGGCCGAGGACCACAGCGGCCTGGTGCAGCACTACGAGGGCCTGGCCGGGGTGACGGTGCACGAATAACCCCTTCACACTTTTGTCACAATCTCACCTCATATCTTAGGAAACCTTTATCCCCGGGCGCTGGTATGGGGGAGTGGGTCGGGGTATACTAATAAGCAGATACCATGCGGAAATGAGTACCATGCCGCATCGTGGGGGATACCATGTCACAATCGTTCATCTCCTTCGCCGGCGTCACCAAGCAGTACCACATGGGCGAGGTGACCATCGACGCGCTGGCCGGCGTGGATTTTACCATTGAAAAGGGCGAGTTCGCCGTTGTTGCCGGGCCCAGCGGGGCCGGCAAAAGCACTGTGCTCAACATTCTGGGCGGCATGGACACCGCCACCGCCGGCGAGATTGTGGTGGACGGCGCGCGGGTGGACCGCTTCAACCAAAAACAGCTGACGGCCTACCGGCGGGAGGACATTGGCTTCGTCTTCCAGTTCTACAACCTGGTGGAGAACCTGACGGCGCTGGAGAACGTGGAGCTGGCGGTGGAGATCTGCAGGGAACCCTTCCCGCCGCTTGAGGTGCTGGAGCAGGTGGGTTTGGCCCACCGGGTGGATAACTTCCCGGGGCAGCTCTCTGGCGGGGAGCAGCAGCGTGTGGCCATTGCTCGTGCGTTGGCGAAGAACCCAAAGCTCTTGCTGTGCGACGAACCCACCGGGGCGCTCGACTACAACACCGGCCGCGCCATCCTGAAACTGTTGCAGGACACCTGCCGCAGCACCGGCATGACGGTGGTGCTCATCACCCACAACCTGGCGATCGCGCCCATGGGCGATCGCCTCATCCGCATCAAGAACGGCCGGGTGGAGTCGATTGAGCAGAATACTCACCCCGTGCCCGTGCAGGAGATTGCGTGGTGAGCCAATGAGATCGATCCTCAAGTCCTCCTTTCGCCAAATCAAACGCACCTGGAACCGCTATGTGGCACTGGTGGCCATTGTGGCGCTGGGTGTGGCGTTCCTGTCGGGCCTGAAGGCCGCCGGCCCTAACATGGCCCTCATGGGCAATTCCTATTTTTCCGATCATCGGTTCATGGACGCCAGCATTCTCTCCACCGTGGGGTTCAACAACCGCGATGCGGACACCGTTCGCGCCCTCGATGGGGTGGAGGAAGTGCGGGCCATCCGCTGGGTGGACGCCCTGCGCAATAACGACGAGCAGCAGGTGCTGCGGGTGACGGCTCTGCCTGATGAGGGGGCCATCAACAGCCTGTGGCTGCGCGCGGGGCGGATGCCACAGGCCGACAACGAGTGCGTGGTGGACTACCGGACGAACGGCAAGCAAATTCAGATAGGCGACACGGTCATCGTTGGCAGCGGCACCGACGACCCGCTGACTGAGAGCCTGACCCGCCTCAACTACACGGTGGTGGGCATCGCCAGCGCCCCGGATTACCTCACCTTTGACCGTGGCTCCAGCCGGGTGGGCAACGGCACGGTGTCCGACGTCGTGTGGGTGCGGGAGGATTGCTTCAAAACCGACTATTACACCCAGCTTGTACTGACCTACAACGGCACGGCGGGGTTGGATGCCTTCGGCAGCGAGTACCAGGCGCTCAGCGACCGCATGGAAGCGCCGCTGGCCGACTTGGCGGACACCCGCGCCGCCGCCCGGGGTCAGGAAATCCGCAACGAGGCCAACGATACCCTGGATGAGAAGCAGGCCGAGTACGAAGACGCCAAGGCCGAGGCTCAGGGGAAGATCGACGACGCTCAGATGAAGATTGACGACGCCCAACAGGAGCTGGATGACGGCAAACGGAAATTGGCCGACGAGCGGAAGAAGGCTGAGAAGAAATTCGATGAGGCCCAGGGCAAGCTGGACGCTGGGGCGCGGCAGCTCTCCGCCGGCCGGAAGGAATACAACAAGAACCTCAAGGCCTATGAGGATGCCGTGGCCGAGGCCGAGCCCCAGTTTGCCGCGGCCCAGCAGCAGATTGACGCCACCCTGGCACAGATCGCCGCCATGCAGGAGCAGCTCACCCAGTTGCAGCAGCAGCTGGAGCAGGGCAAGGCCGCTGGCGTGCTGACTGACGAGCAGATTGCCACCCTTGAGGGCCAGATCGCCCAGCTGACCGCCGGCATCGCCCAAGCACAGGCCGGGGTGGAGGACGCCCAGAACCAGCTGGCCACCCAGAAGAAAGCCCTGGATGACGCCGAGGCCCAGCTGGATGCGGCCAAGGCCCAGCTGGACAGCGCCGCGTACCAGCTGCAAAAGGGCAAGGAGGAGCTGGCCGATGCCCGCGCCAAGGCCGACAAGGAGTTTGCCAAAGCCCAGAAGAAGATCGATGACGGTGAGCAGGAGCTGGCCGATGCCCAGGTGGAGCTGAGCGAAGCCAGGGCCGAGGCCGACGAGAAGCTGGCCGACGCGGCGGCGAAGATCGGCGACGCCCGTCAGGACATCGCCGACCTGCCTGAGCCAAAATGGATTGTCTCAGCCCGTGCCGACAACGCGGGGTATGTCGACTACGATGGGGCCATCGACCGGCTGAACGGCCTGGCAAAGGTGTTCCCGGTGTTCTTCTTCCTGGTGGCGGCACTGGTGTGCCTCACTACGATGACCCGCATGGTAGATAAGAACCGCGGGCAGATTGGCATGCTCAAGGCCATGGGCTACGGCGGTGGGGCCATCGCCTTCCAGTTTGTGTTCTACGCGTTGACGGCTGGGCTCTTGGGCGGAGCGCTGGGGCTGGCGGTGGGCTTCACCTTCCTGCCCTACGTCATCATCCATTCCTACCAGATTCTCTACACTCTGCCCGGCCCTCTGACGCCTTTTCACGCCGATTATGCGGCGCTGTCGGTGGGTGTGGCGGTGGGTGTCACGCTGGTGGCCACGCTCTATACCTGTTGGCAGGAGCTTTTGAGCACCCCGGCGACCCTGCTGCGGCCCCGCACGCCCAAGGCCGGCCGCCGGGTGTTCCTGGAGCAGATTGGCCCCCTGTGGCGGTGGCTGCGCTTCAGCCAGAAGGTCGCCATCCGTAACCTGCTGCGTTACCGTGGGCGGTTCTACATGACGGTGGTGGGCGTGGCCTGCTGCACGGCGCTGCTGCTGGTGGGCTTCGGGCTCAAAGACTCCATCGGCACCCAGGTGGCCGACCGCCAATTTGGGGAGATTCTCACCTACGACCTCAACGTGGCCATGCCAGATGGCCTGACCGCAGACGAGCGTGCCGCGGTGGCCCAGGGCATCACCGATGCCGGGGTGGCCAGTGCGCTGCCCGTCCATTGGGAGACCGTCGACCTCAATGAGGGCGGCGCAACCAAATCCTGCACCCTCATCGTCCCCCGCGACCCGGCGGCCCTGTCCGATTACATCCACCTGCGGCAAGTTGACGGCGGGGTAGACATCGCCCTTGGGGACGGCTTGGTGGTGACGCAGAAGCTGGCCGAACTCATGGACCTTCAGGTGGGCGACACGGTGACGCTCTCCGAGGGGGAGCTGGACAGCGCTGAGGTCCGGGTTGCCGCCATTGCGGAGAATTACCTCATGCACTACGCGTTCCTCTCACCGGAGGTCTATGCCCAGACCTTCGGCGAAGATACCTACGATAACCAGTTCCTGGGCCGCTTCGGGCAGGAGCTGAGCGACGGGGAGCAGGCGGCGCTCTCCGCCAGGCTGCTGGAGGTGGAGGATGTCTCCGGCGTGCACCTGACAGCCGATACCATACGCAGCATGAATGACATCCTCAAAACCATCGATCTGATCATTGTCGTCATCGTGGGGGCGGCTGCGGTGCTGGCCTTCGTGGTGCTCTACACCCTCACGTCCATCAACATCAGCGAGCGTTACCGGGAGCTTGCAACGATCAAGGTGCTGGGCTTTTTTGACCGCGAGGTGGGTGCCTACGTGTTCCGCGAAAGCTACGCCCTCACGTTCCTCGGGGCGCTGGCGGGGTGCGTGCTGGCCCTGCCGCTGCACGCCTTTGTGCTGCAGGCGGCCGAGGTGGACATCATGGTCTACGTCCAGCAGATTCTGCCGCGCAGCTTCGTTTTCAGCGTGGCGATGACGATGGTCTTCACCTGGATTGTGAACCTGATGGCCCTGGGCCGCCTGCGCCACATCGACATGGTGGAAGCGCTCAAAAGTGCGGAATAGCGGCCGCTGGCGCGGCCTTTCGCGGCGGTTGCTTTGCATCCGCCGCGAGTGGGGAGTGCTCGTGCTTCTTGATGGTTCGCCCCCTGACGCGCAGGTCGTCAGGGGGTGGCTGGCTGTTTGGCTCGCTCGGGCGATTGGCGAAGGGAACGCCGCTACGGCGGGGTGGGGTGTATGCCTCGTTCCTGCGGTGTGGTGCCGCGGGCGGATGAACCGCCTTCGCGGCTATCGGCTGCTAGCTACTGGCCTTTCATTTGGGCCGCGTCGTGCGGCTAGGACATTGCGCTGCAATGCCCTCACAGCGTTCGGGCCTTACGCCGCGTCGTGCGGCTAGGGGTTTGCGGTGCAAACCCCTCACGGCCCTCGGCCTGACGCCATCCAGGCGTCTGGGCTGCTCGGGTTCGGCGCACATCCGGTGCTTGCCCTCGCAGCCTTACGCCGCATCGTTCGGCTAGGGCATTGCGCTGCAATGCCCTCACGGCGTTCGGGCCTTACGCCGCCTCGTGCGGCTAGGGGTTTGCGGTGTAAACCCCTCACGGCCCTCAGCCTGACGCCATCCAGGCGTCTGGGCTGCTAGGGTTCGGCGCACATCGGGTGCTTGCCCTCGCAGCCTTACGCCGCGTCGTGCGGCTAGGGCATTGCGCTGCAATGCCCTCACGGCTGCTCGGGTTCGGCGCACATCCGGTGCGCCGTACCTCTTCAGGTTTCCTTATGAATCCCTTTACAGTTTTTTCAAGAAGCCGACACAATCTCTTCATACGCGGGCGATATACTGTCCTCAGACAAGCAAGCAAGGCGAAAACTAAATTTCTCTCCTACTCCCAAACGCGATACCCGCTCCGGCGGGTTCGCAGAAATCACAGGCGGGAGGGCGAAAGGGTACCGCTCTCCACGGCCTTTGACATAGGCTCAACTGCGCCGGGCATGCGCAGGGAAGCATTCTCCTTCTCACAATACTTCAGCCAAAGTGCCGTTCCAGACCACGGAACGGCCTTTTGGCTGCCATCATTTGTGTTGACCAATAAAAAGGCCGCCCCGATGCGGGGCGGCGAATACGCGAGATAGCGGGGGGATGGGTCAGCCCTTACCCTCCTTGCGGTGCTCGTTGTCAGCCATCCACAGTGAGCCCGCCAGCCCCGCCAGGAACACGCCGGTGCAGATGAGCGCCGCCGGGTAGCCGCCGGGGATGATGACGAGGGTGGAGCCCAGTACGATGCCAAGGATGGCGTGGTACATGACGGAGTGAGCGCGGTCGAAGAGGAAGTTCATGAGCCGCGCCAGCGCCAACACGATGAGCACATACCCCGCAAAGAAGGGGAGCAGCACCACCGGCTGCAGGTCTTTGATGCCGTTCATCAGCGGCTCCAGCAGCCCCAGGAACAGGATGAAGTTGGAAGGGCTGAGGCCGGGGATGACGGTGCCCAGGCCCATGAGCGCCCCGGCAAAGCCCCACACACCGGCCGAGTCGGTGGGCAGCTGGGTGCCGCCTCCGTTTTGCAGCAGCATCAGGCCCACCAGCGTGGCCACACCGAAGGCGACCATGACGAGCCAATGCCAGCTCTTGCGGCCCTGCTCGCCCGCAGTTTTATAGAGGGAGGGCAGAGTGCCCACGATGCCGCCGATGAAGAACCACAGCACATAGCTGCCCCACCGCTCCAGCAGGGCGGAAAGCAGCACCGCGAAGACCAGGAGCCCCACGCCCATGCCCAGCGCCACCGGCAACAGGAACAGGATGTTGCGCCGGGTGAGGTTGCGCCGGAGGTCGCCCAGTACGCGCATGAGCGGCTCATAGATGCCCAGCACCACTGCCAGCACGCCGCCGCTGATGCCCGGCAGCACCGCGCCGGAGATGATGACCATGCCCTTGACAAAGCGCAGCGCCCATTGACCCAAGCCGCCGGAGTCTGGCGTCACATAGGCGGCAGTCGATTTTGACTCTTTCATGTGATCCCTTTCAAATGGTAGAGGATGGCAATAGTATACCACGCGTGGCGGCCGTGTTACTACCCTGCGAGCAGGTATGCGGCAGCCTCAAACGCCTTGCCCGACGTGTGCTGGGCGGGGGGCCGGTTGTCTATCAACCATTACGTGCAGAAAGAACAGAACCGAGCGCCTCATCGCATTGCTGCACAATGCTCATCCTGCTCTCAACGATTTTGACAAATCGTCTGCCGCAGGTGTGGGGGTAATACCGCTTCATTCGCCGGGAGGAACACCGTTATTGGCGCAAATGAAAGAGCCATTTTCGCCTACGGCCACGTTCTGGAAAACATGCATGAGGAGTTTGGCAGTCCGTCACCCGGCGGCATGCGCGGTGGGCGAAGGCGAGTGTGTCGACTTGTTGACACGCAGAACGCCCCGCCCAGCGTGTGCTGGGCGGGGCGTTGTCAGTCAGGGTTCAGATCGAGGGAGACTTACTTGCTCTTCTGGGTCTTGCGCTTGCGGGTGAAGAGCACCAGCAGCACGCCGCCCAGCAGCCCCAGGCCACCCAGGATCATCAGGTTGTAGTCCATCATGCCGGTCTGGATATCCTCCGGCGGGTTGTAGGTGTTGAGCAGGTTGATGGTCTTCACATCGCCGCTCTTCACAATCACCGGCACCGGGGTGTCGTTGAGTTCATAGTTCTTCGGGGCCTTGGTCTCCACCAGCCAGTAGTTGGTCTCGGGGTCGAGCCCTTCGAACACGATCTGGCCCTTGGAGTCGGTCTTCTGCTCGTCCACCAGGTTCATGTCCATGTCGTACAGGGCGAAGGTGGCACCAGCCAGCCGCGCGCCGGTCAGACTGTCGGTCTTGATGAGGAGCAGGTCACCGGTTTCCAGACCCTCCGGCGGGTTGGCGGTGTTGAGAATCGTCACCGTGCTCAGCCACACGCCCTTGTCATCCACCGCGATGGTGTTTTCGCTGGTCTTCTGGGGCTCCACCTTCACGTTGATCGGGGCGCCCAGGGCCAGGTAACCTTCGGGGGCGGTGTCTTCCACCAGCCAGTAGCTGCCAGGAGCCAGGTCGGTGAAGAGCGCCTTGCCGTCAGTGCCGGTGGTGGCCGAGGCGATCAGACCCGTGGGGGTCGTGCCTTCCATGCCGGTGTAGAGGCTGAAGGCCGCGCCGGTCAGGGGGGCGTTGGTCAGGCTGTCCGCCTTGATAATCTGCAGGTTACCCCTCGGGGTGTCGGTGATGGCAGCCGCCGTCGGGATCAGGATGTTGTCCTCATTCAGGCGGTCGGCCAGGTTGATGGTCACGGGGCGGACGGTGTGGTCAACCACGTAGCCAGCCGGTTCGCTCAGTTCCTTCAGGTAGAAGGTCGTCTGCTCACCCGTCAGGATGAGGTCGCCGCTCACCGCTTTGCCGTTGGCGTCGGTCGTCAGCACTTCCAGGCTGCCGGTGCCGTCGTTGGCGTTGTCAGCGATGGCAGCCGCCTCGGTGGCGTACAGGCCGATCTTGATGTCAGCCATGGCCTTGTCGAACACATTGTCGGTCTTGGTGACCTCAATGCGGCCGATGGGGTCGTTGACGAAGGGCTGCTCCACCAGGGACACGAACTGGCCGGGGGTGGTGATGGAGAAGAACCGCTTGTCGTCGGGGAAGATGTTGTAGCCGGGGGCCTGCAGAATCTCTGCGATGTAGTAGTCGCCGATGGGCAGGTCACTGAAGGTCAGCCGACCGTTATCACCGGTCAGGCCGGTCATCAGCGGCAGGGCGGGGGTGCTTTCCGCACGGGGAGTCGGGTCGTTGGGCTCATTCTCCACCGCGAAGAGGCCGAAGGTCGTGCCGGGCACGGGGATCAGGTTCTCTTCGGTGCTGCGGCTGTCGAGCTTCAGGATCTCCACCGAGCCAATGCCGTTGTTCTGGAAGGTGAAGGAACCCGCATTCTTGGCCGTGCCGTCGACGGTGAAGGTGTACACGTTGCTGTCGTAGGTGTATCCGGCCGGGTAGGTGTAGCCTTCCAGGGCGTTGGGGCCTACCTCGGTCAGGGTGTAGTTGCCATAGGCCAGGCCGTTCACGGTCACGCCGTTCGGGTCGTCGGCCGGCACGTCGATGTACAGGTCCGCCACGCCTACGTCAGAGGTAAGGCGCAGAAGGAACTTGAACGTCGGGATGGTGTCTCCTTCGTTGTAGTCGTAGTTGGGCACGTCCTTGACGATGGTGACCTGGCCCAGCTGCTTGTTGGTGACGGTCAGCGCCAGGTTCAGGGTGCCCTGGTTGTCGGTGTCCGTCACGGTGAACTGGCCATTGTCGAAGGTCAGGCTGCCGCCGGTCTGGGTGATGCCCACCAGGGCGTAGCCGGTCATGCCGCTCAGGTCCTCGCTCACCGCGTAGGTCGCACCGTAGGTCAGGCTATCGATGGTCTTGGCCGTGCCGTCCGCGGGCAGGTTCACGGTGTGGGTGTCGGTGGCGTCATTGACGTTGGTCACGGTCACCGGGAAGGTCGTGCCGTCCGGGGCGGTGGAGCCTTGCTCCAGAGCCTTGGCGATCTCGATGGAGGCGGTGCGGGCGGTGTTGGTAACGGTCACGCCCTCGCTCTCGCCGTTGACGGTGATGATGCCGTCGTTGCTGAGGTCGGTGCCGGCATTTGCGGCGATGCTCACCGTGTAGCCATAGAGCGTGCTGCCGATGATCTCGACCACCGAGTAGTTGTTGTCGTAGTAGAGGTCGGTGAAGGTCGCAGTCTTTTCGGTGGGCCAGGTAATGGTCTTCTCAGCGATCTTCGCGCCGTTCTGGTGAAGCTCGAAGGTGATGGGGGTCGGGCTGGCCGGCTCGCTGCCTACGAAGGCTTTGGTGACGGTCAGGCTGCCCTTCTTGCGCTCGTTGGTGACGGAGACCGGCACCGCGGTGGCGCTGTTCACGTCGAAGGTCACCGGGTCGATCACCGGGGTGGTGGAGCCGTCAGGGTTGACCTCAGCCACCGAGTAGCCGGTGTCGTAGTAGATGTCGTTGAAGGTCACGCTGGTGTTGGCAGAAGTCCAGTTCAGGGTCTTCTCCTCCACCATGGTACTGCCCTTCATCAGGCGGAAGGTCAGGGTGGCGGCCTCGGGGGCATAGCCCGCGGTGTAGCTCTTGGTCACGGTGACCGAGCCCTTGTTGCGCACGTTGGTCACGTTGATGGTGGCTTGGGAGGCGGTGTTGTCCAGGGCCACAGTGGCCGGGTCATACACCGGGGTGAAGGAACCGTCAGCGTTGACTTCAACGACCGAGTAGTTGTCGTCAAAGAGGAGGCCGGTAAAGGTCACGCTGGTCTGGGTGGGGAAGTTCATCGACTGGAGCTGCCCGGCCACGGGGTTGCCGTCCTTCAACAGCTGGAAGGTCAGCGTAGCGCTGGCAGGGGCAAAGCCCGAGGTGTAGCTCTTGTTGACGGTGATCTTACCGGTGGTCTTGCGGGCGTTGTCGCACACGACCTTCTCGTCGCCGTCCACCACGATCTTGCCGTTGGTGATGGTGGTGCCGGCGCCGGCGGCGTAGGTCACCACGTAGTTGCCATCCGCCGACGTCTCCACAATGCTGTAGTCATTGGCCATGAAGAGGCCGGTCCATGTGAGCTTCTGGTTGGCGGCGGTCATTGTCTTCGGTGCGCCGATTGCGGTGGCGCCCTTGTAGAGCTGGAAGCTCACCGGGTAGGCATCGTGGCCCAGGGAGAAGGTCTTGGTCAGCTCAATGCTGCCGGGCTTGGAGTTGACGCACTCCAGGCTCTCGTTGCCGTTGACGGTGATCTTCCTGGCGTTGTAATCAGTGTCGCTGCCGGCTGTGAAGTACACGCCGTTGGCCACGTAACCGGTGGGAAGGTTGATCTCCTCCACGGTGTAATCGTCGTCATAGGGCAGGTTCTTGAACTCGACCTTGTTGGAGGAGCTCGTGTTGCTCCAATTGAAGGACTTCACCGACTGGGCGGCATCGGGGTAGGGTTGGCCGCCCTTCTTGAGCTGGAAGGTGAAGGTGGTGCCGTGACTGGGTGTGCCACTCACCAGTTTCTTGGTGATGGTGATGGAACCTTTCTTGCGGTTGTTTGTGACATTGACTTTCTCGTCGCCGTTGACGACGATGTTCTTGCCGTTGACCACTGAACCGCCAGTAAAGGAGGTGCCAGGCCCGGCAGTGATGTTGCCGAACTCGTACACCATGCCGGTGGGCAGGGTTTCGGTCAAGGTGTAGGTGCCGTGGAACAAGCCTTCAAAGAGCACTTTGTTCTTGGTGGCGTCGTTGGCGTCCCACTTTATTTCCTTGGTCTGGTCATAATCTTTGCCGGTCAGGCGGAAGGTGAAGACGTCACCCGCTTTGGCGTAGCTGCCCGGCCCCATCTGCTTGGTGACCTCCAGGCTGCCAGTCTTGCGGTTGTTGGTCACTCTGACCTTCTCATCGCCGTTGACGACGATTTTGCCGTTGTCAAGGTCGGTGCCGTCGGCAACTACGATATCGCCCAACGAGAAGGACGACCCATCGGGCAGGTTCTCGGTCAGGGTGTACTTGCCGTAGAACAGGTTGTTGAACTTTGTCTTGTTATTGTCGTTGTCGCTGGCGTCCCAGTTGATGATGTTGGTTTCGTTGTAGCCGTTGGGGCCAGTCAGCGTGAAGGAGAAGGACTCGGTGGGCAGGGCATAGCCGGTGCCGATGAGCTTGGTGACCTCCAGGCTGGCGCCCCGCTTGCGGCTATTCTTTACGGTGACATTCTCGTCGCCGTTGACGACAATCTTGCCGCTCTGGATGGTGGTGCCGCTCTTGGCTACCGTGGTTTGGTATTCGTATACGGAGCCATTGGGCAGGTTCTCCGTCAGGGTGTATTCACCGTAGGGAACGTTGGTGAAGGTTGTCTGGTTGCTGGCGGAACCCCAGGTGATTTCCTGGGTGACGCTGTAGCTGCCGCCGGCCAGTGTAAAGGAGAATTTGTCGCCGGCCTCGGCGAAGCCGATCTGCATTTCCTTGGTCACCGTCACACTGCCGGGGACGGGAGCGTTGGAGAAGGAGATTCCGGCGTACTTGTCGGTCAACCACTTATAGGTGTTGCCGCCGTACGACAGATCCTGCTTCTTGTCATTGGTCTTGTTGTCGGTGCTGATGTAGTAATAATACACGGTGGAATTGTTGAGCACATAACCGCTCGGAGGGGTGGATTCATAAATCTTAATGAGCCGGAGATTTCTGTTGTCCGGCGCGCCGACGGTGAAGCTCTCTTGCGTATTATTAGACGAGAGGGATTTCACACTGGACGAGGTGGACTTGGCATTGGAAATCTTCGGCACCTCGGTGCCGCCGGATTTTTCCCATTTGATATCGGCGTCCGTCGTCTCATACGTGAGCTTCATGCCGTTAAATTTGATCTGTGCACCAGTGGTGCTGTCGGTTTTAGTGACAGTGAACCCGCCATAGCATGCGTTGGCGATGGTGGCAGACAGCGTAGTAAACCCGTTGCTGAATACTGTCAGGAATACTGCGACAAAGGCGATGAATTTGCGGAATGTCGCTTTCATGTGGTTTCCTCCTACTCATGTAGTCTTACGTGCTTGTGAGTTTGTTGTGTTCTGCGTGTTTGTTCAATGCAATGACAATCTATCTCACCCACGCGGGGGTTGTTGGCTCCAGGTGTTCTTCGCTGGCCCGCACGGCCTCGTCCATCAGCCGCAGCATCTCATATTCGCTGCGAAAGGTCAGGGTCTGCCGCCGGTCAACCCACTGGATCGTTCCCTGCCAGGTAGCGTTCTGACGGCAGAGCACCTGCACGATGAAGGTTGTGCTGCCGGCTTCGCCGGACTCCACAGGTGGATTGACTTCCAGGGTTTGGTTTTCAGACATTGGCGCGGCTCCCTTTCCCCAAGTGCGGTACTTGAACATTTTCTGCGGGTATCCGTTGCCGTCGATGTCCCGCTCGATCCAGGCGAGCAGCTCCCACAGAGACCCGAACGGACGGCCTTCATTGCTGTGCAGGTTGGTCGCCGTAAGGGCGACGGGCTGCTCCAGCGAACCGCCGGCGGTGATGCGGTAGGTGCTGCGTGGATAACGCACGGTCAGTTCGGCAACCATTGACGCAGTCACGTCCTCCTCGTGTAAATCTTCGCTTTTAACAATACTCACCACCAATCTTATGACATACTTTTTCCAATCTTAAGCCAATCTTATGTAAATATTTCCCTTGGAAAAGTGAGGGGACGGTGTCGAATGCGCCCGAAACGGCCCTTCAACGCCTAAGAGCAGGCGGTTCCGTCCCATCGGTGTGGACGATTTTCCCATTCGCCCGTGGTTGGGCGAATGAGCTTGCTGGTGTGCAAGGCGGGAAATGACTATATACATATATGTGGTAACCACGCAAACAGAACGGTGCTTCTGCCTTTTTGGGCGATCAATCGCAGGTGGAAGGTTGGGTGTGGAGGGGGCGAGACACATGATCAGTGGCGGAGAGGTCGACTGGATTGTTCCTTCGTAGGCCATGATGCACCAAGGGCGACCGGCAGTGAGTACTTTCTGGTGGCCACATGGGTGGCGGCAGTCAGCGGGTTGCATTCCCCTTGCTTGGCTTGTGTCAGTCGAGTCTCCCCTCGCTCTCTTGGGGTCGTAGTGCGGCGAATGCTTTGCCGGCTGTCCAAATGGTGTCGGTAGTTATTCTGGCTTTCCTTCCGTACGTCGCTTGCGCTGCGATGCGGCGGGTGCTTTGCTTACGCAAAGCACCCAAAGCTTGTACGGTTAGGCGCGCCTGGGGGCGCTCTGCAGCGAGTGCTTTGATTGCGGCTCGCAAGGACTGTTGCGGTTGTTCGAGCTTTCTTTCCGTACGTCGCTTGCGCCGCGATGCGGCGGGTGCTTTGCTTTCGCAAAGCACCCAAAGCTTGTACGGTTAGGCGCGCCTGGGGGCGCGCCTTGCAGCGAGTGCTTTTATTGCGGCTCGCATGGGCGGTTGTGGTTGTTCGAGCCTTGCTTCCGCCCTCGCTTGGCGCTGCCTGCGGCAGCGAGTGCTTTGCCAAAGGCAAAGCACTGTAAGCTCGGTCGGCTAGGCGCGCCTGGGGACGCGCCTGACCCCTTTTACAACCCACCCAACTGTGGTATACTTACATTTCAAAGTGGGAGCCACATGGGAGGTTCGTATGGCTGTGATGAGCATGACCGGCTTTGGCCGGGGAACCGTGGACCGGGAAGGCCGCCTGATGCTGCTGGAACTAAAGGGCGTCAACCACCGCTTTCTGGATATCAGCATGCGTCTGCCCAAGTCCCTGGGTGCGCTGGAGGAGCCCCTCAAGCGCCGCCTGCAGGAGAAGCTTGCCCGTGGCCATGTGGATGTATATTTGAAATACCAGAACGAGGCCGAGGGCAGCCGCGCCGTCAACGTGGACGAGCCGTTGCTGGCGGCCTATCTGTCGGCCCTGCGCCATGTCCATCAGGAGACGGGCCTTCGGGATGACCTGACGCTCTCCAGCGTGCTGCGTCTGCCCGATGTGGTGACCGCCGAGGGTGCCGAGGAGGACGAGGAACTGCTGCTGGCGATCCTGCTGGAGGCCGCCGACCAGGCATTGGAGGGCATGTGCCGCATGCGCCGGGCCGAGGGTGAGCGCCTGCGGGAGGACCTCATGGCCAAGCTCGACGGCATGCTGGGGGAGATGAAGGTCATCGAGGAGCGTTCCCCGCTCGTGGTGGGGGAATACCGGGAGAAACTGCGCGCCCGCATTGCCGAGCTCATGGAGAATGCCCAGCCCGATGAGGGCCGCCTGGCCACAGAGGTCGCCTACATGGCCGATCGTGCCAGCATCGATGAGGAGATCGTCCGCTTCAAGAGCCACGTGCGCCACTTCCGCGACACGATGAAGGGCGGCGGGGCCATCGGCCGGAAGCTCGATTTCATCGTGCAGGAGATGAACCGCGAGATCAATACCATCTGCTCCAAGGCCGCGGACATGACGGTCATCAACGCCGCCATCGCCCTGAAGGGTGAGATTGAGAAGATACGCGAACAGGTGCAAAATATAGAATAAGCGACGGAGGATTCGATGGACATCCGCTTCATCAACATCGGCTTTGGCAACATCGTCTCGGCCAACCGCATGATCGCGATCGTCAGCCCCGATTCGGCCCCAATCAAGCGCATCATTCAGGACGCCCGGGACGACGGGCGATTGATCGACGCCACCTACGGGCGGCGCACCCGAGCCGTCATCATCATGGACAGCGATCATGTCATCCTGTCTGCCGTGCAGCCGGAGACCGTCGCCAACCGCCTGGAGACCGACGACAAGCTGGAGATCGAGGAGGACGAGGGAACCTGATGACACCGCAGAAAGGACTGCTGCTGGTGGTCTCGGGCCCATCGGGCGCCGGGAAGTCCACCGTCTGCAAAAAGTTGCTGGCTGACCTGCCCGACTTGGCACTGTCGGTGTCGGTGACGACCCGCCAGCCCCGCAACCAGGAGCAGGAGGGCATCAATTATTTCTTCCGCCCGGCGGAGGAGTTCCAGCGGATGATGGAGAACGACGAGCTGCTGGAACACGCCCATGTCTATGGCAACAGCTACGGCACGCCCAAGCGTTATGTCTTTGACCGCATGGCCGAGGGGCGCGACGTACTGCTGGAGATTGAGATGCAGGGTGCCTTGCAGGTGAAGCGCCGCTTCCCCGAGGGAGTGTTCATCTTCGTCGTGCCCCCGTCGATGAAGGAACTCAAAGACCGCATTGTCAAGCGAAACAGCGAAACACCGGAGAGCCTGCTGCGCCGCTTCCGCAGCGCTTACGAAGAGCTGGGCTATCTGGATGAATACCATTATCTGGTTCTCAACGACGACGTGGACCGGGCCGCCGGCCGCATCAAGGCCATCATGGAGGCCGAACGGTGCCGCGTCAGCCGTAATGAGGACATGCGAAGAGCGTTACTGGAGGAGGTAGACCCCACATGATGTATCCCCCGATGGACGAACTGCTGGAGAAGGTGGACAACCGTTACACCCTGGTGGTGGAGACGGCCAAACGTGCCCGCCAGCTGGTGGATGGCGCGCCGCGCCTTGTCAAGGTGACCGTGGACAAACCCGTGACCATTGCCGTGCGTGAGATCAACGAGGGCAAGATCAGGTATGAGCGTCCCGTTGACAACTACAAGTAACATGAACGGAAAGAGCGTCGTAGTGGGCGTCACCGGCGGCATCGCGGCCTACAAGGCGGCGGAGCTTGTGAGTCGTCTCAAAAAGGACGGCTTGGATGTCCATGTCATCCTGACGCAAAACGCCTGCGAGTTCATTACCCCCCTCACGTTTGAGAGCCTGAGCAGCAACCCGGCGGTCACCGATACCTTCCGCCGGGATGCGCCTTGGGAGATTGAGCACATCGCGCTGGCCAAGCGAGCCGACGTGTTTGTGGTGGCCCCGGCCACCGCCAATTTTATGGCCAAATACGCCGGCGGCATCGCCGACGACATGTTGACGACGACGGTGCTGGCGACCAAGGCCCCGGTGCTCCTTGCCCCGGCCATGAACACCAACATGTACCTGCACCCGGCCACCCAGGCCAATCTGGAGACGCTGCGGAGCCGCGGCGTGTTCACCGTGGGGCCGGGCAGCGGACTCTTGGCCTGCGGCGATGAGGGGGCTGGACGCATGGCCGAACCCATCGAGATCCGCGACGCCGTGCTTCGGCTGTTGGGCCAGGGCGGGCCTCTTGCTGGCCGCCGGCTGCTCATTACCGCCGGTCCCACCCGCGAGCCGCTGGACCCGGTGCGGTTCCTCACCAACCGGTCGTCGGGCCGCATGGGCTACGCCATCGCCGCTGAGGCCATGCGCCGTGGGGCGGCGGTCACTCTGGTGACCGGCCCCGTCAACCTGCCGCCCCCGCCCGGGGCGACGGTGGTGCCGGTGGAGACGACCGCCCAGATGTACGATGCCGCGCTGGCAGCCTTCGACGGCTGCGACGCCGCCATCCTTTCGGCCGCGCCGGCGGATTACCGCCCGGCTGAGGTGGCCCCGCAAAAGATGAAAAAGCGCGATGGCCAGCCCCTGTCCCTCGACCTCGTGGAGAATCCCGACATCGCCGCTGCCCTGGGCGCGCGTAAGAACGCTGGGCAGCGCCTGGTCATCTTCGCCGCCGAAACCGAGAACCTCATCGCTCATGCCACCGCCAAGCTTGCCCGCAAAGGCGCCGACCTCGCGGTTGCCAATGATGTGACCCAGCCCGGCGCGGGTTTTGACGTCGCCACCAACCGGGTGACGTTCGTGACCGCCGACGGGGCTGAGGCGCTGGACACTCTGCCCAAGACCGAAGTGGCTGCCGCCCTTCTGGATCGTCTGGTTGCGCTGCTGCCGACAAAGGGCTGAACCAAACGAACCTTCTGCTGCTCGGTGCCTTGCACCGGGTTTTTTTGACTTTAGAAAACGCGGTGATGAAGAAACCTTCGCAGACTTCTTGTCATCTCCTCATCAATCGGATATAATAGACAAAATCTGCGGCCGGTGGCTGGGCTTCCGCATGCCGTGAAACCAAGGGGGAACCACAATGGGCAAACTGGTAATCATGGACCATCCTTTGATTCAGCATAAGCTGAGCCTGATCCGCGACAAGGGCACAGGCCCCAAGGACTTTCGCGAGCTGCTGGACGAGGTGGCCACCCTCATGGCCTATGAGGTGACCCGCGACCTTCCTCTGCGTGAGGTGGAGATTGAGACGCCGGTTTGCCGGGCCAAGACCAAGGTCATCGACGGCAAGAAGCTGGGCGTGGTGCCCATCCTGCGGGCCGGCCTGGGCATGGTGGACGGCATTCTCAAGCTGGTGCCGGCGGCGCGCGTGGGTCACGTGGGCCTGTACCGCGACCCGGAGACCCTGCAGCCGGTGGAATACTACTGCAAGCTGCCCACCGACATCGCCGAGCGCGACATCATTGTGGTCGACCCGATGCTGGCGACCGGCGGCAGCGCGGCGGCTGCCATCACGTTCCTCAAGCGCCGCGGCTGCCAGCACATCAAGCTCATGTGCCTCATCGCCGCGCCCGAAGGCATCGCCCACGTGCAGGAAGCTCACCCTGACGTTGATATCTTCGCCGCCGCCAAGGATGAGCACCTCAACGAGCACGGCTACATCGTGCCCGGCCTGGGGGACGCTGGCGACCGTCTGTTCGGCACGAAGTAACGGATCGCGCCTGTCACTTGCGCGACAGCCGCGAGTGGGACTGGCTCTTGTCTCAACTGCAGATTGCCCGCCACCGCGCATGTCGCTGGCGGGCAATTTTCTGTTGTGCTCATGCTGGGGCTTGTCGGGAGACGCCGCCACGCCGGGGTGAACAGGCACTATATGCTGTGTGGCAAGCCGCGGGCGAGTGAATCGCCTCGCGGCCACTGGCAGGCAGGTGGGATTCCGTTGCTCAAGGCGGAGGGGTTGCCGTTTATTCCTTTAGAGAACGAATGCAATGTGATGTCTGCCTTCTTGCGTGCCACAGCCTATGCGTCCACCACATGTGGTAGATAATGGAAAATTGTCACTTTTCCTCCACTTTTCTGCAAATATCCTATAATTCGTGCCATTGCACTAATGATTGACACCGTTGGCAGGAACCAGTAAAATTTGTATACATACCATGGTCGTCCCCGTCTGGGTGGCGGCTGCGAGTTAGGCGGATGTGGATGGACGTTGCCTCCCTGATCAGGGCCGCTGCGGTGGTTCTGTTGGCGTTGGCCTTTGCGTTGATGCTGGTGCTGTCGCCCAGGTTTCACGTGCGTCGCCTGGTGGTGCTGTTGGGGGGCGCCGGTGGCGGCGTTCTTTTGTTGTTCCTGTATATATTGGCCCATTACGTTGCCCAGTCCCTGGTGGGACTGGCCCTTGGTGCGCTGGTGCTGATGCTGGGGCTGGCGGTGGTGACGGTGGTGTTGCACAGCGCCACCGGAGCTTTCGGGTTGGCCGGCGGCGTGCAGCGCAGCCGTGGCAGTGAGCGGCCGACGCTCACGACCACACCCTCTCCCCTGCAGGTGGCCCAGAGCAACGAACTGCTGCTGATGAGTGCAACCAGCGGCCGAGTGCCTACCCCGGTGGAGGACAGTGCCAACCCTGCGATGTCCTCTGCCCCGCTGGGGGACGCCGCTGTTGCCAACGAACCCACTGCCCCTGCAGAACCTGCGATTCTGCCGCCCGTGGAGTATGAGCAGGGCGACGAAGACGAAGTGCCCGCCGCGACGGGGCTTGAGACGGTGGAGGAACCCGCCGTTACCGCTGAGCCCACCATTGAACTGACGCTGGAACCCAAGCAGGCCGACGAAACCGAGGCGCCTGCGCTGGTGGAAGAACCCATTGCTGCTGAAGAACCCACCGTCGAGCTGTCCGTAAAGCCGGAACAGGCAGACGAAGCTGAAGTGCCCGCGCTGGCGGAAGAGCCCGTTGCTGCTGAAGAACCCACCGTCGAGCTGTCCGTAGAGCCGGAACAGGCAGACGAAGCTGAAGTGCCCACACTGGTGGAAGAGCCCGTTGCTGTCGAAGAACCCACCGTCGAGCTGTCCGTAGAGCCGGAACAGGCAGACGAAGCTGAAGTG
>JAEYRA010000194.1 GCA_023409755.1 Bacillota bacterium
GGCTTTGAAGACCCGATGAACCGCCGCCCCTTCCCCTGGGGGCGGGAGGATGATACACTGTTGGCGTGGTACCGGGCGCTGGGCAGCCTTCGCCGGGGGCGGCGCGTGCTCTTTGCTGATGGCGATCTGCGTGTGGGTGTGACTGGGGATCGGCAACTGATGCTGACACGTGCGACGGACACACAGATTGTCGTTGCTGCCGTCAACGCCGGAGAGAGCCCAGCCGTGGTACGCTTGCCTCTGCCCATGGCTTTGCTGCTAGGGGATGCCGCCCAGGCAGGGGAGGAACGGATGAACTGGACGCTGCCCGGGGGCGGCGTGGCCATCTTTGGATGGGAGGAACCACATGATTCGTGACGCAAGGCCGGAGGATGCTGCGGTTGTCTATCGGCTCATCTGCGAGTTGGAGGAGGGCGCCAACGAGGCCATCGAGTGGGAGCCTTTCTTGGCAGTGTATCGTCGCAACCTGGGTGACCCCAATGTGTGCTACCGCGTGGCTGAGGAGGACGGAGAGGTCATTGGCTTCGTCAGCCTGCACGTGCAGTGGCTGCTGCACCATTGCGGCCCGGTGGCCGAGCTGCAGGAATTGATCGTGTCGTCATCCCATCGGGGCAAGGGCCTGGGCGTGAAGCTGCTCAAAGACATGCGTGAGGAGGCACGCCGCCGCGGCTGCCTGCAGATAGAGCTCTGCTGCAACCGCAAGCGGGAGGCATCGAATGCCTTCTATGGCCGCCATGGGTTCCAAAAGAGCCACTTCAAGCACACCCTGAAGTTTGCAGGGGAGCATCCTAACCAATAGGGAGAGAAGCACCGGAAACCCGGTGCTTTTGTTTTGAAATAAAGGAAGGGGAGGACAGCAATGAACGGAGGAAACGGCGTCAAGATCTTTGGCGGCAGCGCCAGCCAGCGGCTGGCGGGGGAGATCAGTACCATTCTGGGCATCGAGCTCGGGAAGGCCGACGTACACCACTTCTCGGAGGGAAACACCTTCGTACGCGTGCAGGAGAAGGTGCGCGACAAGGACGTCTACATCATCCAGACCATTGGCCGCACACCCAACGACGACTTCATGGAACTTCTGTTCTGGATCGACGCCTTCCGACGGGCCAGCGCCGGGTCCATCACCGCCATCATTCCGTACTTCAGCTACGCCAAGGGCGACAAGAAGGATGAACCACGGGTGTCCATCCGCGCGCGGGTGTGTGCGGACTGCCTGGAGGCCGAGGGCGTGGATCGCATTGTCACGATGGACCTGCACAGCCCCCAGATTCAGGGGTTCTTCATGAAGCCGGTCGATCACCTCTACGGCCTGCCGACGCTGTGCGATGCCATTGGGAGCATGAACCTTCCCAACCTCGTCATTGTATCGCCCGATGCGGGCTTTGCCAAGAACGCCCGCATGTATGCCGACCGGCTGCGGGTGGGCGTGGCCATCGGCGATAAGACCCGCGTGGCCCATGACGAGAAGGCCCAGGTGCTCGATCTCATCGGGGATGTGCGTGGCAAGACCGCGATGATCGTGGACGACTTCACCATCTCCTGCGGCACCCTCATAGAGACGGCGCGAATGCTGGAAGCCCGTGGGGCCCAGCGCATTCTGGCCTGTGTGTCCCACGCTTTGCTGGGGCCCGAGGGCGTCACCCGGCTGATGGACAGCCCCATTGAGCAGCTGCTCATCACCGACACGGTGGAGAACCCGGCGACCCAAAGCTGCCCGAAGGTGAAAACCGTGTCCATCGCGCCGCTCTTTGCCCAGGCCATTGACATCATCCAGCACCGGGAGTCGCTGAGTTCGCTCTTTGACTGAGGAGCTTGCCGCGATACGGTGAGGGAGAGCTTGGGTAATGACCTCGATTCTCTTCCACTCATATATGGGCAACATTGCAGGAAGCGACCGGCGATTCATTCGACGGGAGGGATGCAGAAATGGAGCAAGAGGAAGTAAATACTCCCACGTCAAATGTGCCCGATAAGGTTGGATGAGTACCAAAAGTAAAAACTCGGCCGGCGACATGCGCGCCGGCCGAGTCGGTTATCACAAGAACATGCAATCCTTATCGTGTACGTCGCCACAGCGGCGGACACGAGGGGCCGTAGGCCCCTAGAAGTAATCAGGCAGGTAGAGATCCTTCTTGGGGAACAGCCGGTCGAGGTCAGCAGCCTTGTCCCGCACGGTAACATCCTGCCGCAGGGCGATCTGCCCGAAGGGCAGGAAGCCGGTGACCAGCTGCGCGAGAGCGTGCACCGGGCACTCCAGGTCGGCAGCGCCGCCCTCCACTCGTTTCACTTCGCCCTCGCCATTCTGCCATGCCACCTCATAGATGCCGGTATTGCGGGGCAGGAAGGTGTCGTTGACGGCGATGCGCACCGCGCCGCTGCCAGCGGGCTTGCGCAGCAGTTCCAGCGCTTTCTGCACGTTCACCACACGGTTCATGCCGGTGAAGTTGCGCTCCACCTCCACCTCCCACGGCTCGGGCCAGATAACCTCGGGCACGATGCTCTGGGGCATGGCCCACACCAGCGTCTTGAGGTTGCCGCTGTAGCGCCCCACAAAGCCCAGCAGGGCGTAGAGGGACTCCCGGTCCAACCAGGCGGCTTCCTGCAGCACCACATCGGTGCGATTGCCTTCCAGCGGTTTGGGGAAGGTCAGGATGCAGTAGGCCACGGGCTTGTCGCTCTCGTCATACCACACATAGGTGCGGCGGTTGGCGTTGATGGGGTCGTGCTCCAGCACGCCGCGCCAGCGCCAGCCCTCACGGTCCACGGCCAGGTTGTGGCGGCTGGCAAATTCATTGTACAGCTCCACGATGGGGGTGGGGTCGGTGCCGTTCTCGCCGGGCACAAACATCTCCGCCCGGCCGGGGCGGGAATAGGCCAGCAAAGGGGTGATGGGCGCTTTGATCTTGTATGTGGCGTTGCAGATCTCGTAGCCGAACTTGCGGTAATACTCGTGGGAGAACGGGTAGAGATAGGAGAACACATCACCCTGCTCCCACATGGTGTCCATGATGGCCTCAAAGATCTTGCGGATGTTGCCGCCGCGGCGGTCCTCCACCAGGCTGGCCACACCGCCGATGCCGCCCATGCCCACGCTGTGGCCGTCAAACCACACGTCGAAGGGGATGAGCTCCATGCCGGCGTGCATGCGTCCCTGCTCATCGATGGCCGCCCAGCCGCTGCGCCACAGGGTGTCGTCCTTCTCCAGGCGTTCGGCCTGTTCCTTGCGGTCGATGGGAAAGAAGAAACTCAGTGCCTGCAGCTCATTGAGACGGGCGCGTTCCTCCTTGCGGATCGGTCTGTACTCCATAGGGCCACCTCTCGTGTGTTGATGGTTCTATTATACAAATTGGAAGCAGGCCCCACAATGGGGAAATCCTATTAGGCGGTTCAGTCCGCAGCCTTGGCGGCTGGGCGGGCCCGGCGGCCGATGCCGGAGGGGATGAACGCTGCCGAGGCGACTGCCGCGAACCCCGCCAGCACGGCCGTGAACAGGAACGCCGCGTTGTATTGGAAGGCTGGGAACCAATCGACCAGCAACCCCGCCAACCACGGCCCGGCGAAGATGCCCAACCCATAGACCGCCTGGTAGAAGCCCATGGCGGTGGCGCGCTTTTCATCCGGAAGGCGGGAGACCGACAGGCTCATGAGCGACGGGAAGGAAAGGGAATTGCCCAGGCCCGTGAGCAGCTGGCTCAAGTAGAGCAGCCCAATGGTGCCCGAGAAGGGCACCAGCGCGCAGGCCAGAATGTGCAACGCAAAGCCAGTGGTGACGACCGGGCGCATGCCGAAGCGGGGCAGCACCTTGCCGGCCACCAGGGGGCCGAAAATGGCCGTGGGCAGCATGAAGCAGATCGTCATGATGCTCAGCTGTCCCTGGGTGGCGGGCACTGCCAGCGACGCTGCCGCCAGCGGGGCAAAGGTGAACGCCTTGGCGAAATTGATGCCCTGGGCAGCGATGGCCAGCACCGCCGCCACGATGAGGTTGCGGTCGGTCAGTGTCCCCACCACATCTTGCAGGCGGAACCCCTGGCGTTCCTTGCGGCTTTCGGTGGCGAAGGCCGCCAGCGCCAGCCCCGGCAGTGCCACCAATGCCGACGCCAGGAAGCTATACCGGTACCCGATGGTGCCGGCGATGACCCCGCCGATGAGCATGGCGATGAGCTGGCCCGTGGCCGAGGAACCCTCCACAAAACCCATGGAGTGGGTGGTACCCTCAAAGTAGCTGGAGAAGAGGATGGAGATCTGCACGTAGGCGCAGGCCGCCAGCCCCGCGATGAGCCGCCCCACAAAAAGCATCGTTGGCGACTGTGGAAAGTAGAACATCAGGAGCGAGCTCAGCCCCCCCGCGGCGATGCCCCCGAGGATAAAGGGCTTCCGGCGGCGTAACTTGTCGGAGAGAATGCCCAGCGGCAGCCGCAGCAGCATCTGCGTGATGCCATAGGAACCGGCGATGAGCCCCACGAAGGCCGCCGTCGCGCCGATCTCGTTCTTGGTGTAGGCTGAGAATTGCGGCACGTAGATGTAGACGGTCATCCAGAACAGAGCGTTGACCACATACATGAGTACTTGGGGACGTTTGACTGCCTTGGGCATGGGTTCCTCCGGCGGAAGAGTATCCGCATTTGTGAATAGACTACGGCACTACTTGTAGCATGGCAGGGCGCAAAATGCAAGACCGTGTAGACAACCGGCTGTGCCTGGCAAAGATTGTGGGATGCCGCCGTTTGTGGTATGATCATTGGAAACGCAATGCGAGGGGATTGGTATGGCGGCGACGCGCAAAGCCCAGGTGATGGAGCCTTCCAACTACATCGAAGAGGAGATCAACCGCGACATTGAGGCAGGTCGGGTAGCGGATTGCATTCACACCCGCTTTCCGCCGGAGCCCAACGGCTATCTGCACATCGGCCATGTCAAGGCGATCTTCATTGACTTTGGAATCGCCCGTAAGTATGGCGGCTTGTGCAACCTGCGCTTTGACGACACCAACCCCGTGAAAGAGGACACCGAGTACGTCGATGCCATCTTTGAGGACATCCATTGGCTGGGGTTCGATTGGGAAGATCGGCTGCACTATGCCTCCGATTACTTTGAGGAGAACTACCGCCTGGCGGTGGAGCTCATCCAAAAGGGGAAGGCCTACATCTGCCAGCTCACTGCCGACGAAATGCGTGAGTACCGCGGCACGCTCACCGAGCCCGGCCGCAACAGCCCCTACCGTGACCGGCCGGTGGAGGAGAACCTGCGGCTCTTTGAGGAAATGCGTACGGGCAAACACCCTGAGGGCACGATGACGCTGCGGGCGAAGATCGACATGGCTTCCCCGAACATCAACATGCGTGACCCGGTGCTCTATCGCATCCTCTTTGCCCACCACCACCGCACCGGCGACCGCTGGTGCATCTACCCGATGTATGACTTCTCTCACCCCATCGATGACGCGCTGGAGGGCATTACCCACTCGCTGTGCTCGCTGGAGTATGAAGATCACCGCCCCCTCTACGACTGGGTCGTGCGGGAGACCGGCTTTGCCAACCCGCCCCGGCAGATTGAGTTCGCCCGCCTTGGCCTCACCAACACCGTGATGAGCAAGCGTTACCTGCGCCAACTGGTGGAGGAGGGGAGAGTCTCCGGCTGGGACGACCCGCGTATGCCCACGCTCTGCGGCCTGCGGCGCCGGGGCTACACCCCCACGGCCATTGGGGACTTTTTGAACCGCATCGGCGTGGCCAAATCCAACAGCATCGTTGACCTCAACCTGCTGGAGCACTGCATCCGCGAGGAGATGAACGAGCAGGCACCCCGTGCCATGGCCGTGCTGGAGCCGCTCAAGGTGACCATCACCAACTACCCCGAGGGGCAGAGTGAACTGGTGACGCTGGAGAACCACCCCGCCCACCCGGAGATGGGAGCGAGGACGGTACGTTTCTCACGCACGGTGTTCATTGAGCGGGAGGACTTCATGGAGAACCCGCCCAGCAAGTTCTTCCGCCTGAAGCCCGGCGGCGAGGTTCGCCTGAAGGGTGCGTACATCATCCGCTGCGACGAGGTGGTGAAGGACGCCGCGGGCAGTGTGGTCGAGCTTCGGTGCAGCTACGACCCCGAGAGCCACTCGGGTGAGGGGCAGGGCCGCAAGGTCAAGGGCACCCTGCACTGGGTGGATGCCGAAACCGCCGTGCCGGCCGAGGTGCGTCTCTACGACACCCTGTTTGACGACAGCATCGAGAACGACGACTTCCTGCAGCGGCTGAACCCTGACTCGGTGACGGTGCGCGCCAACGCGCTGGTGGAGTCGTCGCTGGCCGGTGCCAACCCCGGTGACCGCTGGCAGTTCCTGCGGCAGGGCTACTTCGTGGCCGACCAAGACTCCACCCCCGGCAAGTTGGTGTTCAACCGCACCGTGGGCCTCAAGGATTCCTGGGCCAAGGAGCTCAATAAAGCTGGTCAGTGAACCATCAAATCTGAACCGAAGGTGATTGACATGACAATACGTACCCGTTTTGCGCCCAGCCCCACAGGGTATATGCACATCGGCAACCTGCGCACAGCGCTGTTTGAGTATCTGTTTGCCCGCAGCCAGCATGGCACGTTTGTCCTGCGGGTGGAGGACACCGACCAGGCACGCCAAGTGGATGACGCGATGGAAGTCATCTACCGGTCGCTGAGGATGGTGGGCATTCGCTGGGACGAAGGCCCTGGTGCCGGCGGCGATTACGGCCCCTATGTGCAGAGCGAGCGCAAACACCTCTATCTACCCTATGCCCAGGAACTTGTGCGTAAGGGCGGGGCGTATTACTGCTTCTGCAGCAAGGAGCGGCTGGACGACCTGCGTGCGGAGCATGAGGCCCGGGGGGAGACATTCAAGTACGACAAACACTGCCTGCACCTTTCGCAGGAGGAGATTGACCGCCGCATCGCTGCCGGTGAGCCCTATGTCATCCGCCAGAACATGCCGACCGAAGGCCGCGCCGACTTTGATGACGAGATCTTCGGGCACATCGAGGCCGACTATGCGTCGCTGGACGACACCATCCTCATCAAGTCTGACGGTATGCCGACTTATAACTTCGCCAACGTCATCGACGACCACTTGATGGGCATTACCCATGTGCTGCGCGGCACCGAGTACCTCAGTTCTACCCCGAAATACAACCATCTTTACCGTAGCTTTGGGTGGGAGATTCCCAAGTACATCCATCTGCCTCTCATTGAGATCATCGCCGACGGTACGCGGCGGAAGCTTTCCAAACGCAAGGGCGACCCTTCCTTTGAGGACCTGCTGAAGGCCGGCTATCTCAAGGATGCCATCGTCAACTACATTGCCCTGTTGGGCTGGAACCCCGGTACGACCCAGGAGATCTTCTCCATGACAGAGCTTGAACAGGCTTTTTCGCTGGAGGGCCTTAGTAAGTCGCCGGCGACGTTCTCGCTGGATAAGCTTCGCTGGTTTAACGCTGAGTATCTGCGGGCGATGGACGAAGAGACATTCCACGACACCATTCTGCCGTGGATTCGCGAAGCCATCGATTTGGAGCACATCGATACCCGCCGCTTGGCGCAGTTATTGCAGCCCCGGGCGGAAGTGTTGGGCGAACTGGCAGCCAAGGTGGACTTCCTGGCCGAGATGCCCGCCTTTGACCCGGCACTCTATGAGAACAAGAAGATGAAGACCAATCCGGTGGTGGCCAAGGACATGCTGAACGCCATTTTACCGGTGCTGGAGGGTCTGGCCGATTGGACCGAGACTGGCCTGCACGAGGCGGTGATGGCGGCAATCGGGCAGCTGGGCGTCAAAAATGGCGTCATGCTCTGGCCGCTGCGCATCGCTATCTCCGGGCGGGAGAGCACGCCGGGCGGCGCGTTTGAGATCGCCGCGCTTCTGGGTCGCGAGGAGACGCTCCGCCGTCTCAAGCAATCACTGGCCGCTTTGGCATAAGGCGAGCAACAGTAAGACATTCTAAGAACACTGCGCCGTGCAGCTTGCCGGCGCGGTGTTTTGTGTTCTTTGGCAATGTTGTGTTTTGTTATTCATGGGTGACGAGTTGCCAATGGGTCGAATGTTCGGCTATTTTTTCCACGATTATAAAGAAACCGTGGGGAAATAGTAGTACCAGGCACGAAAAAGGAGGTGAATTCAATGGCTAGCAGCAGAAACAGGAAGCTTGTCCCGCAGGCTCAGCAGGCGCTGGACAACATGAAGTACGAGATCGCGACGTCCTTCGGTATCAACCTGAAGAACGGCTACAACGGCGACCTGACTTCCCGCCAGAACGGCAGCGTCGGTGGCGAAATGGTGAAGCGGATGATTCAGCAGTATGAGCAGGGCATGAGTGGTCAGTCCGGCACCCAGCGCTAACACGCAGTTGGTTGGAACACAGAACTACCGGAGGTGATTTGATTGGCAAACAGGAAACTGGTGCCAGGAGCGGAGAAAGCCCTGGAGGACATGAAGCAGGAGGTCGCCTCTTCGCTCAACGTCAAATTAATCCGGGGCTACAACGGCGACCTCACGTCACGTCAGGCGGGGTCGGTCGGCGGTGAAATGGTCAAACGAATGATCCGCCAGTACCAACAAGGCTTGGCGGGAACCCAGTCCTAACCCAAGGCAAAGGCTGGAACCAATTGCGGC
>JAEYRA010000201.1 GCA_023409755.1 Bacillota bacterium
TGTTCGGCGCGGGTTGTCAGGTCCAGCGTGCGGCTGCCGCTGCCCAGGTACAGCAGATCCACCTGCACGCGGCTGTCGGCCCCATCCAGCACGGCGTTGCAGCCGGTCACGGCGTTGCGGCCGCCCAGTTCGGCGTCGATGACGTGGATGGAAGCCCCCTGCCCCGCCACCGCGCCGATGACGTCGGCGTGAGCGGTGTCACTGCCGAAGAGCTGGGCCTTGACGAGCGTCAGGGACGCGCCTTGCCGCGCAATGAGCCGGATGCGCCCGGCGTGCCGGTACGCACCATGGGTGGGGCTCAGGTACCGCACCACCACGGTGGCACGGGCGCCTTCGCCCACCTCCACAATGAGGTCATCGGCCAGGGCGGGGTGGTCGTCATCCAGCCGGAACTCCAGCACGATGGGCTCGGCTTCGGTGTGGCCGTCGGCCACCCGCAGGTGGCAGCGCCAGTTGGCCTCACTCTCCAGAAAGCTGCGCAGTACCGCCGGGGCCAGCCGGCCCGTGCCGTCGTCGCCCTCAGGCAGCAGCACCGGTTCGCGGCTCACGGTCACGGCATCGCTGGGGCGCAGCGCGCACACCACCCGGTCGAAGGGCCGCTGGGGCGCGGCAAGTTCTATCTCCGTGTCATTCACCTTCAGCCACCGCCAGGTGCGCAGCGGCATCCGTTCAATGGTTTGTTTCATCGTTTCCATAACGTCTCCTATCCGATGGTGCCTTCCATCTCCAGGCTGATGAGCTTGTTCATCTCCACCGCGTACTCCAGCGGCAGCTCCTTGGCGATGGGCTCCACAAAGCCCCGCACGATGAGCGCCTTGGCTGCCTCCTCGGTGAGCCCGCGGGTCATGAGGTAAAAGATGGCCGCGTCGCTGATGCGGCCGATGCGGGCCTCGTGTCCGATGTCCACCTCGTCGTTGCGGATGTCCATGACCGGCACCGTGTCGGAGCGGGAGTCCCTGTCCAACATCAGCGACGTGCAGACAACCGAGGACTTGGACCCCGTGGCCTCCGGCAGGATCCGGATGGCGCTGCGGTAGAGGGCCTTGCCGCCGTCCTTGCTGATGGAGCGGGAGTCAATCGTTGAGGAAGTGTTGGGCGCGGCGTGGATGACCTTGGTACCGGTGTCAAGATCCTGCCCGGCGGAGGCGAACGTGATGCCCGTAAAGGCCGAACGTGCCCCCTCGCCCTTCAGGATGCTGCTGGGGTAGAGCATGGTCTTGTGGGAGCCGAAGGTGCCGCTGACCCACTCGATGGTGCCGTTGCGCCCCACCATGGCCCGCTTGGTGTTGAGGTTCAACATGTTCTTGGACCAGTTCTCAATCGTGGAATAGCGCAGCGTCGCGCCCTCCCGCACAAAGAGCTCCACACACCCGGCGTGCAGGTTGACCACGTTGTACTTCGGAGCCGAGCAGCCCTCGATGAAGTGGGCCGTCGCGCCCTTCTCCACAATGATGAGCGTATGCTCAAACTGCCCCGCCCCCGGCGCGTTCAGGCGGAAGTAGGACTGCAGCGGGTTCTCCAGCTTCACACCCGCCGGCACGTACACAAACGACCCGCCGGACCACACCGCCCCGTGCAGCGCCGCAAACTTGTGGTCGGTGGGCGGCACCAGCTTCATAAAGTGCTCGCGAACCAGGTCGCCATACTCCCGCACGGCGGTCTCCATGTCGGTGTAGATGACCCCCTGGGCCAGCAGTTCCTCCCGCACGTTGTGGTAGACAACCTCCGAGTCGTACTGCGCGCCCACACCGGCCAGCGATTCCCGCTCGGCCTTGGGGATGCCCAGGCGCTCAAAGGTGTCCTTGATGTAACCGGGCACCTCGCCCCAGTTGTCGCGGAGGGAGCTGTCCGGCCGCACATAGGCCACGATGTCGTCCATGTTGAGCTCGTCGAGGGACGGGCCCCAGGTCGGCATGGCGATGCGGTGGTAGCTGCCCAGCGCGTTGAGGCGCTTCTCCAGCATCCAGTCGGGCTCATTCTTCTGGCGGGAAATGTCCGCCACGATCTCCTCCGTCAGCCCCCGCCCGGTGCGGTAGCTGGCCACGTCGGCGTTGCGGAAGTCGTACATCTCCCGGTTCAAGTCTTCAATTCTGGTCTTTGTCTTCTCCATGGGTTTCCCTCCCGCGCCTCAGGCGCTCAGCACCGGCGCGAAGCCATTGCGGTTGATCTCCTCCACCAGCCCCGCGTCGCCGCTGCGGACGATGCGCCCGTCGGCCATCACGTGCACCCGGTCCAGCGGCAGCCGCTCCAGAATGCGGGTGATGTGGGTGATGATGAGCACGGCGTTGCCAGCGTCGTGCTGCCGGGCCACGCTCTCGGAGATCGTCTTGACCGCGTCCACGTCCAGGCCCGAGTCGGTCTCATCAAGGATGGCAAGTTTGGGCTTGAGCATGGCCATCTGCAGAATCTCACTCTTCTTCTTCTCACCGCCGGAGAAGCCCACGTTTAAATACCGTGCGGCCCACTCTGCGTCCATGTTGAGCTCGGCCATGCGGTCGCGAAGCTCCCGCCGGAAGGGCATGAGCTTGACATTCTGACCGGTCTGAGCCTCCCGCGCCGTGCGCAGGAAACTCTCCAGCGTCACGCCGGCAATCTCCTGCGGGGCCTGGAAGGAGAGGAAGATGCCCCGCCGCGCCCGCTCATCGGTGCGAAGAGCGCCGATGTCCTCACCCTCAAAGAGGATGGTGCCGCCCTCCACGGTGTAGCGGGGGTCACCCAGGATCACGTTGGCCAGCGTGGACTTGCCCGCGCCGTTGGGGCCCATCAGCACATGTACCTCACCGCGGTTTACCGTCAGGTCCAGCCCCTTCAGGATGGGCTTGCCCTCCACCGAAGCCCGCAGGCCCTGTATCGTCAAAAAATTGTCTGACATTTTGCACACCTCGTTTTCTTTTCGTTCGTCTCACCGTCGCCGCACCGCCCGCAGCCGCTGACGTTGGCCAGAATGACATCGAGCATACCATCAATGGCCGCGACTGCCTCCGCGTCCAACGGGGCCAAGTAGCCGGCCAGCCGGCTCTTCAGCCGGTCGTTGTACTCGTCATACCCCTGGCAGGCCCGCTCCCCCGTCTCCGTCAGGAGGTAGTAAACCTCTTTGCGGTTGCCATCCTGCCGGTAGGGGGCCAGGTATCCCATGTCCATGAGCTTGCGTGCCAGCTGGGTCACCGCGCCGTTGGTGATGCCCAGGTACTGGGAAAGATCGCCAGCCTTGGCTGACTCATACTGCCGCACCGATTTCAACAGCCCGATGTCGGAGTAGGTCAGCTTGTGCCCGGTGCCATAGGTGCGAGGCACCCTGGCCTCACACATCATGCGGTTGAGCGCCCAGTAAATCTTGCGTATGAGTTCCGCTTCTCGTTCCATATCATCACCCTTACCCACATTATATAGCTACTAAAAAATAATGGCAAGATTTTTTAGCAACTAAAATGAACAAGGATTCTCGGTACCTTTGCCTAAAATAAACCAATGTGCAGCAACGGGCGCCTGCACACCGCCGCAAGCCGTGCAGGGAGGGGCCATGGCATCGGCAGGCGGCAGTCTCAAGCCGGAATAGCAACGCACGAAGCCGGGAGAATGGCTACGCATCCCCCCTCCCCCTACACTGCCCCCTTTCTATCATTGTAACAAACCATTTGGACACAACGTTTCCCAACGTTTTCCCGGCCCCCAATTGCATGGATTCCAGCTGATTTTTGCCCATTTCCGTATTTTTTTCACTCCTCTGGACACATTGCCATGGGAAGGCAGTACGATTTTCGTTGAAACTGCACACCCGATGAACGAATCCTGTCATGGTACCGGACAGGCCGATCTCTATGATTAAATTATTATTTATCTCCATTATTGCACATCTGGTTTAAATTTCTTCATCATCGTTATGTTTATGGCGATGTGCTCATTGGTTGAATTGACAACACCGGACGGTGTGTTACAATCTTGTCAAGATAAGCTCTACAATGGGGTAGGATGTTGCAATTTGAGTCAAACATTGGTTTCCCGTGGTGTGAACCCGTTTCTTCCTCAAATTCTCACCATCGTCAAGCTTAATAATTTTATATAGTTCCGGAGGTATCCATGAGCCAATCTAAAACAAAGGTGGCAATCATTGGTGCGGGCTTTGTTGGCGCCGCGTCCGCGTACACCATTGCCGTCAACCAGCTCGTCGGTGAAATCGTGCTGATCGATGTGATGCGCGACAAGGCGATCGGCGAGGCGGCAGACATCAGTCACGGCCTGTCCCACATGGGACAAATGAAGATCCACGCCGGCGATTACTCTGACTGCGCCGACTGCGATGTCATCATCGTGACGGCGGGTCTCAACCGCAAGCCTGGCGAAACCCGGCTGGACCTGGCCAACAAGAACGTGCCCATCGCGCGGGAGATAACCCGCAACATCATGGCACACTACACCCGCGGCGTCATCCTGGTGGTGGCCAACCCCGTGGACATCCTGACCTACCTCATTCAGAAGTGGTCCGGCCTGCCCAACGGCCGGGTCATGGGCACGGGTACGGCGCTCGACAGCGCCCGCTTCCGCTATGAGCTCTCCGACAAGCTGAAGGTTGACGTGCAGAACGTGCATGCCTACATGATCGGCGAACACGGTGACTCCCAGCTGCCGCTGTGGAGCGCCACCAACCTCGCCGGCCAGGGCATCGACGAATTCTGCGCCCAGCGCGGTATCATCCTGGGCGACGAGGAGAAGGCTGAGATCTACAACAAGGTGAAAAACGGCGGCGCTGAGGTGATCCGCAACAAGGGGGCGACGTACTACGCCATCGCGTCGGTTGTCAGCTCCATTGTGGAGACACTGCTGAAGAACAAGAACACCATCCGCACCGTTGCCAGTGTCATCGACGGCCCTTACGGCATCCACGACGTGGCGCTGAGCCTTCCTTCCATCGTCAACGCCGACGGTGTGAGCAGCATTCTCAGCTTCACCCTGACCCCAGCCGAGGAGGCCGAGCTCACGAGCTGCTACGGCAAGATGAAGGACTTCCTTGGCCAAGTGAAGCAGGACTGAAAAAGCCGGCGGGCAACCGTACGGACAAAATATGGAGGTAACCCAATGGACATCAAACAGGAAGCAATCCAGAAGCACGCTGAGTGGAAGGGCAAGATTGAGGTCATCAGCACCGTGCCCGTGAAGGACAAGAAGGATCTCTCGCTGGCCTACACCCCCGGCGTGGCCGAGCCCTGCCTGGCCATCCAGAAGGACGTCGATCTCTCCTACGCCTACACCCGCCGCGGCAACCTCGTAGCCGTGGTGACCGACGGCACCGCCGTGCTGGGCCTGGGCGACATTGGCCCGGAAGCCGGCATGCCCGTGATGGAGGGCAAGTGTGTGCTCTTTAAGACGTTTGGCAACGTGGATGCCTTCCCGCTGTGCGTGCGCAGCAAGAGCGTGGACGACATCGTCAACACCGTCCGGCTGCTGGCCGGTTCCTTTGGCGGCGTGAACCTGGAGGACATCTCCGCTCCCCGCTGCTTTGAGATTGAGCGCAAGCTCAAGGAAGTCTGCGACATCCCGATCTTCCACGATGACCAGCACGGCACCGCCGTCGTCACCGTCGCCGCCATGCTCAACGCCCTGAAGCTGACGGGCAAGGACATTAAGGACATCGAAGTCGTTGTCAACGGCTCCGGCGCGGCCGGCATCGCCGTCACCAAGCTGCTGATGGCCATGGGCATGAAGAAGGTCATCCTGTGCGACACCAAAGGCGCCATCTATGAGGGCCGTGACAACCTCAACGACGTCAAGGCTGAGATGGCGAAGATCTCCAACCTGCACAAGAAGAAGGGGTCTCTCGCCGATGTGCTGGTGGGCTCCGACGTGTTCATCGGCCTCTCCGCCCCCAAGACACTCACCGCCGAGATGGTCAAGACCATGGCCAAGGATCCGATCATCTTCGCTATGGCCAACCCCACGCCGGAGATTATGCCTGACGAGGCGATGGCCGCCGGCGTGGCCGTCATGGGCACCGGCCGGTCCGACTTCCCCAACCAGATCAACAACGTGCTTGCCTTCCCGGGTATCTTCCGCGGGGCTCTGGATGTGCGCGCCAGCGACATCAACGATGAGATGAAGATTGCCGCTGCCCGCGCCATCGCCGATCTCATCAGCACCGAAGAACTCAACCCCGAGTACATCATCCCCGAGCCTTTTGACAAGCGCGTGGGCCCGGCGGTTGCCGCCGCCGTGGCCGAGGCTGCTCGGAAGTCCGGCGTGGCGCGCATCTAGCGCTGCGCGCTTCGCGGCGATCGCGTTGCGCTCGCCGCGAGTGAAGAGCACTCGTCATAGCCATGTTAAGCCGTCCGCCGCGCATGTCGCCGGACGGCTTTCATTTGCGTTGGTCGTGTTGGTTTTGTGGGGGAAACGCACGCCTGCGGGCGGGGTTTGTCAAGCAGTCCATTCAGATTGTGGCGTTCCTCCCGCCGAGTGAATCGGCGGTCGATTCTTTCTTTGGCTCTCTTCCCTTTAGTCAATGAGCTTATTAGTGTCTCGTCCTGTTGGGGTTTGGCACGAAACATCCGGTCAACCCAATCTCTCCCCTACCCGGAAGGCAGCCCGGTGGTATGCTGGTGCAAACCGGAAAGGATGGGATGCCATGTTACAACTCAAGCACCTCAATGACAACCGCGCACTGGCGACGACACTGCTGGACCACTGGGACTGGGACCAAGGCCGCCCGGAAGCCCTGGAGCGCTTCCGCATCTCGGCCAATGCGGTGTACCCCTTTTTCTCCAGCGATGGTGCGCTGCGCTTCCTCCGCTTTGCTCCGGTGGAGGAAAAGGCACCCACCGAAACGCAGGCCGAGCTCGCGTTCCTCCGCTGGCTGGCGGAAGGCGGCGTGGCTGTGGCGCTGCCTGTGCCAGCGCGGGACGGCCGCACGCTGGTGGTGGACGACACACCCTGGGGCCGGTATGCCGCTGGCGTGTTTGCCGGCGCACCGGGCACCCGCATGGACTGGCTGCCTGATTGCTCACCACTCATCGAAGGCTATGGCCGGGCATTGGGCCGCCTGCACCGGCGCAGCGCCGCGCTGCCCGCGCCGGCGGGCCGCCCGGACTGGCGTCAGCGGCTTGCCTGGTGTGAGGCCGTGCTGCGGGCTCACCCCTGCCCCGCCGAGGCCCTGCGCGAAGTTGCGCTGCTGCGGGAGTGGCTCGCGGTGCTGCCGGCAACGCCGAATGTGTATGGCATGATTCATGGGGACTACGAATTGGACAACGTGCTCTACGACGAGGACACCGGGGTGTACACCGCCATCGACTTCGACGACTGCACCGTGCATTGGTATGAGATGGACGTGTGCCAAACCCTGGACAACCTGGCCGAAGAACTGCCGGAAGAACAACAAGCGGCGGCAGCCGCGGCCTTCCTGGCGGGCTACCAGGCCGAATGGCCGCTGGCGGATGGCTGGGAAGGGCGGCAGGCGGGCTTCCGGCGCTATGGCGCATTGCTGGACTATGCCCGCATCGTACACAGCCTTGCCGGGACGCCCGACGGCCGACCGGACTGGATGGTGGAGCTCATCAGCCACCTGAAAGAAATGAAAGAGGAACGGGCCTCGGCCTTTGGCCAGCCGCTGCCGCCGGGCTAGGGAACAATAAATGAAATGCGGCGTCCGGATGGCAAAGAGACTGCGCAATCCGGACGCCGTGCGTTATTTTGGGTTATTCTGGAAGAGCCGCAACAGGCCGCCGTGGTCCCGGAGCCACCGCTCGCGCTCCTGCCAATCGGGGAGGAGCGCGGCAACCTGTGCCCAGAATGCCGGGGAATGGTTGAGCTCCAGCCGGTGGCAGAGCTCATGCACCACGACGTAATCGATGGCTTCCGGTGCGGCCAGAATGAGCCGCCAGCTGTAATGGATGCGGCCGTCAGCCCCGCAGGAACCCCACCGCCGCCGGGCGTCGGTGACGGTGACCGAAGCATAGGAAATGCCATGGCGGGCGGCCAGCTCCGCGGTGCGGGCCGTGAGCACCGCCAGCGCCTGGGCCCGGTACCACCGGCGCAGCGCGGCCTCGAGGTTCGTCGCCGGCAGCATCAGTACCTCGCCAACCCGCTCAACATCCACCCCCGCCCCGGGCACCGCCATCAGCGTCCGGCCCAGAAAGGGCAGCCCCTCCCCCGTGCGAAGCACCGGGGCGGGGTGTGCCAAGGCACGCTGCCGCACCTCCTGCTGCTTGCGGGCAACCCAGTTGGCCTTTTGCTGCAAAAGGAACTCCACCTCGCCCACTGGCAGCCGCCGGGGCGCGCGCACCACCACCTCGCCGTCGGGCTCAATCTGAATGGCCACGGTTTTTCGGTTGGAGCGCACCAGCCGGTAAGCAGCAGGTTGGGTGGCTTGGTTGCGTTTCATGGCGCTGCCACGCGGTCTTCGCCTTGGGCCAGCAGCTCGCTTAAAGTCACAAAGTCATACCCCTGGGCCCGCAACCCATCGACGATGCCCGGCAAGGCATCGCGGGAAGTCGCACCCGCCTTCTCATACATCGGGTGCAGCAGAACGATGCTGCCGGGCCGGACGTTCTCCAACACCGACTGCACGATGCCCTCGGCGCTGGTGTTGGTTTCTGCGTCAGAGTTCGGTTCCAGTGTCCAAAGGATTGTTTTGCGCCCGTGGTTGCGCAGGTAGAGCGGCAGCAGTACCAGTTTCTTGCCATTGGGCGGGCGGAAAAGGATCTCCCCGTCGTAGCCGCTCTCGCGGATCAACTCGTCTGTTCGCACAATCTCCCCCGCGATCCAACCGTACCGATGGAACACCATGCGTCTGTGGCTGTAGCTGTGGTTGCCAAGCTCATGCCCGGCGTCGGCAATCTGCCGCGCCCACTGGGGGTTGTCCTCAATCTGGCTGCCGATGAGGAAGAACGTCGCCTTGACGTTGCGCTCCTCCAGCGTTTGCAGAATCTCCCCCGTGAACTCAGTGGGCCCGTCGTCAAAGGTCAGTGCAACGAGCTTTTGCTCGGTTTCCACATGGTTAACCAGCCCCCCGAAAAACTGGAAACTGCGGGAACGGGAGATGAAAAAGGTTGCCGCCGCCAATGCCGTCAGCAACAGCACGCAGGTGATGGCAACCAAAATGATTCTCATCTTCTTTTTCATGGTCACTCCGTCACCGAGAGTCCACCGGCAACTGGGCCAAGGATTACCCCCGTGATGCGCTCAGGCATCGCCCAAGCGAGGCCTTGCATAGCTTTTCAGCTCCTGCCGCACGGTATCAAAGTCCTTCGCCCGAAAAAGGTTCACGATATGGGGCACCACCCTGTTGAGCTGCCGCGCGGCCAGGGAAAACTGGGATTCCAGCCCCCGTCCCAACCGCCAATAGTCGCAGTTCTGCTCCTCGGCAGTCAGTTCCCCGCCGTGCCGGGTTGCCACCCGCAGCACCCGGTGCAGGCTATGCCATTCCTCCGCCAGCAGCGGCGACGCCACGTGGATGTAGAGCTGTCCCTTTTCCAGCGTCAGGCGCAGCAACAGCTCGTTGCCCTCAAAATACATGAGGAAATTGCTGTAGGATCGACGATCGTAGGAATAGTGGACGAGATCAAGGCTGTAATTCTCACACAGGAAGCCGAAGCTGTCCACCACTTTGATGATAAGGCCAAGGGATTCGTTCACCGGGCATTCCTCCGTTCCATCGCTTACTCCTCTTTATGATACCGCCCTTAAGCTGGAAAAGCAAACAATTGTGCCCCATCCTTCGGCAGAATACGCGTAAAAGCTCCTCATACAACACACATTCTGACAAACCAAACAATTGCATAGGATAACAAAATAATGTATGATTTTTCACTGTGCGATTGAAGGAAGCGACGGTGGGTATATAAAAAGAGCACGGTTGGTGCATGCGCCCTGTCAACGCATCGCGAAAGGCCTCTAATCCATGAGATACATTCCTGCCAACTGCCTGCGTCCTGGTCAGATCCTTGCTTCCGACCTCGTTATGGAAGGATACAAGGTGCTGCTGCGCAGGGGAGTTTCTTTGACCGAAGTTCTCATCAAGCGGATCGAACAGATCGGCTTTCAAGGCGTATATGTGGTAGATAATCTTTCCAAGGACCTGGAGGTCTTCAGCGTCATCAGTGACACCCTGAAGCACAAGGCCAAACGGGAAATACAATCCCTCTACATCAGCATAAAGAACCGCACCGAAACACGGGCCCGTTCCCAGCTGAATATCATTGGCACGGTCATCACCGACATGGTGGACGAAATCCTCAGCAATCGCAAACTCATGGTGAATGTCGTTGACCTGCGCACCTTTGATGACTACACCTTCAGCCACAGTGTCAACGTGGCGGTGCTCTCGGTTGTCACTGGCTCGGTGATGGGGCTCAACCGCACCAAGCTCAATGAGCTGGCGTTAGGCGCACTCATTCACGACATCGGCAAGGTGTTCATCGACCGGCGCATCATCAACAAACCCGGCCTGCTGACGCCCGACGAACTGCAGGAAGTACGCCGCCACAGCGAACTGGGGCACAACCACCTGCGGATACACAGTAAGGTGCCTGAAAGTGCCCTAATGGCCGTGCTGACCCACCACGAGCAATTCTGCGGCACCGGTTACCCCAAGGGTCTGATGGGGGAAACCATTCCCCTCTTCGGCCGCATCATCTGCGTGGCTGACGTATACGACGCGCTGACATCCGACCGGCCCTACCGAAAGGCTATGCTGCCGTCCGACGCCATCGAATACATCATGGGTGGCTTTGGCACCACCTTCGACCCCAAGGTCGTCAAAGCCTTCTGCCGCAAGGTCGCACCCTACCCGGTGGGCACCTGTGTGCGTCTCAGCAACGGTCTCATCGGCATTGTGACCAAGAACTATGAACTCTCCAGCATGCGGCCGGTGATCCGTGTCATCGTTGATGGCCAGCCCTCCGACCAGTACCTGGACTTGGCCAACGACACCAGCACGCTCAACATCACCATTCAGGAAATCATCCAGCTCTGATCAGCCAATCCCCTCTTTGAACAAGCAAAATGGCATATCTTATCGCGGTCTTCATCTAGGGTTGACGGGATCGCCCTGCTACACCGGTGTTTCCTGCGCCGCCACCCGCCGTAGCATGGTGGGCACTTTGACGTGCCGGTGACCGGGCCGGGCCTTGCGGACATGGCGTTGCTGCTGCCCGCCTGGGGCACGCCCCCTGGTGGCGGAGGCTCGCAGTGCCCTGGCAGCATGACACAACTGGGATGCCGGTGAATGGCCGGGACTGAACTTAAACAGCAGCAGCGGTGCTTATCAGACACAGGCGGGCAATCTTCTTCGGCATCTTCCCCATGCCATAGGGAAACTGGCTGCCGTTACCGCCTTTGTGCGCGGTGACCGGTAAGGACGACGCAGAACACTTGCCGCCAGCGCGGGACGGAACACGAACGGCTCGAATTCGCTTGCCATGCCGGGGGCAACGGTGACCGGACGGGGCGCAGCCGCGAGATCTTCCTGCCCCAGTACTAACTGAATGGCGCATATAGAGTTGGTTTAACCGGCCTTGGATCGGGCATCTAGTAAGAAGTGTCTTTATCCATTGGCTGCGAATAATATACACATTTACAACAAACCGGAGGCTGTCATGAGTTGGTTTCGGAACTTGAAAATTGGTCTTAAGATTGCTCTAATTTCCTCAATCATTCTAGTTCTATCACTGGGCTCCATTGGTTTCTGTTCGATCTTTTTTGCAACCTCGGGTATACGAGCGTTATCCGATGAGTTTTTACAGAACCGCGCCATAGACAGTTCTGTCATGCTGTCTGAGCGGGTGGAGATGATCAGCCAATCGATGGAATACGTTGCGAATTCCAAACAGCTCGCATCCGGGGACGCGCTGACAGAGCTGAAAGCAATGTCCAGCACCTTTGATAGCCTCCGTACTGGCATTGCCGGGGCCGATGGCGCCGTCTCCTACACGGACGGTACGACCGATAGCCTTGCGGACAAAGCGTTTTTCAAAGAGGCACTGGGCAAAGATAGTTATATCTCCACCCCTGAGTATTTGGAGAAGGACGACAAACTCGTTTTTTACGGCTTCGCCAAAATTGCTGATACGGATAAAGTGCTGGTAGTGTTGATCAATTACAACGCGATCAGCGATGTGATTGCCTCCGTCAAGGTGGGCGAAAGCGGCTATTGCTATGTCAACGACAACGATGGCACCACCACGATCCATAAAAACACGGACCTCGTAAAGGTGAAGGACAACGACTTCGTCAGCGTAAAGACGGACCCTAGCCTGCAGGTGCTTGTCGATCTTGAAAAGAAGATGGCTGCTGGCGAGAAGGGCGTCGGTTCCTATGTGTACCACGGCGCGAAAAAATACCTCGCTTACGCACCGGTGGAGGGCACAACATGGTCCATTGCGGTATCCGCGCTGGACAGCGAGCTGTTCGCCACGATTTACTCCCTGCAAACGACGCTGATCCTTGCGTCCGTTGTGGCGCTGCTCATCAGCGTGGTGTTGCTCCTGCTCTTCTCCCGCATGAGCATCAACAAGCCCATCAAACGAATTGTGGATGCCGCCAACAAACTGGCGTTGGGCGACATCGACGTGCAGGTGGTTTCTTCCTCCAAGGATGAAATCGGGATGCTGTCCACTGCCTTCCAGAAGATCATACAAGGGACGAAGGATTGCTCCATTGCCGCTGAGACGCTAGCGGCCGGTGACGTCAATGCGGCGGTTGCCATCCGTTCGGATCGTGATGTGCTGTCCCGCAGCATGATGAGCGTGAAGGCAACATTGGACAATCTGTCCAGTGAGTTCACCATGCTGATTGAGTCTGTGGAGTCAGGTGATTTCACCAAACGCGGCGACCCTGCTGTCTTCCAAGGCCAGTATTCCTTCATGATTACTGGGGTCAATGCCATTCTGGATGAGGTGGAAAAGGCATTCCGTCTCATCAAGGACGCGGACCAAATCAAGGATAAGCAATCCGATTACCAGTCGGCGGAAATTCAAAAGCTGGTCGCCAATCTGGAACGGCTGTCCCGTGGGGAACTCCTTTGCGACATGGAAGTTGCCCAGCCCGACGCGGACACACAGGATCTCTATGAGCTTTACAACGGGATCAGCGGCAACCTGCATGACAGTGTGCGCACGATCAAGGGATACATCGACGACATCTCCAGAGTTTTGGGTGAGTTGTCAAACGGCAACATCGATGTTGAGATCGAGAACACCTATCTGGGCGACTTCGTTGCATTGCAGGACTCCATCAACAAGATCATCGACTCGCTGAACATGACGTTTGCGGATATCCGTGCTGCAGCCGACCAGGTGGCCTCCGGCTCCGAACAGGTGTCCGGCGGTGCGCAGGCCTTGTCCCAGGGCGCAACCGAGCAGGCCAGTTCCATCGAGGAATTGACCGTGTCGATCAGCACCATCTCCGAGCAGACCAAGCAGAACGCCCTGAGCGCCAGCCAGGCCAGCACTCTTTCCGCTGAGGCGAAAGTAAGTGCAGAAACCGGCAACAACCGCATGCAGGACATGCTCAACTCCATGAAGGACATCGACGAGGCCTCCACAAGCATTTCCAAGATCATTAAGGTCATTGACGATATCGCCTTCCAAACCAACCTGCTGGCCTTGAACGCCGCCGTGGAAGCCGCCCGCGCCGGGCAGTACGGCAAGGGGTTCGCGGTGGTCGCAGAGGAAGTTCGTTCGCTGGCGGGCCGCAGCGCCAACGCCGCGAAGGAGACGACGGACCTCATTGAGGGAACGATCAAGAAAGTGGAAAACGGTACCCGCATCGCGAACGAAACGGCGGACGCGCTGAGCAGCATCATGAAGGGCGTCGAGAAGGCTTCCACGCTGGTGGACGGTATTGCCACAGCCAGCAATGAGCAGGCGACTGCGGTGTCGCAGGTGAGCCGCGGCATCGAGCAGGTGGCGCAGGTGGTGCAGACCACATCCGCCACCGCCGAAGAAAGCGCTGCCACGAGCGAGGAGCTTTCCAGCCAAGCAGCATTGCTCAGGGAAATGGTGGGCAGGTTCCAGCTGAAAGGTCAGGCGGGGACACAACAGGCGGGTACGACAAGTACCCGTGCACTCCCCCAGCCCAAGGCAACGACCAGCAAGCCAAAGATCATGCTGGGCGAGAAGGACTTTGGGAAGTATTAGACAACAGCAACGGTAGAATAGAAGCAAGGGGCCATGCCGCAGGGCATGGCCCCACCTGTGTACACACTGCGGGGTGCCGACAGCGCCTTGATGGCCGTGCTGACCCACCACGAACAATACTGCGGCACCGCCGGTCATCCGCGTCATCGTCAATGGCCAACCAACCTGCCAGTATCTGGATCAGCCAACAACCCCAGTACCCTCCATGTGACCATTCAGGAAATCATACAGCTCTGGTTTCATCCCCATCCCCCTCCCCAACCGCCG
>JAEYRA010000203.1 GCA_023409755.1 Bacillota bacterium
GCCGCGTGCACGAACCGGTCGATGCTGTCGCCGGGGGCCACCATGGGCAGCACGATCTCGTCATGGTCCACCACACACTCCAGGAAGGCGGGACCGGGGCTCTGCAGCAGCCAGGTCAGGGCGTCCTCCACATCGGCGCGGTCGGTCAGCCGCCGGGTCGGCAAGCCGAAGCCCTCGGCAACCTTGCAGAGGTTGACGTTCTCGATGAGGTCGGTCTGGCTGTATCGCCGCTCGTAAAAGAGCGTCTGCCACTGGCGCACCATGCCCAGGGTGT
The DNA here is from genome assembly GCA_023409755.1 of Bacillota bacterium. Lineage (GTDB taxonomy): Bacteria > Bacillota > Clostridia > Christensenellales > UMGS416 > JAEYRA01. Next base: position 275 of record JAEYRA010000203.1, read on the forward strand.
GGTTGTTGATGAGCAGAATCTTTACCGGTACACCGTAGCGGGCCACCGTGGTCAGCTCGTTCAGATTCATGCGGAAGCTGCCGTCCCCGGTGATGAGCACGACCGGACGATCGGGATTGCCCACCTTGGCACCGATGGCCGCACCCATGCCAAAGCCCATCGTGCCCAGCCCACCGGAGGTGACAAGGCTGCCCGCCCGGCGGAAGTGGTAGTATTGGGCCGTCCACATCTGGTGCTGACCCACGTCGGTCACCACGATGGTGTCGTCGTTTGCCAGGGCCGTCAGTTGCTCAATGACGTACTGGGGCTTGAGCCCGCCATTGCCATAGGCGAGGGGCGCTTCGGCCTTCCAGCGGTCGATCTGCGCCAGCCAGTCGGGCCGGCGCAACTCAGGCAGGCGGGCAAGCAGCGCCTCCAGCACCACGGCCAGGTCACCCACGATGCCGTGGTGAGCCTGAACGTTCTTGTTGACCTCCGCAGGGTCGATGTCGATGTGCAACACCTGGGCATCGGGGGCAAAGCCGTCGGAGCGGCCAATGACGCGGTCTGAGAAACGCGCTCCCACCACGATCAGCAGGTCGCAGTTCGTCACGCCCATGTTGGACGCCTTGGAGCCGTGCATGCCGATCATGCCGGTGAAGAGCCGGTGCTCGCTGCTGATGGCCCCCTGCCCCATGAGACTGCAGGCAACCGGCGCGCAGATGCGCTCGGCAAAGCGGGTGAGCAGCCCATCGGCCCGGCAGCGCACCACGCCACCCCCGGCGAAGAGGAACGGTTTGTGCGCATTGCGGATGAGCTCCACCGCATCGCTGATCTCGCGCTCCGACGGCGTGGGCGGCGGGGTTGGCGGTATGGGCCGGGCCGGCTCATACTCGCAGAGTTTAGCGGTGATGTCCTTGGGGATGTCCACAAGCACGGGGCCGGGGCGGCCGCTGGCGGCCACGGCAAAGGCCTCCCGCAGGGTGGGGGCCAGTTTCTCCACACTGCGCACCTGGTAGTTGTGCTTGGTGATGGGCATGGTGATGCCCACGATGTCGACCTCCTGGAAGCTGTCGCGCCCCAGGAGCGCTGTGGTGACGTTGCCCGTCAGCGCCACCATGGGGGTGGAGTCCATGTAGGCCGTCGCCAGGCCCGTCACCAGGTTGGTGGCCCCGGGGCCGGAGGTCGCCAGCACCACGCCGGGCCGGCCGGTGGAGCGGGCGTAGCCGTCGGCGGCATGGCAGGCCCCCTGTTCGTGGGCCGTCAGCACGTGGCGGATGGTACCATCCTGCTCCAGGGCGTCGTAGATGTAGAGAACCGACCCGCCGGGAAACCCGAAGATCGTGTCCACGCCCTGTTCCTTCAGACACTCCAGCAGGATCTGGGATCCTGTCAGCTTCATTGCACGTTCCTCCTTCGTCAGCGCACCACGGCGCCTTCGCTGGCCGGGGAGACCAGGCGGGCGTACCGGGCCAGGTAGCCGGTGGTGATGCGGGGCGGCCGGGGCGACCACTGGGCCCGTCGGGCCTTCAATTCCTCATCGCTCACACGCACATTCAATGTACCCTTATCTATGTCGATGTCCACGATGTCGCCCTCCCGCACCAGGGCGATGGGCCCGCCGGAGGCAGCCTCCGGCGACACGTGGCCAATGGCCGCGCCGCGGGTAGCCCCGCTGAAGCGCCCGTCGGTTAAAAGCGCCACCGACTTATCGAGCCCCGCACCCATCAGCGCCGAGGTGGGCATGAGCATCTCCCGCATGCCGGGGCCGCCGGCCGGGCCTTCGTAGCGAATGACGACGACGTCGCCGGCCACGATCTTGCCGCCGAAGATGGCCTGGATGGCCTCCTCCTCGCCGTCAAAGACCCGGGCCGGGCCACTGTGGCGCATCATCTCCGGCGCGACGGCGGCCTTCTTGACGACCGCGCCGTCGGGGGTGATGTTGCCGGTGAGCACCGCGATGCCACCGGTGGCGGCGTAGGGCTCGCTGACCGGGCGGATGACCGTGGCGTCCAGCACCGGGGCGTCAGCCACATTCTCGGCCACGGTGCGGCCGGTGGCCGTCGGCAAGCTGCCATTCAGCAGCCCCGCCGCCAGCAACGCACCCATGACGGCGCGCACCCCGCCGGCGCGATCCAGATCCTCCACATGGTGGTGACCCGCCGGGTTGAGGCGGCAGAGGTTGGGCGTGCGGGCGCTGACCCGGCTGATGACCGAAAGATCGAGCGGCACGCCGGCCTCCTGTGCCACGGCCAGCAGGTGAAGCACCGAATTGGTGCTGCACCCCAGCGCCATGTCCACGGTCAGCGCGTTCTCAAAGGCCTGGGGCGTCAGGATGTCCCGCGGCTTCCGGTCCATCTCGATGAGTTTCATGATCTGCATGCCGGCGTGCTTCGCGAGCCGCAGACGCGCCGCGTACACCGCCGGGATGGTACCGTTACCGGGGAGCGCCATGCCCAGCGCCTCGCACAGGCAGTTCATGCTGTTGGCGGTGAACATGCCCGAGCAGGAACCACAGCCCGGGCAGGCCGTGTCCTCAATGTGCCGCAGGGCGGCCTCGTCGATCTTGCCGGCGGCGTGGGCACCCACGCCCTCAAAGACCGAGTTCAAATCGCTGGCCCCGGCGCCTGCCAGCATGGGCCCGCCGCTCACCACGATGGACGGGATGTTGACCCGCGCCGCCGCCATGAGCATCGCCGGCACAATCTTGTCACAGTTGGGCACCAGCACCATGGCGTCAAAGGCATGGGCGGTCACCATGGCCTCGATGGAATCGGCTATCAACTCCCGCGAGGCCAGGGAATAATGCATGCCCTTGTGGCCCATGGCAATGCCGTCGCACACGCCGATGACGGGGAACTTGACCGGCGTGCCGCCGGACATGCGCACGCCCGCCGCCGCAGCCTCAGCCACCTTATCGAGGTGCATGTGACCGGGCACAATCTCGCTGTGGGCATGGACGACGGCGACGAGCGGACGGGCGATCTCCTCGTCGGTGTAGCCCATGGCCTTGAAGAGCGAGCGATGAGGAGCCCGCTCCATCCCCTTTTTAACTGCGTCGGAGCGCATGAAATTCACAACCTTTCTATGTTCAGAGGGCCTCGGCAATGCGCCGGCCCATTTCCTCGGTACCGACCCGGATACAGCCGGGAGTGGCGATGTCGCCGGTGCGGACCCCTGCTGCCAGCACGGCCTTGACGGCGTCCTCGATGGCGCGGGCCTCACTCTCCAGCGCCAGGGAATGGCGCAGCAGCATGGCCGCCGAAAGAATGGTGGCCAGGGGGTTGGCCTTGTCCTGCCCGGCGATGTCGGGGGCCGAGCCGTGCACAGGCTCGTAGAGGCCGAAGCTGCCGTGGCCAAGGCTTGCGGAGGGCAGCATACCGATGCTGCCGGTGATGACCGAAGCCAGATCCGACAGGATGTCACCAAAGGTATTCTCTGAGAGGATGACGTCAAACTGCTTGGGCCGGGCCACCAGCTGCATGGCGGCGTTGTCCACATACAGGTGGTCCACGGTCACGTCGGGGTAGTCGGCCGCCACCCGCTCCACCGTGCGCCGCCACAGGCGGGAGCTTTCCAGAATGTTGGCCTTGTCCACGGAGGTCAGGTGTTTGCGGCGCACCCGGGCGGCCTCAAAGCCCTGCCGGGCCACGCGCTCCACCTCATAGTCGGAGTAGACCATGGTGTCGTAGGCGCTCTCACCGGTGCTTGTCTGGGTGTGGCCCCTGGCACCGAAGTAGAGCCCGCCGGTCAGCTCACGCACCACGAGGACATCGAGACCGCCCTCCACAAGCTCGGGCCGCAGTGGGCAGGCCGCAGCTAGCTCGGGGTACAGCAGCGCCGGGCGGAGGTTCGCAAACAGAGAAAGCCCGCCGCGCAGGCCGAGCAGAGCCTTTTCGGGCCGCTGGTCGCCGGGCAGAGTGTCCCACTTGGGGCCGCCCACCGCGCCCAGCAGCACCGCGTCAGACTCCCGGCAGATGGCCATGGTCTCGTCGGGCAGGGGTGCGCCGGTGGCATCGATGGCCGCGCCGCCGGCCAGCACCGTGCGGAAGGCAAAGGAATGGCCGAAGCGCTCGCCCACCTTCTCCAGCACCCGGACGGCCTGCGCCACCACATCGGGGCCGATGCCGTCACCGGGGATCAATGCGATCTTGGCGTTCATGCGCCCACCTCCCCGTCCTTGGCGATGCTATTGAGCAACCCGCCGGCAGCGATGATGCCCTGCAGGAACGGCGGGAACGGCTGGGCCTGGAAGGCCTTGCCGCTGGTCACATCGCGGATGACGCCGGTGTCGAAGTCGACCCCCACCTCGTCGCCGGCGGCGATGCCGGCCACGGCCTCTGCACACTCCAGAATGGGGAGCCCAATGTTGATGGCGTTGCGGAAGAAGATGCGCGCGAAGCTATTGGCAATGACGCAGGACACGCCGCTGGCCTTGATGGCGATGGGCGCGTGCTCGCGGGAGGAACCGCAGCCGAAGTTGTCGCCGGCCACGATGATGTCGCCCGGCTTCACCTTTTTGGTGAAGTCAGCGTCGATGTCCTCCATGCAGTGGGCCGCCAGATGGGCGGGCTCAGAGCTGTTTAAATACCGCGCCGGAATGATGACGTCGGTGTCGACGTTGTTGCCGTATTTGAAGACGGTGCCTTTCGCGTTCATATTCCCTCCTGTGTCGCCAAGACGCTCGCGCCTTGGTGAATCAGATATTCTTGTCCAAACTGTCGGTTGATCGCACGCCGCGCATGTCGCCGGGTCTCACCCCCGCCCTGCGACAGACGATTCTTCAGAATCGTTGAGAGCAGGGCGAGCATTGCGCAGCAATGCGATGGGGCGATCGATGGGCCTGCGCGCTCATGCCGGGTTCCCGATAGAACGATTTCGCCTGCGGGCGGGTTTTGCTGTTGTTCCCGTGCTAGCCCTCCGG
>JAEYRA010000063.1 GCA_023409755.1 Bacillota bacterium
TGGATGGAACCTTGTCCGTCTGTCTGTGGGAGAGCGCTGCACGTATCCGTTCCTTTGAAGTCATGGCGTTCCTTCCTTCCTATTGATTGATTGCATCGGCAGGAAAGGGGCAAAAGCTTATGTAAAACCTATATTACCACAACAGCATATTTTGCATAGCGGATGGGTTTCATGCAAAACAGGAAATTCTTCACCTGCAAAGACGGATTCCGTTATTTATGTGGAGAGCTCGTATCATGAACCGGCGCGAAAGAAGGGAATCCCGCTTCGCATTCTGCAGATCTCTATGTGGCAGAGCTGAAGCGCGTGTGATGAACATCATGCGAAGTCTCCAAATCCACCGTGAATCACAAAGAAACACTTCTGATTTCTCAGAAGTGTTTCTCCATTTCCTGTCATACCCGATGGTTCCTATGACAGCGTTCAATCGGTGGCTTTGTTTGTGTTCCAGGTTTGGCCGTTGCCCCTTACACGTTCCGCCGGCCTAGTCTTCCTCCACAGCGACCTCCTCTGGGAGCACGACGGTCAGCTCGGCCCACTCCACCCGCCGGTCGGTCAGTTCCTCCACGCGGATGTGCAGGTTGCCCACGTCCACCTCGGGGTGGGTGCCATCCTCGGGGATGGAGCTCATCTGGGCGAAGATGAGGCCGCCCAGGGTGTCATAATCGCCCTCGGGGAACTGCAGGCACAGCTCGTCGGCCAGCTGGCCGATCTCCGCTGAACCGCTCACCCGCCAGTGGTTCTCACCCAGGGTGATGATCTCCTGCTCGTCGTCGTCGTGCTCGTCCTCAATCTGGCCGACGATCTCCTCCAGCAGGTCCTCCAGCGTGAGGATACCGCTGGTGCCGCCGTATTCATCCACCACCACGGCGATGTGCACGCGGTTGCGCTTCATCTCGCGGAAGAGAACGTCGGCGCGGGCGGTCTCCGGCACCACATAGGCCGGGCGCAGCAGGCTCTTGATGTCCTGAGGCTCGGCGCAGCGCAGGTTGCAGAAATAATCGCGCACGTGGAGAATACCCACGATGTCGTCCATGTCCTCGCCGCACACCGGGTAGCGGGAGTAGTTCGTCCCGCAGATCGTCTCCTCCCAGCTGTCCGCCGAGTCCTCCATCCACAGCACGCTCATGTCGGTGCGGTGGGTCATCACTTCCTCGGCGGTCTTCTTGCCCAGCTCGAAGACGTTGTCGATCATCTCGCCTTCCTCCGGCGCGATGGTTCCCTTCTCCTCGCCCAGGTCCACCATGATGCGGATTTCCTCCTGGGTGACGTTCTCCTCCTCGGCGTCGGGGTTCATGCGGAAGAGACGCAGCAGCCCATTGGTAGAGGCCGTCAGCAGCCACACCAGCGGCGCGGTGACGCGGGCCACAAAGGTGATGACCCCGCCCACAGCCATGGCGATGGGCTCCGCCTTTTGCATGGCGATGCGCTTGGGCACCAGCTCGCCCAGCACCAGTGTGAAGAAGGAGAGAATGATGGTGATGAAGATAACAGACAGGGTCTTGAGGGCGGAAGCGGAGAGGCCCACGCCCAAGCTCAGCAGCCAGGCAACCAGCCCGTCGGCGAAGTTGTCGGCGGCGAAGGCGCTGCCCAAAAAACCCGCCAGCGTGATGCCCACCTGTATGGTGGCCAGGAAACGGGCGGGTTGCTCGGTGAGACGAACGAGAACCGCGGCGCGCTTGTCGCCGTTCTCCGCACTCTTTTTCAGCTTTGCGTCGTTAAGGGAAATGACGGCAATTTCCGTACAAGCGAAAAAAGCATTTACCAGAATGAGTACCAGCTGCAGCAGCAGACTAGGTAAGGGATCGTCCAAAATCTATCTTCCTTTCGATTGCATAAGCTGCGAGTATTTTAGCACAAAACATAGCACACAGCAAACGCGAAGAGAGGCGCACTGCCCCCAAATCGCCGAAAAATGCCCGCTGGCGCGTCCATTTGTTCGGCACGCCACCGCTTTTTCGGGCTGTGACGAGGTTTTGCGACGATGGGCACTCTTTGGTATAATGAATAAAAACTGCGAAATCGCGCCGGGAGGATGTCATGGCCAAGGACAATTATGAAACCCTGTACCGACGTTTGGTGGAGGCCGCGCTCCGCCACGACCTGCCCGGCGAGGTGGACCGCCTGCGCGACAGCCGCGAATACAGCGCAGCCGCCCTCAACACCCTGCTGGAAGCGGGCGGCGCGGCACCGGTCGTGGCCATGGGCGACTGCACCTGCCCGGAGGGCCAGTGCCAATGCGAACTCGGGTGTCTCTTCTCCGCCATCCGGCGGGACGAGAACGGCCGGGTCATCGTGGACGCTGACCAGTGCGTGGGCTGCGGCGACTGCGTGGAGCGCTGCCGGGAGAGCAACCTCAAGGAGCGGCGCGACCTCATCCCCCTCATTGAGCTGCTGCAGCGCCGCGACACGCCGGTCTTTGCCATGATCGCCCCGGCCTTCCTGGGGCAGTTCACAGCAGAGGTCACCGTGGGCCGCCTGCGTTCGGCCTTCAAGCGCCTAGGGTTCCAGGGCATGTTGGAGGTCGCGCTCTTTGCCGATCTTTTGACCCTCAAAGAGGCGCTGGAGTACGACCGCATCGTGCACGACGAGAGCGACTTCCTGCTCACGTCCTGCTGCTGCCCCATGTGGATGGCCGCCATCCGCCGCAAATACAGCGAGTTTGTCACCCACGTGCCGCCGTCGGTTTCCCCCATGGTGGCCTGCGGGCGGGCCATCAAGCACATCCACCCCGACGCCAAGACCGTGTTCATCGGCCCGTGCCTGGCAAAGAAGGCCGAGGCGAAGGAGCCTGACATCGCCGACGCCGTGGATTTTGTACTGACTTTCAAGGAGATGGAGCAGTTTCTGGAGGTCGCCGGCATCAACCTCACGGAAATGCCCGACGACCAGCGCGATCATTCCTCCCGCGCGGGGCGTATCTACGCCCGCACCGGCGGCGTCAGCGAGGCTGTGGCCAGCACGCTCAGCGGCCTCAAGGGAGAGCACGTGCCGCTGCGCGCCTTCCAGGCCAACGGCATGGTGGAGTGCAAAAAGCTGCTGGAGCGCCTGAGCCAGGGCGACGTGCCCGCCAACTTTCTGGAGGGAATGGGCTGCGTGGGCGGGTGCGTCGGCGGGCCGAAGGTGATGATCCCTGCGGCGGAGGGCCGCGAGCACGTCAACGAATACGGAGACACCGCCACCTACGTCACCCCGCTGGAGAACCCCTACACCTACACCCTGTTGAAGCGCCTGGGCTTCGACACAGTGGAGGCCCTATTGGAGCACGACAGCATGTTTACGAGGAACATTTAACATCCGGCATCCGCCCTCACAGCACCTGCGTGCGGAAGAGCCGATCCCGGTTGAAGCCCTTCACGGCGATGCGGATGAGCACGCCGTCCAGCACAAAGATGCCGGCGGCGCAGGCCAGCAGCAGCGGCGTACCCAGCAGCACGATACCGCCAATCTGGCCATACACAAGGAAGAGCAGCGGCAGGATGACGAAGACGCTGAACTGCTGCGCTTCCTGATATCCCTTGACCTTGGCGCTGACCAGAACATTAAGGAAGACCATGAGCAGTGAGAGCGCCGGCACCAGGAACAGGATGATGGCCAGCCAGTGGGGCGCCGGCAGCACGTACCCGCCAAACAGCGGCGCGCCCAGCACCATGAACTCCGCCGTGAACAGCAGAAACCCAACCCAGGAAACAACGACCGCCGGCACGAATGCCGCCAGCATCTTGCCCAGGAACAGCTCCATCTCGCTCATGGGGGTGAAGAGCAGCGTCTCCAGCGTACGTTTCTCCTTCTCGCCCACGAAGGCCGCTGCCGCCACGATGCTGGACACCATGACCGGTACCATCAGGAACAGAGGCGCGAAGAGGTAGTTAATCATCAGATAGACAACCTGGGCGTTGAGTGAGCCGAAGCCCTCTATCTGCGTACGCAGCGCCCCCTGGGGGATGCTGCCCATGAGCTGCTGGAGGAACTGCATATTGTCTTTGTCGTTCGCCATATCCACGTTGCGCCCCAGGATGAGAAACACGCCGGGCAGCACCACCACGAACATCAGCGGAACGATGAGCATGGGCAACCACAACTGCGTGCTGGCCGTGATGGCACGGATGTCCTTGCGCATGAGGGTGAAAATGGTGCGTCTGTTCATGGCTTGGCCCTCCTGATTTCGAAATAGAGCGCCTCGAGGTTGCTGTTCTCAATGGTGGCGCCGTAGATGTCCTGTTGGGCGCAGAGCTTGCGCAGAAAGGCCGGAATGGAGGCCTTGCCCGGGAGCTTCACGGTGAACCCGCCGCGCACCGCCTCGCCGGTCAGCCCATCGGGCAGCTCCGGCGCAATCGCGGCTGCCGTCTCCACCCGCAGCACGATTTCGGCCACATATTTGCGCTCCAACTCCTCCAGCGTGCCGGCCTCCAGGATGCGTCCGTGATCCAGAAACACGAAGCGCGTGCAAAACTGCTCGGCTTCCGCCAGGTTGTGGGTGCACACAAATACGGTGACGCCGGCCGCGTTGAGCACGCGGATGCGCTCGATCATCTCGCGGGCGGCCTCCGGATCCAACCCGGAGGTGGGCTCATCCAGAAACAACAGATCGGGGTTGTGCACCAGCGCCTTGGCCACGGCCGCACGTTTTTTCAGCCCCGTGCTCAGGGCACCCACCTTTGCCTTTCGCTTTTCCGTCAAGTTGAACTGCTGCAGCAGCGTGTCAATGCGGCCGGGAATGGCGGCTTCCGCCACGCCATAGAGCCGCGCAAAAAAGGCCAGGTTGTCCGCCACGGTCAGACCCTCATACAGGTTGGCCGTCTCGGTCAGCACGCCGGAACGCGCGCGAACCTCATTGCCCCGGCGGGTCGGGTCCATCCCGGCCACGGTGATGCTGCCGCTGTCGGGCGAGAGCACGCCGTTCATCAGCCGGATCGACGTGGTCTTGCCCGAACCATTGGGGCCCAGCAGCCCCAGAATCTCGCCGGGCTGCACCTCAAAGGACATGCCGTCCACGGCCAGCACAGAACCGTAGCGCTTGGATACCTCCCGGAAATGGATGATGGGCTCGCTCATACGCCGCCTCCTCCGGATGTTTATAGAATCGTCTACGGCTCATTATAGACACACTAAGGCGATATGGAAATACCCTGCTTGATCACAGGCCCTGTCCAAGCACGGGAACGGCTCGAATGCCAGCGCAACGCGCACAAGACACGGCCTATCTATGCTATACTGTTACATACATTATTTGTGGGGAGGCCACCATGCGCAAGTTCATCTCCTGGAATGTCAACGGCCTGCGGGCCTGCGCCAACAAGGGATTCTTTGACTTCTTCCGGCAAGTGGATGCCGACGCCTTCTGCCTGCAGGAGACCAAACTCCAGCCCGAACAGGCCGCCGACTTCGACTTCTCCGGCTATCATGTATATTGGAACAGCGCGGTCAAAAAAGGCTACTCCGGCACGGCGATCTTCAGCAAGGAAGAGCCGCTCTCCGTCACCTACGGCATCGGCATGGAGGCCCACGACAACGAGGGCCGCGTCATCACCGCGGAGTACGACGGCCATTACCTCGTGTGCTGCTACACCCCCAACTCCCAGGCAGAGCTGGCGCGGCTCGATTACCGCATGCAGTGGGAGGACGACTTCCGCACCTACCTCATGACGCTCGATCAAAAGAAGCCCGTCATTCTCTGCGGCGACCTCAACGTCGCCCACCAGGAAATCGACATCAAGAACGCCAAGTCCAACGTGAACAGCGCGGGCTTCACCCCCCAGGAACGGGGCAAGATGACCGAACTCCTGGCCAGCGGCTTCGCCGATAGTTTCCGCTCCCTCTACCCCGACCGCAAGGACGCCTACTCCTGGTGGAGCTACATGTTCAAGGCGCGGGAGCGCAACACCGGCTGGCGCATTGACTACTTTGTGGTGAGCGACCGCCTGCTGCCCCGGGTGCGAGACAGCGTCATCCATGCCGACGTGCTGGGCAGCGACCACTGCCCGGTGGAGCTGACGATCGACTGAGGAGGACACCATGGCCGAACGACCCTGGTGGCAGCGCCCCCTGCGGGTGCTGCAGACCAACCTGCAAGTGAAGGACACCCCGCTCATGGACCCGGCGCAGATTGCCCAAGACACCGAGGCGCTGGGCTGCAACGTGCTTGTCACCAACGTGGGCGGCATCTATGCCTGGTACCCCAGCCAGGTGCCATTCCATCACATCAACGAGTACCTGCCGGCAGCGTATGACCTGCTGGGCCGCCTGGTGGAGGAATGCCACCGGCGGGGCATCCGCGTCGTGGCGCGGTTTGACTTCAGCAAGACCGACGACGTCGTCTTCCAGCAACGGCCCCAGTGGTTCGTACGGGACGCCGAGCGCAAGCCCGTCGTCTACGGCCGGGACCGCATGGGGCCCTGGTCGCTGCTGCTGTCCACCTGCCTCAACGGCGGCTACCGCAACGAAGCCGTGGCCCAGCCCGTGCTGCGGGAGGCCATGACCGCCTATCCGCTGGACGGCGTGTTCCTCAACGCCCCCCACTACGAGCACTGCCTGTGCGATGGCTGCCGCGCTCGCTACCGCGAGGCCTACGGCCAGGAGCTGCCGGCCGACCGCGCCGCCCTGGCACCGGACTGGGGTTCCCGCTGCATCCGCCGCAATGTGGAGGGCCTCTACCGCACCCTGAAGGACTGCCGGCCCGATGTGCCGATGCTCCTGTACTTCAACACCCACGACCCCAACGAAGACCTGCGCGATCGCTACGCCACCGCCGATGTGCTGTGTGTGGAGGCACAGGACGTGCTCTCCCTGGGTTGGCGCGACCTGCCCGCCGCCCACAAGCCCGCCCTGCATGTGAAGCTGGGGCGGCGGCTCCCCGGCCACCCCAGCCCCATGGGGATCATCCACTCCTGCCCCGGCATGGACTGGCGCCACACCGGGCTCCCCGCCGCCGAGTATCGCTGGTGGATGAGCCAGGTGCCCGCCAACGGCGGCACGCTGTGGCACTCGGTCACGGGCTTTGAGCGCACCATGGAGGATAAGAGGCTGCTTCGCACCATCGGTGAAGTAAACCGGGATGTGATGCGGGCCGAGGAAGCCATGGAAGGCGCGCGGGAGGTGCCCCAGGTTGCCCTGCTGTGGCACGGGCAGGCCTCCGCCGAGGGCTGGGCCGAGGCGCTGACGACCGGTCAGCTGCCCTGGGCGGTGCTCGACCGCCACCAGCTGAACCGCACGGCACTGGCCCCCTACCCGGTGGCGGTGCTGCCCGATGGGTTCCCCCTCAATGAGGCCGGGGCGGCGGCGCTGGCAGCCTATGTGGCCGGCGGCGGGCGGCTGATTGCGGAGAGCACCGACCCCGCCACCCTGGAATTGCTCGCTCCCCTCACCGGCTGGCAGGGGCCCTTCACCCGCAGCGAACCGCTGACGGCCAGCTACCTGCGGCTGGAGCGGCGCAATGCCGCGCTGGAGCAGAAGTTTGAGGACGTGGAGCTGCTGGCCCTGCGGGGCACGGTGGTGTACGGCGCACAGGGCGGCGACACCGAAGCCCTGGCCACGCTGGTGCCCCCCTTCGCCCCGCCCGACGGCGTGGGCGCACCGCCCGAGCGGGCGAGTCTCCCCACCCCCCGCACCGACCTGCCGCTCATCACCCTGCGGGGCCACGGGCAGGGGCAGGTGCTCACCCTGGCGATGGAAGCCGGGCGGCTCATCGGCCAGTACCGCCTGGCCGACCACCTGCAACTGCTTGCCAACGCGGTGGACCTGCTGCTGGGCGACCGGCGGGTGCTGTGGGCCCCGCTGCTGCCGGGGCTGTCCTCCTCGCTGTGGCAGCGGGGGAACCGCACGCTGCTGCACCTTGTCAATGGCGTGGGCCAGCGGCCTCTGGCGGCTGCCACGCCGCTCCGCCACCTGTCCGTCACCCTGCGGCTGGCATCGGGCCAGACGGTGCGCGCCGTACGCGCCCGCATCGGCGGGGGCGGGGTGGATTGGTGGCAGGACGGCACCCTGCTGCACGCCACCCTGGAGCGGCTGGAGGTGTGGGAGATGCTGGAAGTGACCTGCACCCAAAAAAGCGTGATGTGCCCGATGGCCGCGAAACCGACGCCGATTCATTCGGCGGAAGGGACACAGAAATAAGCGCAAGAAGCGCAACGAGGCCCGCCTGCGGCGAACCGCATCCTTAAACAATCGCATGAGAGCCAAGATATGTTATCGTTCGGTGACATGTGCGGCGAACGATTCAATGCCCTTTGAACAAGCTGTCCGAATCGCGTCTGACGCCGCAGTGTCAGACGCGAAAATCAGGAGGAGAAGAGTCATGGATAAACCGCTGCACCACTTTATGAAACTGGGCACCATCGCCTTTATGAGCTACCCCGCCACCATGGGCGGCACCGGCGACATCGAAGGGCCGTTGAAGCGCATCCTCACCAACCCCGCATTCACTGCGGTGGAGGTCGCCTGGGTAAAGGACCCCGCCGCCCGTGCCCGGGTGGCGTCGCTACTGGCCCAGTCGGGCATTGCCGTGGGCTATGGCGCATCGCCGCGGCTCCTGACGACCGGCCTCAACCCCAACGACCTCAACGAGGAGGGCCGCCAGGAGGCGCTGGCCTCCCTGCTCGCAGGCATCGACGAGGCGGAAGAGCTGGGCGCGAAAGGCTTCGCGTTCCTCAGCGGCAAGTGGCAGGAGGAAACGAAGGAAGAAGCCTACCAGGCGCTGCTCGCCACCACCCGCGCCCTCTGCGCCCACGCGGCCCCCAAGGGCATCCGGGTGGAGCTGGAGGTCTTTGACTACGACGTGGACAAGAAGAGCCTGATTGGCCCGACGGAGCTCGCGCTGCGCTTTGCCCAGGACATGCGCCGCGACCATGACAACTTCGGCCTGCTCATTGACCTGAGCCACTTCCCGTTGATTGGCGAAACGGTGGCCCAGTCGGTCTACCCCGTGCGGGACTATGTGACCCATGTGCACATCGGCAATGCCGTCGTCACCTCCGGCTGCCCCGGTTATGGCGACAACCACCCTCGTTTCGGCTTCCCCCACAGCGCCAACGGGCAGGCCGAGCTTGTGGAGTTCCTGCGTGCGCTCCTTGACATTGGCTACCTCAACACCGCCAACCCGCCGATGCTGAGCTTTGAGGTGAAGCCCACGCCCGACGAGGACCCCGACGTGGTACTGGCCGGTTGTCTGCGCTTCCTTGCCGAGGCCTGGCGGTTGGTCTAGACGGCCGCCCATGCCCCCGTTGCAACCATTTCCGAGCAATGTTATAGTATTTAGCAGGAAGTGATGGACATGAAGCTGACCGAATGGCTGGACAGCAAGGCGTCCGGCGTGGCCGCGCGGTTGGAAGAGCAGAACCGCGAGTACTACTTCAAGGATAAAATGCTGGACTTCGCCGCCAAGGAGCGGACGCTGCGGGCCCTGCAGGGGCTGCGGGCAGCGCTGCTGCCTGGCGTGTTTGAGAAATACCCCATCAACGAGGATCACATCCGCACGGTGGTGGGCAATGGCCTGCGCCTGGCTGCCATTGAGCTCAACGAGCTCATCGAGCAGGCGCTGGTCAACAGCTGCACCCACCGGGGCGAAGAGGTCGACTGCACCAAGTGCGTGGATCGCGCCGACAGCATCACCGTGGCGCTGATGGAGGGCCTGCCCACCCTGCGGGAGGTGCTGCAGACCGACCTGCAGGCTGCCTACGACGGGGACCCCGCCGCCCGGTCGCTGGAGGAGATTCTGCTGAGCTACCCGTCGCTGGAGGCCATCAGCATCCACCGCATCGCCCACGAGCTCTACCGCGCCGGCGTGCCGCTGCTGCCCCGGGTGATGAGCGAGTACGCCCACCGGCTGACGGGCATCGATATCCACCCTGGCGCCACCATCGGCCGCTATTTCTTCATTGACCACGGCACCGGCGTCGTCATCGGCGAAACCTGTGTCATTGGCGAGCACGTGAAGCTCTATCAAGGCGTGACGCTGGGGGCCAAGAGTTTCCAGACCGACGAGAACGGCAACCCGGTCAAGGGCGTCAAACGCCACCCCAACATTGAGGACAACGTAGTCATCTACGCCGGGGCGACGATCCTGGGCGGGCAGACGACCATCGGCCACGATTCGGTCATCGGCGGCAACGTGTGGCTGACCCACTCGGTGCCGGCCAACTCCACCGTCTACGGTGCCCAGCCGTCGCTGGTCATCAAGAACGGCGGCTACAACCCCGAACTGGGAGATTGGGTCATTTAGCGCCGCCGAAGGCGGCACTTCGCGGATGCCACTGTGGCGGCACCCGCGAGCAGGATAGCTTGTACCAGGTTTTTACGAATCGGTCGGCGCACAGGTCGCCGGCCGATTTTCAGTTGGGGGTACTCATTCTCGCTTCATAGGAAGAACGGTTTCGCCTGCGGGCGGGGCTTTGCATTGTAGCTTGCGCCGGCGAGTGCGTTCCTCCGAATGAATCGGCGGTCGGTTCAAGCCATCTTGTACATCCATGGGTTTTATGGTGCTGATCATCCAACGTAGTGTACCCATTTTCCATAGGAACGGTTTTGCATAGTAACGCGTGGAGCCGGAACGCGAGTTCTAATACTCCGCGACGCATTCATAATCCATGTATGGGCCCGCGACCTCAGGGGTGTCAGGGTTCATCCTTTTCCGCACACACAGGAAGCCGGCGCTTTCGTAATTTTTCTGCGCGGAAACCAGATTTTCGTTGGTCGTAACAATGATTTTCTTCGCTCCCATTGCACGGATCCGGTTCATTGCTTCCAAAAGCTGCAGTTTTCCGTAGCCCTTTCCTTTGTGGCTTGTTCTGATGCAGTTGTGTCCAATCTCCACATGCGCGGGAAGGTTACGCGGATCCCAGACGATAAATCCGATCGGCTCCCCGTGCAATGTCGTAACGAAGGAATAGCGTTCCGCGATCTGCCGGTTATTAAACAGAAAGTCATCCGTTTGCCGCCAGTTTTCCTGCCAGCACCGCTCATAATTCGGATCAAACGAATACGCGTCCTGTAGCAAATCAAGAATAAGCCCACGGGAAAATTCAGTGGTTTTCCAAAACTCAATGCCCATCGCTACCCTCTGTGTTCCAGTCCGCTCTATCGAGTATAGCACTGCAATGGCTCTGCACGCCAGCCGCCCGACGGATGGAGTGGCGCGATGGGTCTCTGCCGTGCGGGGCCCCGCCAGCACCGGCAGGAAGAAACCGCTCCCGGGGCGAACCTTGACGCAGCCATTGCGGCGCGCACCGCGCATGACGGTGCCTCGCCGGGACAAGCCACAGGGAGAACACAGCTGGAGGAACGACCATGTTTGACGTGAAGGAAGCCACCATCGACACCCTGCGCCGGGCGATGGAAGCAGGCGAACTGACCGCATGGGAACTGGTGGCCGCCTATGGGGAGCGGGTGGCGCGGCTGGACGCGGGCCCCGACGGCCTGCACGCCGTACTCCAGTGGAACCCCGATGCCGACGCCATCGCCGGGCAGCTGGACCGGGAGAAAGCCGCCGGGCGGACACGTGGGCCTCTGCACGGCATCCCGGTGCTGCTGAAGGATAACATCGACACCGGTGACCACCAGCACACCACCGCTGGCGCCCTGGCCCTGGCCGACCACTATGCCGGTGCCGACGCACCGCTGGTGGCACGCCTGCGGCAGGCCGGCGCAGTGTTGCAGGGCAAGGCCAACCTGACCGAATTTGCCAACTACATGACCCAAGGCATGCCCGGCGGTTACAGCGCCGTGGGCGGGCAGACGGTCTGCCCCTACAAACGAGACGCAGGCCCCTCCGGCAGTAGCGCCGGATCGGCGGTGGCGGTGGCGGCCAACCTGTGCGCCGTGGCCGTGGGTACCGAGACGGGCGGGTCCATCCTGGCCCCCAGCCAGCGCAACGGCATCGTGGGGCTGAAACCCACGCTGGGGCTTGTGAGCCGCGGCGGCGTCGTGCCCATCTCTCACACGCTGGATACGCCCGGCCCCATGGCCCGCACCGTGGCCGATGCCGCCCTGCTGCTGGAAGCCCTGGCCGGCGAAGACCCGGCCGACCCGGCCACCGTAGCTGTGCCACGGCCCGCCAACTACCGGCAGTTCCTGAGCGGCAGCGCCCGGGGCCTGCGAGTGGGCGTTACCCACTGCCGGGCCAAGCAGGGCGACGGTGACGAACTGCTTGCCGGTCTGCGGGCTTGCGGCGTGGAGCTCATCGACGTGCCCGACCTGCCGCCAACGACCTCCCTCACTACCATCATGCACTATGAGTTCAAGGCTGCCCTCAACGCCTACCTGGGCAGCCACAACGCTGAGGTGAGCACGCTTGCAGAACTCATCGACCGCAACCGCCAACTGGGCCGGCCGGCACTGCGCTACGGGCAGAGCCTCCTCGTTGACTGTGAATGCAATACCAGCGGGCGGCTGACCGAGCCGGCCTACCACGCAGCGCTGACCGAGCGAGCTGACACCGACGCCCACCTGCGCCGCGTCTTTGACGAGCACCGGTTGGACGCGCTGGTCTTTCTGGCTGGGTACACCAATCTCGCGCCCTTTGTGGGGTGGCCAGCCCTGACCGTGCCGGTGGGCCGCCTGGCCAATGGCCTGCCGACGGGCTGCTACCTCATGGCCCGGCCCTGGGAGGAGGGCACGCTGCTCACGCTGGCCCACGGGCTGGAAAGCGCGGCGGCAGCCCGTTTTGCCCCGCCCGAGCCAGCCCAACCATAACCTAGTAAAGCGGAATCTTACCCGGGAAGGCCGCCGCCCGGTCGATGAGTGGGCCCTTGGCCCCCATGCAGAAGGCGATGTCGCTGGCGCGGATGGCAAGGAGCCGCTGCCCCGGGGCCAAGCCCAGCACCCGGAGGATGTCCAGCCGCAGCGTCAACCGGCCCTCGTCCCCGATGGGCAGCCAGCACCATCCGCGGCCGCGAACCGTCTCAAAGATGCCGGGCGCACCGGCGTACTCGTTGAGGGTGGGGCGGTCCCACAGCACGTTACCCATATGGGAGCGCAGCAGCAGCCCCCGGCGCGTTACAACAAAGCCGCCGGTCTGCGCGCTGCCGGTGAGGAGGTACACCCGCCCCTCCCGTGCCATGTCATATTCCGCCACCGCCTGGGGCGGCAGCGTCACGGCAAGGTCGCCGCCTATGGCCGACCAGCCGAAGATGTACTTCCCGCTCCGTGCCACCTGTGGCATGGCGTCGCCTCCCAATGCAACCGATATGCCATAGGATTCCCCAGTCCAAAAGCCGTCTATCCCCCGCTTGAGGCTGGGGTGGCTTTGGTCTACAATGGAACAAACCCACCGAGGAGGACCGACGATGAAGCTGTTGGAACCGGGTTCCCGTTCCTTTGATCTTTTAGGCCTGGGCGAGGTGATGCTTCGCCTGACCCCGCCGGACCGCGAGCGCCTCTCCATGAGTGAGAGCTTTGAAAAGACCGTGGGCGGCTCCGAGCTCAACGTGACCGCCGGCGCTGCCATGCTGGGGGCCCGCAGCGGCATCCTGACCAAGCTCCCCGACAACGCCATGGGGCAGTTTGTGCGCAACCGCATCCGCTACACCGGTGTCAGCGACGACTTCCTGGTGATGGACCGCAGCCGCGAGGCCCGGCTTGGTGTCTACTACTACGAGATGGGCGCTTACCCGCGCAAGTCCTCGGTGCTCTACGACCGGGCGCGCTCGTCGTTCACCACGCTGCAGGCTTCCGAGCTCATGGATGACCCCTGCCACAGCACCCGGGCGTTCCACGTGTCGGGCATCACCCTGGGCCTGGGCGAGGGCCCTCGCGCCAACGCCATGGACCTCATCGCCCGCTTCAAACGTGCCGGAGCCCTGCTCTCCTTCGATGTCAACTACCGCGCCGCCCTGTGGGGGGAGGACGAAGCCCGCGCCGTCATCCGCGAGGTTCTCCCTCAGGTGGACATCCTCTTCGTCTCAGAAGAAACGAGCCGCCGGATGCTGCAACGCACCGGCAGTGTGGAGGACATTGCCCGGGGTTTCGCCGCCGAATACGGCTGCGGCATCGTGGCCATGACGATGCGCACGGCGTCCTCCCCCCTGCGGCACAGTTGGGCGTCCCTTCTCTACGAATCCGCCACCGACACCATCCACACCGAGCCCGCCTATGAGGACATCGAGGTGGTGGACCGTATCGGCAGCGGCGACGCCTACGTGGGCGGCGTGCTGGGGGCACTGCTGACCGGCCGGCCCCTGCCCGAGGCGCTGCGCACCGGCAACGCCATGGCCGCCATCAAGAACACCATTTGGGGTGACCTGCCCAGCTCCAGCTGGGCGGAGCTGGAAAGCATCATCCGCACCCACCAGGGGATGGAAAAGGGTGAAATGAACCGATAGGCGCTCGCTGTCGCTCGCTTTCGCGGCGATCGCTTCGCGCTCGCCGCGAGTTATGAGTGCTCGTTACGAGTGAAGTGAGCCGCCCGCCGCGCATGTCGCCGGGCGGCTTTCGTTTGCGTGGGTCGTGTGGTTCTTTACGAGGGGACGTCACTCACGTGGGAGGGGTGCGTGCCACGGGCAGGGTGCTAGGTGCCGCGGCGGGATGAACCCGCTCGCGGACTGCATAGGTTTGCTCACGCGCACAGTGACCCCTGCCCTCTTCCAGACCGGGGGAGGGGCAAAAACACATCACTCCGTTCGTGCCATGCTGGGGTTCCAAAGGGCATGCCCCTTGGGCGTTTTTCCTTCGTTCTCTCGGGCGCGTTCGAGTTTCCCCCGGGCGACCGGCGGCAGCAAACCCAGCGACAACGGGCGGGATGTTTGAGTCTTCCCGTTGCGAAGCAAAAGGGAAGGCGAGTTACCGCCGTTGCCTCCATAGTTTGTGCCGGTCGTCAGGTCTAGGAAACTCGTCCGCGCCTCCTTAAGCGTTTTGGGTCCTTTTGCGCTTCAAAAGGACCGCCCGCCGCAGGCGCGCTTCCTGGAAAACGGGACTGTGTGCCAAAGCAAGACATTGAGCAGACACCTCACCAGGCATCTCCACAGCAAAATCTCCGCCCCTGCCCGGCAGGACTTTCCCCCGCCGCACGGAACAGAGAAACAACCAACCATGAGGAGGAACGGACAATGGCGGAGCAGCTGCGTTTGGGCATTGTGGGCTGTGGGGACTTCCTGCGGGTGATGGCCGGAGACCTGGCAAAAAGCAAAGAGGTGCGTGTGACCGCCCTGTATGACCCGCTGGGCGAGCGGGCGGCCAAGTGGGCGGCCCAACTGGGCGGCGTGGTCGCTCCCTCGGCGGAGGCAATACTTGCCGACCCGGCGGTGGATGTGGTGTGTCTCTTTGTGCCGCCCTGGGCCCGGAGAGATTTGCTGGTGGCGGCGGCGCAGGCCGGCAAGGCCATTCTCACCACCAAGCCGCTGGCCGCGACCCTGGAAGACTGCCAGGCCATGGCGGACGCGGTGGCAGCAGCCGGCGTGCGTTGCGGCGTGCTCTATGGCCGCACGGGCAACGCCTGGGTGGAGACCCTCAAGACCCTGCTGGAGGGCGGGGAGCTGGGCCGACTGGCCCTCTACCGCCAGGATTGGCTGCACCACTACCCCCAGTGGAACAACTGGGCCACCGACCGGATACGCAACGGCGGCCCCTTCATGGACGCCATGGTGCACAACCTGAACATCGCCCGGTACCTGATGGGCCGGCCCGCCACCGGCTGCACCTACTTCTCAGAGAATTTCGTGCAGCACCTCAACTGCAACGATACCGAGTTCCTAAAGCTCAACTTTGACAGGGGCGCGGCGCACCTGTTCATCACCTGGGCCGCAGACCTGGCCGCGCCGGACACCTCCGGCAACTTCCGCGAGCACATCGACATCACCTACCTCATCACCGACCGGGGCTGGCACCTCACACAGGTGTGGCAGGACGGCAAGGCCGCCATCCGTGCCACCCGCGAGGGTGAGGTGCGCCTGCTCCCCCTGGAGCCCTTTGCCGGCACAGTGTTTGACCGCGCGGCCGCGGGCATCACCGGCCGGGGCCCCTGGCCCCGCGACCTTCCGGTCATTGACGAAGCGATGGAGGACATCCGCATCCTCAAGCGGAGCGAGGCCGCCAACGGCAGGCCAATCCAGCTGGATTGAGTCGCGTCCGCTGCTGCGGCGATACCAGTGATTGGTTCCCTAGCCAACAAGCACTTTGAATCGCGGCTGTCGCCGTAGCGGCCGGGTCGCTTGGGCGAGCAGTCAAAACCGCCTGGATGGCGTCAAGGCCGACGACGCCGGGTGCTGTCCAAGGGACAGCACCAGCGGGCATGGATGCCCGCGAGGCGGAAGTAAGGTGCCGGAACGGCACGACCAGCCAGACGCGAAAGGCGCAGCCGGAAGGTGAGGACCGACGATGGCAAAATCAC
>JAEYRA010000143.1 GCA_023409755.1 Bacillota bacterium
AACCATCATAGGTGCTGGTGCCGCGGCCAATCTCATCCAGGATAACAAGACTGTTGCGGGTGGCACGGTTCAGGATGGCGGCGACCTCGCTCATCTCCACCATGAAGGTGCTCTGCCCCAGAAAGAGGTCGTCACTTGCCCCCACGCGGGTAAAGATGCGGTCGGTGATGGCGATGTTGGCGCTGCGCGCGGGCACGAAGCACCCGATGTGAGCCATCAGCGTCAGCAGTGCCACCTGCCGCAGGTAGGTGCTTTTGCCCGCCATGTTGGAGCCAGTCAGTATGAGGAAGCGGTTCTGCCCTTGGTCCAGAAGCGTGTTGTTGGGCACAAACTGCTGGCTGCCAATGGCGCGCTCCACCACCGGGTGGCGGCCGTCGGCAATCTGGATGACCCCATCGGTGTTGAGTTGGGGCCGCACATATTGGCTGCGCATGGCAAGGCGGGCGAAGGAATGCAGCACATCCAGGGCGGCCAGGGCCCCGGAAGTCTGTTGCATGCGTTGGATTTCGCGCTCCAGCGCCTCGCGGATCTCACCGAAGAGCTGCTGTTCCAGCTTGATGCTGCGCTCCTCTGCGTGCAGGATGGTATCCTCCAACTCCTTGAGCTCGGGGGTGATGAACCGCTCGGCATTGGCAAGGGTTTGCTTGCGCTGGTAGCGGTAGGGTACCTGATCCAGGTTGGAACGGGTGACCTCGATGTAGTAGCCGAACACCTTGTTGAAGCCGATGCGAAGGTTCTTGATGCCCGTGGCATCGCGCTCCGACACTTCCATTTGGGCGATGACGTCCCGCGCGTGGGAAAAGGTGTTGCGTAGCCGGTCAAGCTCCCCGTGATACCCTTCGCGCAGGAAGCCTCCTTCCCGCGTGATAGCAGGCGGGTTATCGGCGATGGACGCTGACAGCAGCGCACACACGTCTTCCAGCGGGTCAATGAGGCCGTTGAGCTCCACAAGCAGCGGCGTGTCGCAGGCCGCAAGCTGCTCCTTCACCGCGGGCAGTACGGCCAGTGACTGCCCCATGGCCACGCAGTCCCGTGGGTTCAGCGTGCCGTAGGAAATTTTACAGGCGATGCGCTCAATGTCCTTGACCTTACCCAGCAAATCGTTGAGGGCGTCGCAGAGCATGGGTGCATCCTTCAAAGTCTGCACGGCATCGAGGCGGGCGTTGATGGCAAAGAGCGATTGAAGTGGCTGATCCAGCCAATTGCGCAGCATTCGCGCGCCCATGGCGGTGGCCGTGTCGTCCAGCATCCACAGCAGGGATCCTTTGCGTGTGCCACCGCGCAAGGTCTGGGTCACCTCCAGGTTTCGCCGGGCCACATTGTCGATGAGCATGTACTGCTGCAGCTCGTAACCCCCGATGTGGTTGATGTGCGTCAGCGCGTTCTTTTGCGTCTCATTTAGATAGTGCATCAGCGCGCCGGCGGCACACAGTGCATGGGTGGAAAGCTCTGCCACGGCAGACGCACCAAACCGACCGGCGATGAACCGCCCGGCTGCCTCTGTCGCAAAGGCATCCGCTCCATAGGGACCGACGGGCCAAGGAAGCAGCTTGGCGAAGTACTCCACCCCTTGGGAGTAGAGAAACAGGTCGGTGTTGACCAGTAACTCCCGCGGGTGGATGCGCAGGAGCTCATCAATGAGCGCGGTGCCGGCAAGATCCACCGTCGTCGTCTGGAAGCTGCCGGTGGAGACGTCTACACAGGCCAGCCCCACTCGATCCCCATCGAGGTAGAGCGCCACAATGTAGTTGTTTGCTTTTTCATCGAGCAGTGACGACTCAATGATCGTTCCAGGGGTGACGATACGGATGACGTCCCGCTCCACTAACCCCGGCGAGGTCTCCGGGTCGGTCAGCTGCTCGCAAATGGCAACCTTGTATCCCTTGTCAATCAAACGGCTGATGTACTGATCGACCGAGTGAAAGGGCACGCCGCACATGGGAGCCCGCTCGGCCAGTCCGCAGTCCCGTCCGGTCAGAGTGAGATCCAGCTCCCGCGAGGCGAGTACCGCGTCATCGAAGAACATCTCATAGAAATCACCCAAGCGGAAGAAGAGCAGACTGTCCTTGTACTGCTCCTTCAGCTGCATGTATTGCTGCATCATTGGTGATAACTTTGACATAAGTTCCCCTTTAGACCAACCGGCCAACGAGGGTGTTGGCCATCGCTTTTGTGATTTCCACAGGCAGGACGCAGCCAATGAGCGATTCAGGCCCTTCCAGGTTGACCATGCGCCCGCCATCGGTACGTCCGCAGACCTGGTCAGCCCGCTTGCGGCTGGGTGCCTCCACCAACACCAGTTGGCGGGTGCCAATAACCGTCTTATCGAGTCGGGCGGAGATGTCCTTCTGCAGGTCGTTGAGTCGCCGCAGACGTTCCTTTTTCACCGTTTCGGGCACCTGATCCTCCATGGTGCTGGCCGGTGTGCCGGACCGGAGAGAATACTGGAACGTGAAGGCCGACTGGTAGCCCACGGTTTCCACCAGCTCCAGCGTGCGTTGGAAGTCGTCGTCGGTCTCCCCGGGGAAGCCGACGATGATGTCAGTGGTGAGGCCAATGCCCGGCATGGCCGCACGAAGCTTGCGCACAATCTCCAGATATTGAGAGGCGTCATACCGGCGGTTCATGCGGCGGAGGATGGCGTCACTGCCAGACTGCACCGGCAGGTGGAGCTGGTTGCACACGATGCTGGACGCCGCCATCGTCTCAATGAGCTCATCGGACAGGTCCTTGGGGTGGGATGTCATGAACCGGATGCGTTGAAGTCCCTCGGCTTCCCGCTCAATGCGCCGCAGCAGTGCAGGGAACCGGGTGTCTTCGCCGTTCCCGTAGGAGTTGACGTTCTGACCGAGCAAGGTCACTTCCCGCACACCCTGGGCAGCCAGTGCACGCACCTCCGCCACGATGTCGTCGGGGTGGCGGCTGCGTTCCCGCCCGCGTACATAGGGGACGATGCAATAGGCGCAGTAATTGTCACACCCATACATGATGGTGACGAACGCGCTGACCGAGGGGGTGCGCAGCATGGGCACCCCCTCCACCACCACGGGCGGGGCGGTATCCACAGCGGCAACCGGGTCGTTCCCCTGTGCCGCGGCTAAAAGCAGGGCAGGTAGTTCGTGCAGGTTTTGGGTGCCAAAGACGAGATCGACGTGCTTCATCTTGTGGAGCAAGCGTTCCGCCGCGCCTTCCTGCTGGGTCATGCAACCGCAGACGCCGAGGATCGTGTCGGGCTTCTCGCGCTTCACCAAGGCCAAATGACCGATGTTGCCAAGGATCCGGTTTTCGGCATGCTCCCGTACACAACAGGTGTTGACCAAAATGACATCTGCCACTCTTGGTTCGTCCGTAGGAGCCATGCCCATTGCCGACAGCATCCCCGCCAGCTTTTCAGAGTCGTGGGCGTTCATCTGACATCCATAGGTGTCAATGTAGTAAAACTTGCCTGCAAAACGCTCCTGTGCCTGGGTCAGCTGCCCCTCTCGCTCTCCGCTTTCAAAGTGCTCCACCGTACCGAACGCCATGACTCACCATCCATTCCTTGTATACCAACCATTATAAGACCTCAACATCCGGTATGCAAGGCGGGTCAATTGAGTTCGTCCAGCGTCAGTTCAAAGCTGGGGGCAAACTCTCGCAGGAAGTAATCGACCTCCGCCATTCCCAGGGCATCCAAGTCATGCCGGATGGTTTGCATCGCTCGCTCAAACTCCCGGTTTCCAGCCTTCAACTCCTCGAGACACTTGAGGTAGGCACACAGCTTGTCTGCGGCCTTCATGAGGTCGTGCGCCTCCCCCGCCTGCTGGATGAGAAGAGGACGGTAGGCATCCTGCAGCTCTTCGGGTAACATGCTCAGTATTTTATTCTGAGCAATGTCCTCCAGCCGCTTGTAGGAGTCGCGGATGTCGGGGCTAAAGTATTTGATGGGGGTGGCCAGGTCACCGGTGATGACCTCACTGGCCTCGTGGAAGACGGCCAGCACCGCCACCTCATTGGCATCCACCTTCCCCTGGAAATGGCGGTTGCGAATGGTGGCCAAGGCGTGGCCGATCATGGCCACCTGCAGGCTGTGCTCCTGGATGTTCTCCGGCTGTGTGTTGCGCATGAGGCCCCAGCGCAGGATGTGTTTCATCCGACCCAGGTAGGCAAAAAAGTGGCTCATATTGGGTACCTCCCATATTGACAATGCAGATAGAAGCTGTTACGATGGCACAAAATAATGAACCGCTAGGGGGGCAACCGTGAAACCGGTTGCTGAGAGGCGCACAGCGCGACCCTTGGAACCTGTGAGTTAACACTTACGTAGGGAAGCGGGCCTGATGAAGGCTGTTTGCTTCCCGTATGCGCAAAGCATACGGGTTTTCTCTTTGGCGGTGGGCAGGAGCGTCCCATGGCATCCTTTTTTCAAAACTTCACCAACCCTTTCACCAAACTGACCGAGCTCTCTCTCAACACTTGGATTGCTCTCGTCTGCATTGTGTTGCTGGCAGGTGTGTTTCTGCTGTTGCGGAAGGTAAAGCTGGACACCCGTGCGTTGGTGGCAGGCGCGCTTAGCATCGCCATCGCCTTCCTGTTGTCCTGCTTCAGGTTCTACTCCATGCCGCAGGGGGGGAGTATTACGCCGGCAAGCATGCTGCCGATGATGCTCTATGCCTGGTGCTATGGCCCGGCAGCCGGCCTGGCGGCTGGCATTGTCTACGGGTTCCTGCAACTGCTGCAAGACTTCTACGTTGTTCACCCGCTGCAGTTGCTGATGGACTATGTGTTCGCCTTTGGCGCGTTGGGGCTGGTGGGGTTCTTCCGCAAGAATTTGCTCGTTGGCATCACGGTGGCCGGGCTGGTGCGCTTGGTGATGCACACTGTCTCAGGCGCGGTGTTCTTCGCTTCTTACGCGCCGGAGGGGCAAAACGTCTGGCTCTACTCCCTCGGGTACAACGGCTCAGTCGTGCTGCCCGACCTGGCGATTTGCCTTGTGATCGCGGCGATCCCAACGGTACGCGCCACCATCACAAGGCTGTATCGACCGGTGGTGAAGGCTTAGCGCCTTCCCATTGCTTACAGTATATATTTTTCCTGTTTGGCAGGCCTGGCGTTCAGTTCTTCCTTCTTGGCTTCAAAGCCGGGCCGGCCAAGCAGTGCATAGGTGGCGTTTTTGCCCTCCTCCACGCCGGGCTGGTCAAAGGCGTCGATGCCCAGGAGCTCGCCACAGACCGCGGTCTGTACCTCAAAGAAGTACAGAAGCTGCCCGATGGTGAAGGCGTTCACCACCGGCAGGGTGATGTTCTGGTTGAGCTTGCCGGACTTGACGAGTGCGTACTCGGTGGCTGCCTGCTCGCTCTGGATGAGCTCGTTGAGGGTGTGACCGCCCAGGAAGGTGACGGCCGGAATGTCGCTGAACCCATGGGGAATGGGCTGTACCGTGCGGTATTGATCCACCCCAAGGAAGGTGATGACCTTGTCGAAGGGGCCTTCGGTGTAGAGCTGCACCTGAGAGTGCTGGTCGGTGACACCCAACGCCTTCACCGGGGTCTGCCCCACGTGCACGGTCTTGCCGCGCAGGGTGAACTTCTTGCCCAGACTCTCCGCCCAGAGTTGGGCGAACCAATCCGCCATGTACTTGAGCGAATCGGCATAAGGCATCAGGATCTGTACGTTCTTTTCCTTCTTGGCCATGGCGATATAATTGAGCACGCCAGCCATCCAGCCGGGGTTCGCCCAGAGGTTATCCTCCTGGCAAAGCTCGTCCATGTAGGCCGCGCCAGCCAGCAGCTCCTCGATGTCGATGCCGCAGACCGCTGCCGGTAGCAAGCCCACCGGGCACAGCTCCGAGAAGCGGCCGCCCACGCCATTGGGGATGACAAACGTTTTGAGGTTGTATTGGTTCGCAATCTTAATGAGGTATCCCTTTTTCCGGTCGGTGGTGGCGATGACGTGGCGGGACAGCTGCTCCTCCCCCAATCGCCGGGTGAGTTCATCAAAGATGATGAGGAACTGGGACATGGTCTCAGACGTACTGCCTGACTTGGTGATGACGTTAAAGCAGGTCTTTTGCACGTCGATGACATCAAAGAGCGCTGCCATGCGTTCGGGGTCAACGTTGTCCTCCACATACAGGCGCGCACCTGTGCGCTTGTCCGCCGGGAGTTCGTTGTAGTGCAGGTGGTTGAGTGCCTGCTGAATGGCAATGGGGCCCAGGGCGGATCCGCCGATGCCCAGCACCACAAAGGTGTCAAAATTGTCGTTGACGCGCTTGGCAGTGGCGTTGATGTCCTCCACGATCGTCTTCTGATTGAAGGGCAGCTTGGTCCATGCCATCATCTTGGAGGGACGGCCCCACTTGGCCCGCAGAGACTTCTTCGCCCGCTCGATGTGCGGCGTCAGCTCGTCGATATCCGCAGAGGAGATGGCTCCCACTTTCTTCTGAAAACGTTTTGCCTGCAAGCCGGCATCGATGTACTCCTCCATCATGTTGTTGAAGTCGTACCGCAGCTTCATGCTTGCTTTCCACTGGTCGTTTTGCCATTGATGTTGCATAACTTCCTACTCCTACTCCTAGCGTATCGCAGCCAAAAATCCATATAATTATACATGATCTTGTCGGAAAGTGGAAGCGTTTTCGTACCGTCTATTGTCTGGCTTCACCCCATAGATTATTCGGGGGGAATGTGGAATGAAACAATCTCTTTCCGGCAGGCTGCTGGTAGTGCTGCCAATGGTACTGGCTGCCGCCTGCGTCATTGCAACGGCCGCAGCGCTGCTGTCGTCGCTCCCCACCGCCAACGACACGCAGACAGGCATACTCTCCATCGTTGTGCGGGACGGCTATACCGAAGAACCGCTGTCCGGTGTCACCGTCGTCATACCGGAAATGAACCAGTCCTTCCTGACCGATGACGATGGACACACGGGTGCCATCGCAATTCCAGTGTTGGAGGATGCCGTCTACCAGTCCATCCGCGCCAAACCATGGGGCGAGGTCACCCTTCTTGTGTATGCTCCGGGATACTTGGACTGCGCACTGTTCCATGTGGCCGTCGTTGCGGGGCAAACACGTAGCGGCCCCACCGTTCTGCTATTTCCAGACACGGGCGATATGAATGGCCAACCATTCACCATGACGGAGGGCCCGAATGCTGCGTGGGTCAACGGCCTGCTCGATCAATTTCGTCCCGAGCAGCGTAAATGATTCCCAGCAACCTATGCTTTACTTCGCTTGTCGAAGATTGTATCATTTAGTTATATCCATTAGATTTAGAGAGGCCCCCATGCGCAAGAAATACAAGGTCATTGCCTGCAAGGTATTGATGCGGGAACTCTATCGTTTGGCGTGGGAATCACCAAATATCGTCGATTTGGCGTGGAAAAAGCAAGCGCTGCACAACACGCCGGATTTGCTGCGCCTGGAAGCGCAGGCCGCCATCGATGCCGCGGAGCAGGAGGAAGAAACCTACGACGCCATCCTGCTGGGTTACTGTCTGTGCAGTAATGGCATTGTGGGGCTGCACGCCGACCATACGCCACTGGTCATTCCCCGTGGACACGACTGCATCACGCTGCTGCTCGGATCAAAGGAACGCTACCAACAGATCTTTGACAGCCACAGCGGCGGCATCTATTGGTATTCCCCAGGTTGGATTGAACACTCCTTGCAGCCTGGTAAGGAGCGTTATGATCGTGCTTACCAGGAGTATGCGGAGAAATACGGAGAGGACAACGCACAGTACCTGATGGATATGGAACAGGGCTGGATGCGGGAATACAAGCACGCCATCTACGTGGACTGGCCCGAGCAACCCCAGGAGGAGTACCGTCAATACACCCAGGAATGCGCTGATTACCTGAACTGGGAGTGCCATGTAGAGACCGGCAGCAGTACGCTTCTGCGGGATTTCCTGGACGGTAACTGGGACGAAGAACGGTTCCTGGTTGTGCCGCCGGGGAAGACCGTGCAAGCCTCCTTTGACGACGGCATCATCCGGGTGTGACATGCAGACAACGCCAATCATCGAGGCTGTGCCCAATCGCGCTCGCCTGTCGTCTGCTTGGAAGACGCAGCTGATTAAGTTCCTGATTGCGATGCTGCTCTTCCCGCTCACACTGCTGCTGAAGCTCGAAACCAGCCAACACCCCGAATGGGTGGAGACCGTTTATTCCCGCCACATCTACCCCGCCCTGACCCAGTGTGTGAACCTGCTGTTCCGGTGGGTTCCTTTTTCGGTGGCAGAATTTGCCGCCTACGTATTGGTCGTTGGTATTGTAGCGTATCTTTTCTATCAGTTGGCAAGGCTCGTACTGCACCGTCAACGCGTGCTGCGTGCCATTAGCGTGGTGACGAACCTAGCCTTGCTGGGCTCGGTTGGCTACTTCCTGTTCATCGGCCTGTGGGGGCTCAACTACAACCGGGAACCACTGGCGACGTCGCTGGGTTACACGGTGGAGCCCCGGTCTGTGTCGGAGCTCAAAAAGCTCTGTACGAAGCTTGCTGTCCAGGCCAATGAGCAGCGTGCGGGGTTGCAGCAAAACCTGCACGGCTATGTCACCTACCCGGAAGGCAAACATGCGGCGCTGCAAAAGGTTCCCCTCGCCTACCGTGCGCTGGCTGAGAAATCCAATCTATTCGAAGCTCGGTACGGTGCGCCAAAAGCTGTAATGTTGTCCCGCATGCTGTCCTATACGGAGATAGAAGGAGTCTACATTGCCTTCACCGCCGAAGCCAACCTCAACACTGATATGCCGGACGCCCTATTCCTTTCTGCCGCCTGTCATGAGGTTGCCCATCAATATGGCTTTGCCCGGGAGGATGAGGCCAATTTCATCGCATACCTTGCCTGTCAGGCATCGGACGACCCTGAGCTCATGTATTCCGGTACGCTGTTGGCACTCATCCATTCCATGAATGCCTTGTATGGCTACGATGCAGACGCCTACGGTGAGATTGCTGACACCTACGACAAAGGGGTCAAGCGAGACATCAACTACCAGACGCTCTACTGGCGGCAGTTTGAGGGTCCGGTGGCTGAGACCAGTACGAAAGTCAACAACGCGTATCTCATGAGCAACAACCAGACCGATGGGGTCAACAGCTATGGCCGCATGGTTGACCTGCTGCTGGCTCAGATGTCGCATGATGGGGCCGGAAAATAATAAGTGGGCGTGGCACGGAAGATGGGCCGCAGCGCCTTCACATTTCCTGAGAACCGGGTAAGGACTCGCAGTTAAGGACCGAGCGCCGGTTCATCCGGCGAGAGGAAACGCACACTGCGCACAGGCAGGCAGCAAACCCTCGCCCGCAGGCAGATCGTCTCCTAAAAGACTGTATGAGCCACGTAGCCTACTATCGTTCGGCGACCTGTGCGGTGAACGATTCGGTTACAGTGGAAACAAGCCATTCAAATCGCAAATGCCACCGCAGCGGCCTTTGCGAAAGGCAGTCGGTGAACCTGTGGATTCACCGACTGCCGCAAGAAGAGGGCCGCATCCTTGAGATGCGGCCCTATTTTCAAAAGGGTGCGGGCTTATGGCCTTCACCTCACGCAAGCTATTCGGCCATAAGCCGCATAACCCGTTTCGTGCGCTGTTCAGCCGTCCCGAATCCCTTCTGGCCTAGTGTGTTGCGTCGCTTGATAATTATACGCGTCGGCTCGCCGCACTATTCCAGAAAGGTTTCTAAATAATGACGCAACGGTTGCCAGCCGGCCAGCTTGCGCTCCGCGGGGATGGCATAGGCTGGACTGGTGGATGGCAGCACCGTCATGGGCAGGGCCTTGTTTAGCCGCCCGGCGATGTGCCGGCGATAGAGCCCCGCCGCCCCCTGCCCATTGCAGAAGACCGCCTCGATGGTCGGGTGGGCTTCCAGCAGCTCTGGAATGGGGTTGGCTTCGGCATTACGAATGTCGCTGTCGGCGCTGGTACGGCGCACGCAGGAGTGGAGCACATCCCATAAGGCAATGTGCTGCTCCAGCAAGAAAGCCGTGCGCACAGCGTAGTCCGCCGGGCACTCCCTCCCAAAGAGAGAAAACACGATGGGCCAGAAGAGATTGCGCTCGTGGCCATAGTATTGCACCCGTTGCAACGAAGCAATGCCGGGCATGGTCCCAAGGACCAAGACCCGGCACGCGGAATCCACAATGGGTGGAAAGGAATGGATGCGATCGTCCGCCACAGTTTACACCTGGGTGCTGTAGTTGGGCGCTTCCTTGGTGATGTAGATGTCGTGGGGATGGCTCTCTCGCAGGCCCGCGCTGGTGATGCGCACAAACTTGGCGTTGGCTTGCAAGCTCACCACATCCTGCGCTCCGCAGTAGCCCATGCCGCTGCGTAGGCCGCCCGCCAGCTGGTAGATGCTGTCGGATACCGAACCCTTGTAGGGTACGCGGCCCTCGACACCTTCGGGAACCAGTTTGCTGGCGCCTTCCTGGAAGTAGCGGTCCTTGCTGCCCTTGGCCATGGCAGCCATGGAGCCCATGCCGCGATACACCTTGAAGCTGCGGCCCTGATAGATTTCGCTCTCACCGGGGCTCTCCTCGGTGCCGGCCAGCAGCGAACCCAACATCACAGCTGCAGCCCCGCAGGCGATGGCCTTGGTGATGTCGCCGGAATATTTGATGCCGCCATCACCGATGATCTTTTTGCCGTATTTGTCCGCCTCTTCGGCGCAGTCAAGGATGGCGGTGATCTGCGGGACGCCGATACCGGCAACCACGCGTGTGGTGCAGATGGAGCCCGGCCCAATGCCAACCTTGACGACGTCAGCGCCGCTCTTGATGAGATCAGCGGTCGCCTCGGCGGTCGCCACGTTCCCCGCCACCACCGGTAGGTTCGGATAGGCGGCCTTGATGCGCTCCAACGCCTTCATGACGCCAGCGGAATGGCCATGAGCGGTATCCAGCGCCACGATGTCAACCTTGGCAGCCACCAGGGCAGCCACTCGCTCCAGCACGTCCCCTGTGACGCCGATGGCGGCACCGGCCAACAGGCGCCCATTTGCGTCTTTGGCCGAATTGGGGTACTGGATGGCCTTTTCAATATCCTTGATGGTGATGAGACCCTTGAGGTAGCCTTTACCATCGACGATGGGCAGTTTCTCAATACGATGGGCCGCCAAGATGGCCTTGGCCTCTTCCATGGAGGTACCGACCGGAGCGGTCACTAGATTCTTTGACGTCATCACCTCGGAGATGCGACGGGAATAGTCGGTCTCAAACCGCAGATCGCGGTTGGTCAGAATACCGACCAAAAGACCGTCGCGGGTGATGGGAACGCCGGAGATTTTATATCGGGCCATGAGCTCATTGGCATCGGAAACGAGATGATCGGGAGAAAGGAAAAAGGGATCGGTGATGACACCGTGTTCAGAGCGCTTGACCTTATCTACATGGGAAGCCTGTTCCTCGATGGTCATGTTCTTGTGAATGAACCCCATGCAGCCCTCCCGGGCCATTGCAATCGCCATGCGGGACTCTGTTACGGTGTCCATAGCGGCGCTGCAGATGGGAATGTTGAGTACCAACGTGGGGGTTAACTGGCTTTTCAAACTGACCTGATTGGGCAGAACCTCGGACTTCTGCGGCACTAATAGCACATCGTCAAAGGTCAGCCCTTCTCGAAGAACTTTATCAGACATTGGCTCACTCCCTACACTTCTATATTAGAGGTACTATACCAACCCAACCGCCCCCTGTCAACATGATACATATTGAAATTTCCTCCGTTTTCGCAATGCTGCAACAGTGCTGATTGACGGACTGTGTAGATTAGGGTACTGTAATGCCATCCGGCCTTTCAGGTGAGTCAATGAGAATTGCCGTTCTGTCTGACATTCATTCCAACGTCCATGCGTTGGAAGCCGTACTGGCTGACGCTCGCATGAGGGACCTGGACGCCTTCGTCGTGCTGGGCGACTAGTGACCGATGGGCTCTCGCCGACGTCGGTCCTGCACTCCGTGCGTTCGCTGACCCCTTGGATCATCCGTGGCAACCGCGAAGAGTATCTCTTGCGCATACAGGATGGACGCACATCGGAAGAAGCCAAGTTCTCTCACCAGTTCGCTTCGGTGTGGTGGACCTATGATCAGCTAGCCCCGGAAGACATGGCATGGCTGGAAGCGCTTCCTGCCGAACGAAGAGCATCATGTGCGGGCGTCACCGTTCGCATGGTGCAGGCTCTCCGTTTGGCATGTCCGATCTGCTCTATCAACGTGACGGCGAAAAAATGTACCGAGCAGCTCGCGCCGTGACGGAAGGCGTTCTGCTGTATGGCCACAATCATGAGCCATTCTGCGGCATGGTGGAGGGCAAGCTGCTGTTGAATCCCGGCTCGGTCGGCGGCCACTTCAACAAGAGAATAAACGCGGAATACGGGTTGCTCACGCTGGAACATGGTAAGGCAAGTGGTGAGCTTCTGCAGGTTCCCTATGACTTTGGTGCCTTTGCCCGGCAGATGGTGGAAAGCAGCCTCTACCGCGCCGCACCGGTATGGTGTGAGCTCACTGTGGAGGGAATGTACTTGGGCTACCCTTGCGTACTTGATTTCCTGCGGGCGGCTGAGGAGCGTAGAACGGAGCGGGACTTGCCCCTGGAGCATGGTTTTTTCCCAAATGACGTGTGGGACGAAGTTGGTACCATGTGGCTGCGAGAACACACCGGATGGCTGGAACGAGCAACGTCACACCTGCATGCCTGACATCAGCGGATCAGCGGGATTCACATATTTATTGACTTGTTCACACAGCATGGTATAATGAAGAAAATTTCATATATGCATAGCATGCAGCGCTGAATCCATTGGAGCGGGAGAACCACAACCATTGGGGTGAATCCGTAAGGTAGGGCATCCTTGGCCCGAACCCGTCAGCTAATCTCGTAAGCGCAAAGGAAGGATGAAAATCCGTCGCATTGCTTTGGAAATCGGTGCCCACCGGTCTTCTAATGCGGCTTCTTTTGCCAAGCGCTGTTGTAACAGGCGCTTTTTTTGTGTTGAGGAGGAAGATATCGCATGAAGATAATGATAAATGGCGTGGGACGTGCTGGAATGGGTTTGGTTCGCTCCATTGGGAACATCCCC
Source organism: Bacillota bacterium (assembly GCA_023409755.1). Taxonomy (GTDB): domain Bacteria; phylum Bacillota; class Clostridia; order Christensenellales; family UMGS416; genus JAEYRA01. The sequence goes on from JAEYRA010000143.1 coordinate 13,064, forward strand.
GGTCTTACCATCCAGGCAGGCGTCTGCCGTACGGGCAGTCATAAGGTCGGGTTGGACCTTGGGATACTCTCCGGAACCAATCGACTGGATGCGCCTGTGCTGCCGCTGAATCGACTAGAAGCGGCGCTGCGCTACTATCAGCCTGATGCACTCGTGGATTTTTCCAGCCCGGAAACCTCATTGCAGGTTGCCCGGCTCTGCAGTAAGTATGGCATCGGCCTGCTGGTAGGCACCACTGGCTTCACCCCCAGTGAGGTGCGGGAGATGAAAGCGCTGGCCATGACTGGCCAATTTGCGCTGTTGTATGTGCCAAACATCGGTCAGGACATTGAGGTGCTGCGCGGCGAGGTGTGCTACACTGCACGGCATTTCTCAGGGTTGGATTTCCAAACCCTGTCTGGCGAGGAAGGCGTGCCTGCTCCCATCGCCAGCACGGTTGACGATGGTGGTGTTGTAACCGGGGCTTCCTCCCCCCTGCCCGCCCGTGAGGCCCCTTCCCCTTCGGCCCAAAGTCGTGTCGTCATCATCCGAGAAAGCAAGAGCACCAACTCCTTTGCCGGCAACACTCTGGCAGCTCTCCATAGCTTGAAGGGAAAAAAAGGCTGGATGGAAATGATCGACGTTGTCGGGTTTCGCTGAAGGGTGACTTGCGAATAGCTTTGATCTACAATTCCAGTGAGAACGTTTGAGTACATATATACAACAAACACAAAACGGAGAGGCATTGCCTCTCCGTTTCGCTTGTTTCCAGTTTGGTTACTTGGCGATCTCCACCGAGCGAAGCTCGCGAATGACGTTGACCTTGATCTGGCCAGGGTATTCCATTTCGTCTTCGATCTTCTTGGCGATCTCTTTGGCCATCAGGATGGTCCCCTCGTCGGAGACGTCCTCGGGCTTTACGACGATGCGTACCTCACGGCCGGCCTGAATGGCGAAGGACCGCTCCACTCCTTCAAAGGAGTTGGCGATTTCTTCCAGCTTCTGCAGGCGCTTAATGTAGCTTTCCAACGTTTCGCGGCGGGCACCGGGGCGGGCGCCGGAAATGGCGTCGGCCGCCTGGACGATGATCGCCTCAATGGTGGTGGGCTCCACGTCGTTGTGGTGGGCCTGGATGCAGTGGATGATTTCCTTGCTTTCGCGGTAACGCTTAGCCAGGTCGGTTCCGATCTGCACGTGAGTGCCTTCCACTTCGTGGTCCACCGCCTTGCCGATGTCATGCAGGAGACCGGCGCGCTTGGCAATACGCACGTCAGCCCCCAATTCTGTAGCCATGAGACCGGCCAGATGGGATACTTCGATCGAATGCTTCAGTACGTTTTGGCCGTAGCTTGTCCGGTACTTCAACCGGCCCAGCAAACGGTGCAGCTCCTGGTGGAGCCCATGGACGCCGACCTCAAAGACAGCGTTGTCGCCAGCCTCACGAATGATGTTATCCACCTCACGCTTGGCCTTGGCAACCATTTCCTCAATGCGGGCAGGATGAATGCGTCCGTCAGCAATGAGTTTCTCCAGCGTAATACGGGCCACTTCCCTGCGAATGGGGTCGAAACCGGACAGAATGACCGCCTCCGGAGTATCGTCAATGATAAAATCGATGCCGGTGGCCGTTTCCAGGGTCTTGATGTTGCGGCCTTCACGGCCAATGATACGACCCTTCATTTCGTCGTTGGGCAGCGCGACGACGGACACAGTGCTGTCGGCCACATGGTCGGCGGCACACCGTTGGATTGCTAGGCCGATGATATCGCGCGCTTTTTTCTCCGCTTCGTCTCTGGCTTGCGATTCAATCTCGCGAACCATGATGGCGGCTTCGTGGCGGGTGTCGTGCTCCACCTTTTGTAGTAGAATGCTGTGGGCCTCCTCCTGAGTCAGGTTGGAGATTCGCTCCAGTTCACTCAACTGTTTCTGGTAGACTTCCTCCGCCTTTTCTTGCAGGGCGTGGGCTTCTTCCTGGGTTTTGTTCAGTTTTTCTTCCTTGGCTTCCAGGCCAGCCATTTTTCGCTCCAGCGTGTCTTCCTTTTGCGCAAGACGACGTTCCACCCGTTGCATCTCTGTGCGACGGTTGCGAATTTCTTTGTCACACTCGTTCTTTAAGTTGTAAACCTCGTCCCTTGCTTCCAAAACAGAAGCCTTTTTTACGGTTTCCGCTTCAGCCTTGGCGCTTTCAACGATCTTTTGGGCCACTTCGTCCGCTTTACCGATCTTGGCTTCCGCTACGGACTTACGATAAATGTAACCCACGATGAATACAACGATCGCAACGACCGGTATGATGATCCAATATACAAAATCAGGCAATTCCTTTTCACACCTCCTTCTCAATAAAATAAACCGAGGTTCGCTCGGTCTTAATCCCTAGGATATGTAGATAGTACCAGTGGATGCCTAGCGATTTCATTTTAATTGATGTGCGATTTTGTGTCAAGTTTGAATAAGTTAGCCGTTAAAATCCGTAGGATCCTACAGGAGAAAAGCCCACCGGGGAATTCCCGGTGGGCGCATCACTCACTCCTCGCCGTCGTCCTCGGACGCATCATTGTCCGTGGGCAATTCCGCACCTTTTACCAGATAAGTTTCGCGGATCTTGCCTTCGATCTCCCGGCAGATGTCTGGGTTGTTCTCCAGATAGGTGCGCGTGGCTTCTTTGCCTTGCCCAATTTTCCCGTCGTTGTAGGAGAACCAGGTGCCGCTCTTCTTGATGACGCCCGCTTCCACACCCATGTCCATGATGGTGCCCTCGCGGGAGATTCCCTTTCCGTACATAATATCGAACTCGGCTTTCTTGAACGGGGAGGCCAGCTTGTTCTTGACAACCTTGATCTTGGTGCGGTTGCCGATCATCTCGTCGCCCTTCTTCAGGGTTTCAATACGGCGAACGTCCAAGCGAATGGAGGCATAGAACTTCAGTGCGCGGCCACCGGGTGTGGTCTCCGGGTTGCCAAACATGATACCAACCTTCTCACGCAGCTGGTTGATGAAAACCATGACGGTGTTGGAGCGGCTGAGGCCACCGGCCAGTTTGCGCAGAGCTTGGGCCATCAGGCGGGCCTGCAGACCCACATGGGAATCGCCCATCTCGCCGTCAATCTCTGCCCGGGGTACCAGGGCGGCAACCGAGTCAATGACGATGATGTCGATGGCGTTGCTGCGCACCAGAGCGTCGGCAATCTCCAGGCCCTGCTCCCCAGTGTCGGGCTGGGAGACATAGAGGTTGTCCACATCCACCCCAAGGTTGCGCGCGTAGACCGGGTCCAACGCGTGTTCGGCGTCAATGAAGGCCGCAGTGCCGCCAAGCTTCTGGGCTTCGGCCACCATGTGCAGCGCCACCGTCGTTTTACCGGAAGATTCGGGTCCATAAATCTCAATAATGCGGCCGCGCGGAATGCCGCCGATGCCCAACGCGATGTCCAGTGCCAAGCAGCCGCTGGGAATCACGTCGATATCCAGGGAGCTGGTCTCCCCAAGTTTCATGATGGAGCCTTTGCCAAACCGCTTCTCAATCTGGCTCAGGGCCAAGTCCAACGCTTTCTGCTTCTCGTTCATCGATACGCCCTCCCCCGTTATGATACCGCATCTCCCATGGTTATGCAAACATTTTTTCGCTTTACACCATTTTATGGTCGCTTATTACTTGCTTGCGAAGCAGATTGTAGGCATGCAGGCAGGTAACCGACCGGACGAAGTTGCGATCGTGGGAAATCTGCAACCGCAGCACCTGCTCGTCACCATTGCGGCCCACCATCCCCACGTAGACCAAACCAACGGGCTTCTCAGCCGTGCCTCCATCGGGCCCGGCAATCCCTGTGGTGGACAACGCGTAATCACTGTGGAAACGCTCCAACGCGCCGCGGGCCATTTCCAGGGCGGTCTGCTCGCTGACTGCTCCCCATTGCTCCAACGTGGTTGGAAGCACGCCCAGCAGGTCTACCTTGGCAGCGTTGCTGTACGTCACCACCCCGCCCTGCAGCACGGCTGAGGAGCCGGGGATATTCACGATCTGCGAACTCAGCATGCCACCGGTGCAGGATTCGGCCACTGCCAGCGTCACACCGGCATCGGCCATTTCATGCACCAGTGTCTCTGCCAGGGAGCCATATCGGTCGGTGTAGAGAAACTCCCCCACGCGGGAGAGAATTTCATCTCTCATGGGCACGGTCAGGGCTTCGGCCTCCTCGGGCGTGGGCGCACTGGCGGTCACCCGCAGCATCACCTCGCCGGTGCCCGCGTAGGGGGCGACCGTCGGATTCGTTTGGGCCGCCATGATGTCCCGAATTGTATACTCCAGAGCCGACTCGCCAATGCCAAAGAAACGCAGGTTGACCGAATGAAAATAGGCGTTGTTCTTCTGCTGCAGATAGGGCAGCACCTCATGCTCGAACACATAGGTCAGCTCCCGCGGGGGGCCAGGCAGAATGACGACACTCTTGCCGTC
>JAEYRA010000148.1 GCA_023409755.1 Bacillota bacterium
CGGCGGTGGATCTGCGGGGCGAGGTATTGGTGCCGGAGGTATCCTCATTCATCGGCTGGAATGTTGATGCGAAACTGCTGATGAGCCAAAACGACACAGCGTCGCCGAGCGCCATGACGTTCACCCACCTGGATGGGCGGCAGTTCACCATTGAGAGAGCCTCCTACGTTTCCCGTATGGCTGACGACCGGCTGCTGGTGTACCTAGAAGCGACGGAAGAAAATGGCTATAACAGCCTGGTGGGCATGACCGACGACGACGGCAACTGGATTCTGCCGCCAGAGTATGAGCGGCTGGAGTGGATTGGCAACGGCGTGCTGGTTGCCGGGCGGCGGCAGGCCAATGGGCTGCTGCTGTGCGGCCTGATGGATATGGACGGCAAGGAAGTGCTGCCGGCGAAGTATGACTCGCTGTGGAACACCTACGAAGGGAATCTTTTGCACGCCCGGGTCAGCACGCGCTATGGGCTCATTGACCGGAAGGGAAACTGGGTGTGGTCAGCATCCGACTACAGCACACTTGTGGATTAACAGGAGGAAGAGGGCATGAAGACCATTCGTGTATGCGCCTTGGCATTGGCGCTGCTGCTGGCCGGCTGCACTGGGCCGGTGAGCGGAACGACCACCACCGCCGCCGCGACAGCAACCCCCACAATGTCAACGGAAGCCGCCGCGGCGTCGCCCACCCCAATGGCAACCACCTCGCCCAGCTCGTCACCTTCGCCGTCCGTCACGGTATCCACGCCGCCCGCCGTGGCGTCCAGCCTCCATCTTTCGGTGGAGGATTACCCAGTCGTGGATGGCTCCACCGCCACGCTGCCGCTGGCCATTGCCGTGCGGGCGTCGGTGACTGGTGAGACCGCTGTGCAAAGCGAGGAGGGGACGCGATTCTCCACCACCGGGCCGGCCTGGCTGGCCCTGCAGCAGGGCACGGCCGATATTCTCATCGTCTACGAGGCCTCCCAGACCATACAGCAAGAGCTGGTGGGGGAGTACGACAAGTTCCTCAAGACGCCCATCGGCCTGGACGCGCTGGTGTTCCTGGCCAACGAGGGCAACCCCGTGGAGAGTCTGACCCGCCAGCAGATCGTCGACATTTACAGCGGCAAGACGACCAACTGGAAGGATGTGGGGGGCAAGGATCAGCAGATCGTGGCCTTCCAGCGGGATGAGAACTCCGGCAGCCAGACGCTGATGAAAAAGCTGGCAATGGGCGGCACCCCCATGATGGACGCCCCGGCGGAGCTTCGCCCCAGTGAGATGGCGGGTCTCATCACCGACCTGGCCACCTACAACAACGGCGCCAACGCCCTGGGCTACTCGGTGTACTACTACGTGAAGAACATGTACCAGGCACCGGGCGTGAAGCTGCTGGCGGTGGATGGCGTTTCCCCCACTAGCGACACCATTGCCAGCGGGCAGTATGCCTACTGCAATCCGTTCTATGCCGTCATCCGCGCTGACGAGCCGGCCGACTCGCCGGCCCATAAGCTCTATGACTGGCTGACCGGCGCCGAAGGGGCTGCCGCTGTGGAGGCCGTCGGCTACGTGCCGTCGAACCGGTAATGGAGGAGCACATGATTCGCCGCGCCGCCCAAGAGGACATTGCCGTGTGCCGGGATATCATTTGGGACAGTGAGTTGTTCCGCACCTGGCACGCGCCAGATTGTGGAGGACAGCCTGCGTTCGCGCTTCGGGGCGGAGGAACTGTACCTGTCGCTTGACGAGAAAGGCCAGCCGGAAGGCGTGCTCTGGTTCACCTGGCAGGGAGCGTTTCACAGTTTCCCCTATCTGCACATTCTGGCGGTGAAGGAAAGCAGCCGCAGCCGAGGTGTGGGTTCGCGCCTGTTGATGTTCTTTGAGGAGCAGGCCTTTGCCAAGGCGAACCAGGCGTTCCTGGTGGTGGCCCACACCAACCCGGCTAAGGCGCTCTATGAGCGCCAGGGCTATGAAGAAGTGGGGGCCATTCCTGGCCTCTACCGGTCGGAGCTGACCGAGTGCCTGATGCGTAAACGCCGCTCGGCAGACCCAACCCGTTGACAACCGAAGCGATTCTGGTATACTGATACAATCAAATGGCAGTGACGAGGAACATGCCCGTACCACGCGCCAAAGAGAGGGAACTCACCGGCTGAGAGGTTCCCGCGCGGTCGACGGTCCATCCCGCCCCCGATGCCGCGTAGGGGTCGCAACCTTCGCCGTGTGCCCGCGTTAAGGGCTTGAGCGCCCGGCTGCGGCCGGGAAGCAAGGTGGTACCGCGGTCAACGCCGCCCTTGAGGAATCAGGGGCGGCTTTTCATTTGGAAAGGAGCATCCGTATGGCTGGCAAGAATCAGGAGTTTGTCACCCACATCGCCGACATTAACGTCGATTTCCCCCAGTGGTACACCGACGTCGTCCTCAAGGCCGAGCTCGTGGATTACGGCCCGGTCAAGGGCACCATGGTCATTCGCCCCTATGGGTATGAGATCTGGGAGCGTATCCAGGAGGAACTGGGCGGGCGCATCAAGGCCACCGGCCACCGCAACGCCTACTTCCCCATGTTCATCCCAAAAAGCTACCTCATGAAGGAGGCCGAGCACGTCGAGGGCTTCGCGCCCGAGGTCGCCTGGGTCACCAAGGGCGGCAACGAGGAGTTGGCTGAACCGCTCGTCGTCCGCCCCACGTCGGAGACAATCATCTGCTCCATGTATGCCAAGTGGATTCAGAGCTACCGCGACCTGCCGGTGCTGATGAACCAGTGGTGCAACGTCGTCCGGTGGGAGAAGTCTACCCGGCCGTTCCTGCGCACCAGTGAGTTCCTGTGGCAGGAAGGCCACACCGTGCACGAAACGGCTGAGGAGGCTCAGGAGGAGACCCTCAAAATGCTGGAGGTCTACCGCGAGTTTACTGAGAACGTGCTGGCCATCCCGCTGTCGCTGGGTCTGAAGACCGAGAAGGAGAAGTTTGCCGGTGCCGTGGCCACCTACGCCATCGAGGCGCTGATGCAGGACGGCAAGGCCCTGCAGGCCGGCACGTCCCACAATCTGGGGCAGCACTTCTCCAAGGTGTTCGACATTATGTACCAAAGCCGCGAGGGCAAGCAGGAGTACGGCTGGCAGACAAGCTGGGGCGTCAGCACCCGGCTCATCGGCGGGCTCATCATGGTGCACGGCGACCAGCGCGGCCTGGTGCTGCCGCCCCGCGTCGCGCCCATTGAGGTCGTCATTCTGCCCATCGCCGCCCACAAGCCCGGCGTGGCTGAGCGCTGCGCTCAGGTGCGTGACGAGCTCGCCGCCGCCGGCATCCGCGTGAAGCTTGACGACCGCGACACCGTCTCGGCCGGCTGGAAGTTCAACGAGTGGGAGTTGAAGGGCGTGCCGCTGCGGCTGGAGATTGGCCCCCGTGACATGGAGAATGGTGTGGCGACCGCCCTGCGGCGCGACACGCTGGAGAAGTTCACCCTGCCGCTCGATGGCATCGCCGCCGCAGCCAAGGCCAAGCTTGATGAGATTCAGAAGGATCTCTACGCCAAGGCCAAGGCTTACCGCGACGCTCACACCTTCGACGCCCAGGACATGACCGGACTCCAGGACGCCCTGGACAACGGCCATGGCTATGTGCGCGGCATGTGGTGCGGCGACCGCGCGTGCGAGGACGCGGTGAAGGAGCGCACCGGTGCCACGGCCCGCTGCATGCCCTTCCACCAGGAGCACATCGGCGATACCTGCGTCGTCTGCGGCAAGAAGGCCGACAAGCTGGTGCTGTGGGCGCGCGCTTACTAGACTAGAAGGGGGATTCCATCCCCCTTCCGAACCTCCCCCTGATGTTTGCGGGTGCCGACCTTGGTGGGGCTTGGCGGCGAGTGAATCGCCGCTGCGCACCGAGGTTCGGCGGGCTGGCGGGGAAACGACGGAGAAACCCTGGGAGCGCTGGCCCTTCGCGTGGAGGAAGGAATGGAGAAGCGTTATTTCCTCGTGTTCCCCAAACACGACGACCTGGAGGCCAGGTTCGCCCGTCTGGGCATGACTCGCAACGACCAGGGGCCGTGCCTGTGGGTTGATGAGGATCCCTGGTGTGAGATTGAACCGGCGGACTACTACCATGACGGCTTTTTTATGTACGAACGGCAACCTGCCTTGCCTGTGGAGCGAGTGTGGGAGTTGTTTGTACACTCCCGCGACGAGGGCAACCGAATGGGAGCCATCAGCCAGATTTTGAATCATGAGCCCCATGATGACATTCTGGCCCACTGGGCGGCGTTGCGGTCCCAATCCCCTTCCGGCAGAGCGGTTCGAAGAGCCTTGAAGACGCTGGAAACGCTCTATGTATTTCAGTTCGGTGAGAGGAAGCGGCCGTAGTTGAAACGGGAAGATACAAAGGACAGCAGCCGAAGTGCCACCGATGACGGTGGCAAGGCCGGCTTCCCCGCCGCCTGCCGGCTGTGTCCGCGTCGGTGCGGGGCCAATCGGCTGACCGGTGTGGGAGCATGCGGGGTGGGTGCGGGGCTGCGGGTGGCGCGGGCCGCGCTGCACCACTGGGAGGAACCCTGCATCTCCGGCACGAAGGGGTCGGGCACGGTGTTCTTCTCGGGCTGTGCGCTGCGGTGCTGCTTCTGTCAGAATTACCCCATCAGCGCCGGTGCCTTCGGGCGGGACATTTCGGTGGAACGCCTGGCGGAGATCTTCCTGGAGCTGCAGGGCCAGGGGGCTCACAACATCAACCTGGTGAACCCAACCCATTACGCACCGCCCATTGCCGAGGCTCTGCGGTTGGCCAAGGCCCGGGGCCTCACGCTCCCTGTCGTCTGCAACTCCGGCGGGTACGACTCGCCTGCGGTGTTGGCGGCCTTGGACGGGCTGGTGGACATTTACCTGCCCGACCTCAAGTACCGCAGCCAGCAGGCGTCGGCGGCTTACTCCGGCGCAGCGGATTATTTCGCCGTGGCGTCGCGGGCCATCCCGGCGATGCTTGCACAGGTGGGCCTGCCAGTCTTTGATGGCGACGGACTGTTGCGCCGCGGTCTCATCGTGCGGCACCTGGTGCTGCCGGGGCAGGCCGCCGATTCGCTGGCCCTGCTCGATTGGCTGGCCGGGGCACTGCCGGCGGGTAGCTTTCTTTTGAGCCTCATGTGTCAGTACATCCCCAGCCACCGTGCGGCCGAGCACCGCGAGCTCAATCGGCGGCTCACGACGCTGGAATACCAGAAGGTGCTGCGCCGTGCCGATGAGCTGGGCCTTGCAGGGTTCCGGCAGGAGCGGCCATCGGCCAGCGAGGCCTATGTACCCGATTTCAACCTGGAGGGTGTCTGACGACTTGTAGTTGTCACAACGATACTTTTCCTGTATACTTATCAATTGCCAATGACAAAACACGCCGCCACTGGGCGGAGTTTGATACGGAGGGATTCGATGTCCGGCCATTCCAAGTGGGCAACCATGCACAGAAAGAAAGAAAAGATCGACGCGGCCAAGGGGAAGATCTTCACACGCCTGGGGCGGGAGATCATGGTGGCGGTCAAAGAGGGCGGCGGCCCGAACGTTGACGCCAACATGCGCCTGAGCGCGGTGATCGAAAAGGCCAAGGCCGCCAACATGCCCAACGACAACATCAAGCGCCTCATTGAAAAGGCCGCTGGTGCTGCCGCCGGTGAGGGCTACGAGGAGATCACCTACGAAGGCTATGGCCCCGCTGGCATCGCAGTCATCGTCAATGTGCTGACCGACAACCGCAACCGCACCGCGCCGGAGGTTCGCCACCTCTTTGACAAGGCTGGCGGTTCCCTGGGTGCCAACGGCTGCGTCAGCTGGATGTTTGACCGCAAGGGTGTCATCGTGATTGAGGAACCGGGCAAGCACACCGAGGACGACATCATGATGGTGGCGCTGGAGGCCGGTGCCGAGGACATCGAGAGCGACGAGGGGATGTACGAGATCACCACCGCGCCCCAGGACATGCCCGCCGTGCGGGACGCGCTGGAGGCCGCCGGTATCCCCGTCGCGTCCGCCGAAGTCTCCATGGTGCCCCAGAACACCACCGAGGTAACCGGCGAGACCGCTGAGAAGTTCGTCCGCCTCATTGAAAACCTGGAGGACAACGACGACGTGGACAGCGTGTTCCACAACGCCGACATCCCCGAGGAGTATCTGTAAGCCGAATGGAATCGTGGGGGAGTGGGATGCTCCCCCTTTTTTTATTGGAGGTGCTGGCATGGTCGTGATGATTGTGGACGGGCAGGGTGGCGGCGTGGGCCGGGCGCTGGTAGCAGCCCTGCGGGCGAAGCTGCCGGCGGGGCACACCATCCGCGCGCTGGGCACCAACTCGGCGGCAACGGCGGCGATGCTGCGCGCCGGAGCAGACGAAGCCGCCACCGGGGAGCACGCCATTGTGCATAACGCGCCACGGGCCGACGTCATTGCCGGGCCCATCGGCATCGTGCTGGCCAGCTCTCTGCTGGGGGAGTTGACGCCTGCCATGGCAGCTGCCATTGCGGGCAGTGATGCCCAGAAGGTGTTGCTGCCCATGGAGCGCTGTCAGACCCATGTGGTCGGCGCGGTGCCACTGCCCCTGGGGGAGGCCGTGGATCGTGCCGCTGACCTCATCCTGTCCCTTTTGGCCTGATTCCTTGACCCGGAGAGCCGCACCCGCTATAATAACCTGTGGTGCATTGGGTCATGAAGGCCCCGCCACCTGACCTGGACACCAACGTAGAAATGGACTGCCATGAAGGCCGTCGGACCGCAGCAGCGGGCCGCGCTTCATGGTATTTTTGTTTTGAGGGGGATTTTGTCATGCACATGTCAGATGCGCTCATCAGCCCCGTGGTCGGCGGTGTGCTGTGGGCCGGGGCCGTGGGGGCCGCGGCGTACTCGGCGCGCAAGCTCGCCAAGGACGACCTGATGGAGAGCCGCAAGGTACCCATGATGGGCGTCATGGGGGCCTTCGTCTTTGCCGCGCAGATGATCAACTTCACCATCCCCGGCACAGGTTCCAGCGGCCACATCGGCGGCGGATTGCTGCTGGCCGCCCTGTTGGGGCCGGAGGCTGGCTTCCTGGTGCTGATGGCGGTGCTCGCCATTCAGGGGTTGTTCTTTGCCGATGGCGGTCTGCTGGCCATGGGCTGCAACATCATCAACATCGGCTTCTATGCCTGCTTCCTTGCCTATCCTTTGATTTTCAAACCGTTGACAGGCAAGGGCACTTCCCCGGGCCGCACTACGCTGGCGGCGGTGCTGTCGGTTGTGGTCGGGCTGCAGTTGGGGGCGTTCTCCGTGGTGTTGGAGACGCTGCTCAGTGGCCGCACCCAGCTTCCTTTTGGCTCCTTCCTGCTGCTGATGCAGCCCATTCACCTGGCCATCGGTGTGGTGGAGGGGCTCATCACCGCGGCGGTGCTGGTGTTCCTGCGCCGCGCCGCGCCGGAGGCCCTGCCGGAGAGCCAGACGTCGGTTTCCGGCGGTTTCCCCAAGCGGGCGGTGGCGATCGTGGCTGTGTTGACGCTGGTGACCGGCGGCGCGTTGTCGTGGTTGGCCTCCACCCACCCCGATGGGCTGGAGTGGTCGATTGCCGGTGTCACCGGGGGGAGCGAGTTGGCCTCCAGCGGCGCGGTGTACGACTCACTGGGCCAACTGCAGGAGAAGACGGCCTTCCTGCCGGACTATGGCTTCCGCGCACCGGCTGACGATGCGGCGGCGGAGGCCGAAGCACAGTGGCCGGCGGTCAGCGCGGGTACCTCGGTGGCCGGCGTGGTGGGCAGCGCACTTACACTGGCGGTGGCGGTGGCGGCGGGCCTGCTGCTGTGGCTGCCCCGACGCAGGCGAGCGGCGCGGGCGGCCCACGGCGACGCCGCTTGACAGGGTAGGGTCGGCAACACAACAGGCGGGCCGGCGGCCCGCCTCGACTTGTCAATAGAGGTGGGATAAGGATTGGGAGTATGGGCCGACCGACGGTTTATCCGGCGGGAGGGAGACATAAATCAATGGAAAAAGCAGACGCAAAAACTCGCCCGTGGCGAAACGTATCCGATGAAAGCTGCATGAGTGCTATGGGTGGGTATCGTTCGGCGACATGCGCGGCGAACGATACGAGAAAACCGAAACAAGCAGTCTGAATCGCGGACGTCGCCGCAGCGGCGTACGTGAACCGAAGGAGGAACGGGCAAATGGGTACGGCAGACCGGGCGATGGCGTCGTTGGGGCGCATGGAGGCGTTGACACGGCAGGACACGCCCATTCACCGGCGGCACCCGCTGGCCCACCTGTTGGTGGCGCTAGGGTACCTCGTCACGCTGGCCTCCTTCAGGCGGTATGAGCTGGCTGGCCTGCTGCCCTTTCTCTTCTACCCGTTGGCGGTGGCCGCGCTGGGGGAGCTGCCGCTGGGGGACTTGATGCGACGGGGACTGCCGGTGCTGCCGCTGGTGCTGTTTCTCGGGGCGTTCAACCCCATCTTTGACCAGAACGTGCTGCTCTTTGCCGGGTATCGGCTGTCTGCGGGTTGGCTCTCTCTGGTGAGCATGACGCTGCGGGGGATACTGAGCGTGTTGGCGGCGCTGCTGCTGGCGGCCACCGCCGGTATGGCCGGGCTGGGCCGGGCGCTGGGGCTGCTGCGGGTGCCCCAGGTGATTGTGACCCAACTGCTGTTCACCTACCGGTATCTCTTTGTGCTGGGGGGCGAGGGTGGCCGCATGTGGCTGGCGTACAGCCTGCGTGCCTCGGGGCAGCGGGGGGTGGCATTCCGCCAGTGGGGCAGCTTCGCCGGCCAGTGGCTGCTGCGCTCCCTCCACCGGGCGGAGCGCATCCACGCCGCCATGCTCTGCCGAGGGTTCGACGGTGCCATGCCCGGGGGCCCGGCAGTTCCGTTCGCCTGGGCGGATGGCCTGTATGCCGCCGGGTGGATTGCCTTCTTTGTGGCTGCGCGGCTTGTGAACCTGCCGCTGTGGCTGGGATCGCTGTTGATAGGAGGAACCTGACCATGCCCATCATCGAAGCCCAAAGCATGCAATATGCCTACCCTGACGGCCACCCGGCGCTGGGGGGGCTCACCTTTGCCGTGGAGCCGGGGGAGCGGGTGGGCCTGGCCGGCCCCAACGGTGCGGGCAAGTCCACGCTGTTGCTGCTGCTGGCCGGTGTTCTGCTGCCTGGCAGCGGTGTGCTCACCATCGCCGGGCACCGGGCGCAGAAGGGTACATTGCCGGCCATTCGCCGGGCGGCGGGGCTGGTGTTTCAGGATTCGGACGATCAGCTCTTCTGCTCCACCGTGCGGGAGGATGTGGCCTTCGGCCCCCGCAACCTGAAACTGCCCGAGGCCGAGGTGGCCGAACGGGTGGAGCGTGCGCTTGCGTTGACTGGCGCGGCACCCCTGGCTGACCGGCCGCCCTACAAACTCTCCGGCGGGGAGAAGCGGGCCGCCGCCGTGGCCGCGGTGCTCGCCATGGAGCCGCAGGTGCTGCTGCTCGATGAGCCTTCGTCCTCCATGGACCCGCAGGCGCGCCGGCGGCTCATTCGCCTGATGCAGGGCCTGCCCCAGGCACAGATTGTGGCGTCTCACGATCTTGACCTGCTGTGGGACGTGTGCGACCGGGTGCTGGTGCTGCGCCAGGGTGCCATCGCCGCCGACGGCCCGGCCCACGATGTGCTGCGCGATGAAGCGCTGCTTGCCTCCTGCGCGCTGGAGCTGCCACTGCGCCTGCAACCCCTGGGGGTATGATAGCCGACCCGAATTGCCATACTATTCCCAAAGGATGTTCCGGAGGGATGGGCAATGCGAAAGGGAACGCAGGTGTCGCTCATTGTGGCGGGCGCACTGCTGTGTGCGGCGGGGGTACTGACCGCCGTCGTCCACGAGGTGTGGGGTGGCAGCATTCCGCTGTTCCCGAAGCTGGGGGTGGAACCCCAGCTGGGCGTGTTGGCCACGGCCCAGCCCTTCCCTACTGGGGTGGATGCCACCGCCCAGCCGGCGGGGGTGAACCTGGGTCAGACGCTGCCTGCGTCCACCTCGGCAGCTGGCGTCATCCGCGAAGACATGAGCGTCTTCTGGGTCACCCGCTACACCTCCTGCGGGCATGAGGTGGTGCGGGAGCGTGCTCCCGACCCCGAGACCATCGGCTGGAGCTACGATCGCTTTGCCCGGTATTACCCCGGCTACACCATGACACCCCTGGGCACGAACCTGCGGATGGAGCATGTCATCGCCCAGTATTGCCCTACCCATTACCTCATCCGCAGCGATGAGAGCGGCGCCATCTACGTCTACCGCAATGTGGAGGGGGAGGGCACGCTGACCCAGCTGACCCGCATGAACTTCACCGTGGACATGGTACCGCAGGATTACCAAGACCTTCTCAAGGAAGGCATGGTCTTTGACAGTCTGGAGGAAATCGAGGGGCTCATTGAGGACGCGGAGACGTGAAGCACCTGATACCCAAAGGGACGTCGAGACGGCGTCTCTTTTTTCTTGCCCGTATGCGGCCCATTTGGTATCATCTTGATGATTACATTGAGGAGGGACGACGATGGGCAAATATGCCATTGGCGTGGATTTCGGTACCCAATCCGGCAGGGCGGTGCTGGTGGAACTGGGAACGGCAAAGGAGCTGGCGGCAGCGGTGCTGGCCTACCCCCACGGGGTGATGGACGAGGCGCTGCCCGATGGCACACCCCTGCCGCCTGATTGGGCGCTGCAGCACCCGGCGGATTATCTGGCAGTGTTGGAGTCCACGATCCCCGCTGTGCTGCGGGATGGTGGCATTGACCCGGCTGATGTCATTGGCGTAGGCATCGACTTCACCGCCTGCACCATGCTGCCCACAACCGCCGACGGCACGCCGCTGTGCCTGCTGCCCCAGTGGCAGCACAACCCCCACAGCTACATCAAGCTGTGGAAGCACCACGCCGCCCAGGACGAGGCCAACGACCTCAACGCCATCGCCGGGGAGCGGGGCGAGGGGTTCCTCAAGCGCTATGGCGGCAAGATCTCCTCGGAGTGGATGTTCCCCAAGGTCTGGCAGATCCTGAATGAGGCGCCGGAAGTCTACGCCGCCGCTGACCGATTCCTGGAGGCGGCCGACTGGGTCATCTGGCAGCTCACCGGCCAGGAGCGGCGCAACTCCTGCACGGCGGGGTATAAGGCCATGTGGTCGCGCACCGAGGGCTATCCCTCCAACGATTTCTTCCGCGCGCTGGACCCGCGGCTGGAGCATGTGATTGAGGAGAAATTCTCCACCGACATTTACCCCCAGGGGGCCAAGGCTGGCGAGGTGACCGCCGCCATGGCCGCGCGCACCGGACTCAAAGCCGGTACCGCCGTGGCGGTGGCCAATGTGGACGCTCACGTCACCGTGCCGGCGGTGGGCATTACCGGCCCGGGCAAGCTCCTGATGATCATGGGCACCTCGACCTGCCACGTGCTGCTGGGGGAGGAGGAGAAGCTCGTCCCAGGCATGTGCGGCGTGGTGGTCGATGGCGTGCTGCCGGGCCTGCCGGGCTATGAGGCCGGGCAAAGCTGTGTGGGAGACCACTTCGAGTGGTTTGTGGAGAATTGCCTGCCCGCCGCCTACGAGCGGGAGGCCCAGGCCAGGGGCATCGGCGTGCACCAGCTGCTGACCGAGAAAGCCGCCGCCCTGAAGGTGGGCGAGAGCGGCCTTGTGGCCTTGGATTGGTGGAACGGCAACCGCTCGGTGCTGGTGGACGTGGACCTGACGGGCTTGCTCTTGGGCTGCACGCTGCTGACCAAGCCCGAGGAGATCTACCGTGCCCTCATCGAGGCCACGGCCTACGGTACCCGCATGATCGTGGACAACTTCAAAAAGAGTGGCGTGGATGTGACCGAGCTGTATGCCGCCGGCGGCATCGCCCAGAAGAACGAACTGATGATGCAGATCTACGCCGACGTCACCAACATGGAAATCCGCATTGCCCAGTCGGCCCAGGCACCGGCGGTGGGTTCGGCCATGTTTGCCGCCGTGGCCGCCGGCGCAGCCCGCGGGGGGTATGACAGCATCGTGGATGCCGCACAGGAGATGGGCCGCGTTATGGACCGGGTGTACCGGCCCATCCCGGCCAACGTCGCCCTGTATGAGCGTCTCTATGCCGAGTATGTGACGCTGCACGACACCTTTGGCCGTGGCACCAACGACGTGATGAAGCGCCTGAAGGCCCTGCGGGAGGAGCAGAAGGCGTAATCTGTATCTTCCTCCAAGCTGGCGCAGGTATAAAACAAAAGAACCGGAACGAGTTCGTTCCGGTTCTTTTCATCCTTCCAAACAATACCCCGGGGCGGGGTGTGTGGATTCATTGATACTGTTACGGACACGTTCTGCTTCCACACGATGCCCTTTGTGATGCCTTCATTGGCTATTTCCCTATGTTTGGCAGGGCCCATGCGGTATAATGGAGGCAAAGGCTCCGGCGAGGAGCCAACACAAACCAAATGGGAGGCGCTTATGAAACTGCAGTATCTGGGCACCGCGGCGGCGGAGGGGATCCCCGGTATTTTCTGCCGGTGTGAGGTGTGTCAAAAGGCCCGTGTGCTGGGTGGCAAAGATCTGCGCCGCCGCTCCGGCGCGTTTCTGGACGATCGGCTGCTCATCGATGTGCCGCCGGACCTCTATGCGGCATCGCTGGCATTGGGCATCGATCTGTCCGTGGTGGAGGACATCCTCGTGACCCACGTGCACCGTGACCATTTCTACCTGCAGGAGCTCGACGACTATGCGCCCATGTTCGCCCATCGCAAGGGTGTGCCGGCGGTGCGTCTCCATGGCAGCGAGACGGTGCGGGACGATTTCCGGCGGGAATACGAATGGCGGCTCGATGGCTTTGTGGAGCCGATGGTCGTCCACCCCTACCGTGCGGTGGAGATTGCCGGCTATACCGTGATGCCGCTGCGTGCCAGCCACGGCGCTGGCATCAGCCTCATCTATGCCATTGAGGGCGGCGGCAAGCGGCTGCTCTATGCCAACGACACCGGCTTCCCCGGTGAGGAGGTGTGGGAGCACCTGAAGGGCATGCGCTTTGACCTCGTCAGCATGGACTGCACCAGCGTTGCCGGCCCTGCTTACGAGAGCCACATGAACATCGAGGGCAACCTCAAAATGCGGCAGCGGCTGCTTGACATGGGGTCGGCTGATGAAAAGACGGTGTTCGTGGTGACGCACTTCTCCCACAATGGGGGGTTGCTGCACGACGAAATCGTAGCCCGGTTTGCCGATGTGGGCGCTCTGGTGGCCTACGACGGCTTCACGGTGGAGGTGTAAGCACTTCCGCCCGTTGACGCATCCCTCTCTTTACATCGCCGCCGAATTCTGTTACCATACAACCATTCCAACAAGGAGGACAACGAGGAGTGGAGATCCGCGCGTAATCGGCCAGAACACCGAACCCGCCGCCATTGGCTGCGGGGGGACTGTTTTGCCGGAAGCGCGCCGTTGTACTCCGTCCGTTGGGTCAACAGGTCTATTTTGCGCTTCCGGTGGGGAGAAATCCTCAAGGAGGCGCATTTTTTATGCTAGTGATTAAGGCACAGAAACTGCTGGTCGAGTTTGGCCAGCGCACGCTTTTTTCCATCGATGAACTTGAGTTGCACAGCGGCGACCGTGTTGGGCTGGTGGGCCGCAATGGCGAGGGCAAGACCACGCTCTTGAACGTCCTCTCCGGCTTTGCAGAGCCGACCACCGGCACGGTGCAGACGTTGGCCCCGGTCGCCGTCATCCCCCAGTTTGCCGATGATACCGACACCACCGGCGTGCTGGCCCGCCAGCGGGAGCTGTGGGGCATCCCCGAGCAGGCCATGAGCGGCGGGGAGAAGACGCGGCTGCTCATCGCCCGTGCCCTGGGGCGGGAGAGCGGCGCCCTCTTTTGCGACGAGCCGACCTCCAACCTCGACGCCGAGGGAGTGGAGCGGCTGGAGCAGGAATTGCTGCAATACGAAGGGGCACTGGTCGTCGTGTCCCACGACCGGGCGCTGCTTGATAAACTTTGCGACCGCATGTGGGAGCTGGAGGATGGGAAGCTGACGGTGTACCGGGGCAACTGGACGGCTTACCGCCAGCAAAAGGAGCACAAGCGCCAACGGGCCTGGCAGGAGTATGAGCAGTATGTGGACCAGCGTGACCACCTGACCGAGGCCGTGCGGGGCGCCATGCAAAAGAGCAAGTCCGTGCGCAAGGCCCCCAAACGCATGGGCAACTCAGAGGCGCGGCTGCATCGGCGGGAGGCGACCGAGATCTCCCAAAAGCTGGCGCGCAGTGCCCACACCATTGAGACACGGCTGGAGAAGCTGGAGCGCAAGGACAAGCCCCGGGAGGATGCCCGGGTGCGCATGGCGGGCAGCGCCGCCGACGGCCCCGGCGGCCGCGTGGCCCTGCGGGTGGAGGATCTCCGCTTTGCCTATCCCGATGGGCCGCAGGTGCTGCGGGGCGTCAGCTTTGAGGTGCCCACCGGTGCGCGGCTGGCGGTGACGGGCCCCAATGGCGCAGGGAAAACCACGCTGCTAAACTGCATCGCCCGGGGCGACACGGGCGTGCGCCCGGCTCCGGCAGTGCGGCTCGCGTACTTCCGGCAGGACCTGGCTCTGCTGCGTGACGATCAAACCGTGCTGGAGAACGTAATGGACGGCGCGGCGGTGCCTGTGCAGACGGCGCGCAACATGCTGGCGCGGGTGCTGCTGCCGGCGGAAGCCACGGCCAAGCAGGCGGGGGTGCTCTCCGGTGGGGAGCGGGCCAAGGCGACTCTTGTGAAACTGCTGGCCTCCCAGGCGAATCTCCTGCTGCTCGATGAGCCCACGAACTTTCTCGATGTCTACGCCCTGGAGGGGCTGGAGGATCTGATGGAGCAGTTCCCGGGCACGGTGCTCTTCGTCAGCCACGACCGGTACTTTACCGAGCGGGTGGCGACCGGCGTGTTGCGGCTGGTGGATGGCCGCCTGCGGGACGAACGCAACCAACCCAAGCCCGCCATGACCCTCTCGGACGGGGAGCGGCTGCAGCTGACGCTGCGGCGCGACATGCTGCTCTCCCGCGTGTCCACCATGGGCGACGGAGCCGAGCGGGACGCCATGCTGGCTGAGTACCAGGAACTGACCGACCGCCTGAAGCAGGGCGGGCGCGGTTGACGGCGGACCCGCCAAACCCTATACTGAGTACAACTTCGCGCACCCCAACGACGGGGACGGGCGGCAGCGCAGGCCTTCCGCAAGGAGGGGCCTGCGCTTTGCACACCCAGCGCAACGGGTGGGGAGAGGAACATGCTCTTTGAATACCGACAACGGGGGGCGGAGGCCGACCCCGCGGTGACGGCGGCGCTGGCGCAGGCATTGGAGGTGACGCCGGTGCTGGCCGGGCTGCTTGCCAGCCGTGGGGTGACGACCGAGGAGGAGGCACGGCGGTTCTTTGCCGCCGGGGCTGAGACCCTGCGCGACCCGCTGGGCTTGGCGGGCATGGGGCAGGCGGTGGAGCGCGTGCGCCTGGCCTTGGCAGCTGGGGAGCCCATCGTCGTCTACGGCGACTACGACGTGGACGGCGTGTGCGCCACCTCCATCCTGGTCAGCTACCTGCGGGAGCAGGGCGGAGACGTGGCGTTCTACATCCCGTCCCGCCACACCGAGGGGTACGGCCTCAACCGCGCGGCCATTGAGACGCTCACCGACCGGAAACTGCTCATCACCGTGGACTGCGGCGTCTCCAACCGGGAGGAGGTCGCCCACGCCCGCTCCCTTGGCATGGACGTCATCGTGACCGACCACCACGAGTGCCCGGAAGAACTGCCCGACTGCACGGCGGTCATCAACCCCAAGCGGCCCGGGCAGGACTATGGCTTTTCGGGCTTGTGCGGGGCGGGGGTGGCCTTTCAGCTGGTGCGGGCGTTGGGCGGGCTGGAGGCGGCCCTTGCGCGGGTGGATCTGGCCGCGCTGGCCACGGTGGCCGACCTGGTGCCGTTGGTGGACGAGAACCGCGCGCTGGTGCGGTTGGGTCTCGCCAGCATGAACGCCGCGCCTCGACCAGGCGTCGCCGCGCTCATGGAGGTGGCGGGCCTCAATGGCCGGCCGCTCAAGGCCGGCAACATCGCCTTCGGCCTGGCCCCGCGCATCAACGCCGGCGGGCGGATGGACTACTCCCGCAAGTCGGTGGAGATGATGCTGACCGACGACGCCGAGGCCGCCCGCGCCACTGCCCAGGAGCTTGACGACGACAATCGCGACCGACTGGCAGTGGAGGACGCCATGCTGCGGGAGGCCGTGGACATGGTGGAGCGGGACTACGACTTCGCCGGCCGGCGGGCCATCGTGCTCTGCCAGCCCCACTGGAACACCGGCGTCACCGGCATCGTGGCGGCGCGGCTGGTGGAGCGGTATAGCCGGCCCACGATCCTCTTTGGCGCAGGGGAGGGGGCCTGCTATGGCTCAGGCCGCAGCGTCCCCGGCGTGCACCTCTACCGGGCGCTGCTGGCCTGCTCGCGGTTCTTCCTGCGTTTCGGCGGGCACGAGCAAGCCGCCGGCTGCGCCCTGGTGGAGGAGAACCTTGACGCCTTCCGTGACGCGCTGGACGAGCACCTGCGGGGGGCCTGCCCGCAGGAGGTGTTCCTGCCCAGCCGGGCATACGACCGGGATTTGGAGCTCACCGAGGTGGGTCTGGCCCTGGCGCGGGAGCTGGAACAGATGGAGCCCACGGGCTTTGGCAACCCCAAGCCGGTGTTTCTGCTGCGGCAGGCCCCCCTTTCGGGCCTCTCACGCACGCGGGATGGAAAACACCTGCGCATGCGCTTTGGCGGGGGTGACGGACTGGAGGGCATCGCCTTCCGGCAGGGCGACAGCTTCGACATGCTGAACCGGTCGCCGGCCTGCGATGCGCTGGTGGTGCCGGATGTCAATGAGTTCCGCGGGGTGCAGCGGGTGCAGGCCCAGGTGGAGCACCTGCGTCCCCCGCAGGACGAGGCCTTTGCCCGGGCGGTGGTGGCCGGGGCCGGTGCGGCGGTGCAGCGTGCCCTGTGCGCCGGCGGCGATGACGTACCCGCTGCCGGTGCTGCGTGCGTTCCCTGGCAGCAGGGGATGGGGGAACTCATCGCTGCCCTGCAGGAGAGCCCCTGGGGCACACTGGTGCTCTGCCGCACCCAAAGCAGCGCTGCTGCGGTGCTGGATGGCTTGGCAGCGGCTGGCTGCCTTGGGCGTGTCTACGTGGGGGAGGGCATTGCCCCCCAGGCCCGCCGGCGGGAGAATGCCATCGTCCTCGCCCCCGACGTCACTCGCCTGCCCCTCCATCAGTTTGGCCGCATCTACCTGCCCGACGGGCCGTTGGCCCTGCCGCTGGCGGGGCAATTGAATAATGACGGCCGCTGCATTATAATGAACGATAACCATAAATCCGGTCGGCTGGCGGAGCTTTTCTGCCGGGAGGGATTGCTGGACGTGTACCGCCGCATGCAAACAGCGCTGCGGGCCGGCAAAGGACCTGACGGCCCCGCTGACTGGGACTGGCTGGGGGCTGAGGGCCCCACCGGCTGGGCGGCGGAGGTGGCCGCGCGGGTCTTCCAGGAACTGGGGTTGCTTGCGGCCCTCGACCGTGCGCCGTGGCTTGCCGTTCCCCCACGAGGGGAGCGAACCGATCTCTTATTGAGTGCCATTTACAGGCGGGTCACCGCCTGCCTGACGGAGGTGTAGCAGATGAACCTGAAGGACAAGGTGCGGGTCATCCCCGACTTCCCGATGCCGGGCATCCGGTACCGGGACATCACGACGCTCTTGAAAGACGGCGAGGCGTATGCCGAGTTGCTGGAGCGTATGTACGAGCACTTGAAGGACCGGGGCGTTGCGCTCATTGCCGGGCCGGAGGCCCGCGGCTATGTCATTGGCGCGCCGTTGGCCTATATGCTGCGGGCCGGCTTTGTGCCGGTGCGACGCCCCGGCCGCCTACCTGCTGAGGTGTTCCGCTATGAGTA
Source organism: Bacillota bacterium (assembly GCA_023409755.1). Lineage (GTDB taxonomy): Bacteria > Bacillota > Clostridia > Christensenellales > UMGS416 > JAEYRA01. Next base: position 17,902 of record JAEYRA010000148.1, read on the forward strand.
CCAGATCGAGCAGGGGCGCAGCGATACACTGGAAGTGCACCGCGACGCCATCCTGCCCGGGCAGAAGGTGGTGGTGGTGGACGACCTGCTTGCCACCGGCAGCACGGCGCTGGCCACCTGCCAGCTGCTGCAGCGCATGGGGGCGGAGATCGTATCGGTCTGCTTCGCCATGGAAATGACGATGTACTCCGGTAGGGAGATCCTCTCGGACTACGAGGTGTTCTCGGCGATCAAATTCTAGGGATCAACGGGCAGGAACTGTGAGCCGTGGCGTGAGACGCGTGATGGCCGGGCAGTTCATTTGGCCCGGCACGGTGACCGCCGGATGACCGGCCAGAGGTGACAGTTTGCATGGCTTTCTGGAAAAACTGAAGAGCGGCAATTATCAACGGCTGGACGCTGGCCTCATTGAGAAGGCCTACGCCTATGCTGAGGCTGCCCATCGGGGGCAGGAGCGCCAATCCGGCGAGCCGTACTTCACCCACCCCTGTGCCGTGGCTGTCATCCTCATGGACATGGACATGGACACCCAGACCATCGTGTCGGCGCTGCTCCATGACGTGGTGGAGGATACCCCCACCACCCTTGATGAAGTGCGCACCGCCTTCGGGTCGGAGGTCGCTCTCATCGTCGATGGCCTGACCAAGATCAGCAAGGTGGAATACGCCAGCAGCGAGGAGCGCAAGGCCGAGAGCATCCGTAAGATGCTGCTGGCCATGAGCGAGGACATCCGTGTCATCCTCATCAAGCTTGCCGACCGCCTGCACAACATGCGAACCCTGGACGCGGTGCCGAGGGAGAAACAGCTCGCCGTGGCGCGGGAGACGCAGGATATCTACGCCCCGCTGGCGCACCGGCTTGGTATCTTCCGCATCAAGATTGAGTTGGAGGACCTGGCTCTCAAGTACCTCGACCCCGAAGGGTTTGAGCAAGTCGTCGCCAGTGTTAACGACAACCGCTATGCCCGCCACGACGAGATCAACACCATCATCGAGCAGATTCAGGAGCGGCTGAAGGACGCGGGCATTGAGGCTCACATCGAAGGGCGCCTCAAGCATTACGCCAGCATCTACCGCAAGATGAAGCAGCAGCACAAGTCCATCGAGCAGATCTACGACCTCGTCGCGGTGCGTGTCATCGTGGAGTCGGTCAAGGACTGCTACGGCGTGCTGGGCCTGCTGCACACCATGTGGCGGCCTCTGCCCGGGCGCTTTAAGGACTACATTGCCGTACCCAAGGCGAACCTCTACCAGAGCCTGCACACCACGCTCATCGGGCGGGGCGGCATGCCGTTTGAGGCGCAGATTCGCACCTGGGACATGCACCGCACGGCGGAATACGGCATCGCGGCCCACTGGAAGTACAAGGAGAACGCCGGGGAAAGCACGCTTGACAACAAGCTTGCGTGGCTGCGGCAGATTCTGGAGTGGCAGAACGAGACCAAGGATGCCCAGGAGTTCATGGACACCCTGAAGGTGGACCTCTTCAATACCGAGGTATTTGTCTTCACCCCCAAGGGAGACGTCGTTGACCTGCCACGGGGTGCCACGCCCATTGACTTCGCCTATATGATCCACTCAGCCGTCGGCAACAAGTGCGTCGGTGCCAAGATCAACGGGAAACTGACGAACCTCAACGTGGAGCTTAAAACTGGTGACATTGTGGAGATCATCACCTCCAACACCAGCCGGGGCCCCAGCCGCGACTGGCTCAACGTCGTCCGGACCCCTCAAGCCCGCAATAAGATTCGCACCTGGTTCAAGAAGGAATACAAGGACGAGAACATCGAAAAGGGCCAGGATATGCTGGAGGAAGCCGCCAAGCGCACCGGCTTGTCCCTGCCCGAGCTTTGCCGGCCTGAGTGGCTGCAAAAGGTCTTTAAAAAATTCACCCTGGGCTCGGTGGAGGACATGTATGCCGCCGTGGGGTATGGCGGCATCTCCACCGGGCAGGTGATGCAGCGCCTGCTGGCGGAGTACAACCGCGAGCAGAAGGCCCGCCAGATTCGCCAGCAGGAAGCCCAACAGGCCGAGAGCAAGCCCGCCCGGCGTGACACTGCCAGCCGCGGTGTCATCGTAAAGGGGCACAAGGGGATGCTGGTGCGCTTCGCCCAGTGCTGCAACCCCGTGCCGCACGACGACATCATCGGTTTCATCACCCGGGGCCGCGGCGTGTCCGTACACCGGAGGGACTGCACCAACGTCTTCGACATCTCCAACGACCCCAGCCGCTTCATCGAGGTGAGCTGGGAGGACGACGCGTCCTCGGCCTACCGTGCGCGGCTGCAGCTGGCGGCCTATGACCGGCCCGGCCTTATTGTGGATATTTACAAGGTCATTGACGGCCAGAGCGCCAGTCTCGTGGAGATCAACGTGAAGGTTAGCGCCAAGGGTGTGGCCAACATGGCCATGCTCGTGCAGATCAAGGACAAGACCCAGCTCGAGTCGCTCATCAAGGGCTTCCGCAAGATGCCGGAGATGATCGACGTCTACCGGGGGTCATGATGCGTGCGGTGGTGCAGCGCGTCACCGGCGCGCGGGTGGAAGTGGACGGCGTTGTCACCGGTGCCATCGGCCGGGGGTTCCTGGTGCTGCTAGGCGTGGAGCAGGGCGATGGCGAGGCGGACCTCGCCTACATTGTGAGCAAAATTGAGGGCCTTCGGGTTTTTGAGGACGACGGGGGCAAGATGAACCTTGCCCTGGCAGATGTGGGCGGTGCGGTGCTACTGGTGTCCCAGTTCACGCTGTGCGGCGACGCCCGCAAGGGCCGGCGGCCCAGCTTCTCCGCCGCCGCCGCGCCTGCTGACGGCGAACTCTGGTACCAGCGAGCCATCGAGGGCCTGCGTGCCGTGGGGCTGCCGGTGGAGACGGGCCGCTTCGGCGCTGATATGCAGGTGCATCTTGTCAACGACGGCCCGGTCACATTGCTGCTCGATAGCAGGAGGTTGTTTTGAACCAACACCGCATTCAGATCTTCCCCACTGGCCGAATGGACGGCCGCAGCTATCTCATCGTCTGCCCCCACACCGGGCAGGCGGCCATTGTGGACCCCGACGTGAACGACGCAGCCCTGCTGGCCGCCGTGGCGCAGCAGGAGCTGGCGGTGCAATACGTCCTGTTGACCCATTGCCACTTCGACCACATGTCGTCGGCCGACCGCGTACGCGCAGCCACCGGCGCGCAGACGCTCATCCACCGGTTGGACGCGCCGGGCCTGGCAGACCCGCGGCTCAACATGTCGGTGATGGACGCCGAGCGCATCCATGGCCGGCAGGTGGACCGGATGCTGGAGGACGGCGACCGGCTCCTCCTTGGCGAGGTGCCGGTGGAGGTGCTGCTGACGCCGGGCCACTCGCCGGGCAGTGTCTGCTACCGGGTGGGGGACGACCTGCTGACCGGTGACACGCTGTTCCGTGGTTCCTACGGTAACCCGAACTTCCCCGGCGGGCACCTGCCCACCCTGCGGCAGTCCTGCCTTGCACTCTTTGCGCTGCCCGACGAAGTGCGGGTCTATCCCGGTCACGGCGAGCCCACGACCATCGGGCAGGAAAAGCGCTCCAACCCCATTCTGTTATGATCGTACTGCGCACCAACCAACCGGAATTTGCCAATGACCTGGCCGACGTGGTGCGGCTTTTCTTTGGCATGGAGAAGATTGCTGACAGTGGCGAGGGGGACCTCACGCTGGAGCACTTTTTTTCGGATGAGGGTGACAACTGGCGGCAGAAGGTGATGCTGACAGCTGAAGGTGCCCCCACCATGCGGGAGGATGTGCGCCCCGCCATCCCTGCCGACGACCGCCTGCGGTGGGAGCGGCACCGCCGTCGCCACGCCAAGCTGACGCTCTATGCCCTGCTGCGGGATGTGACCGGCATCCACCCGCCTTGGGGGTCACTCACCGGCATCCGCCCCACCAAGGTCGCTCGTCAGCTCATCGACGAGGGGACCGCCCACGCTGGCGTGGCCGAGGCACTGGAGACGGTCTACGACGTGACCCCGCCCAAGGCTGCGTTGGTGGCCGACATCCTGCACGCCCAGCGCGATGTGTGGCGCTGGGGGCAGGAGGATGCCTTTGACGTCTACATCGGCATCCCATTCTGCCGCACCCGATGCCTGTACTGTTCCTTCTTCAGCGCTGATTTGCGCCGCCCCGGCCGGGTGTCGGCCTATGTTGCCGCGCTCCTGCGGGAGATTGACGCCCTGGGCCGGGCCATGGCGGGCCGGCACTGCCGGGCTGTCTATGTGGGCGGCGGCACGCCTACTTCCATTCCGCTCTGCGACCTCGAAGCCATCCTGACGGCGGCGAAGGCGGCCTTCCCGGGGGCGGGGGAATGGACGGTGGAAGCCGGCCGGCCCGATTGTGTCACCGCAGACACCTTTTCGCTGCTGGCGGGGCAGGGTGTGGGCCGGGTGTCCATCAACCCCCAGACGATGAACGACGCCACGCTTGCGGCCATCGGTCGCGACCACACCGCCTCCGACGTGCTGCGCGCTTATGATGAGGCCCGTGCCGCCGGCATCCGTGAGGTCAACATGGACCTCATTGTGGGCCTGCCCGGTGAGGATGACGCCGCCATGGCCCGTACGCTCACGGCCCTGGAAAGGCTCGCCATGGACAACCTGACCGTCCACACCCTGGCCATCAAGCACTCCTCCCGGTTGAACGAGCGGTTGGCGGAGTACCCGCTGCCCGATGATGACGAGGCCACCCGCATGCTGGAGCGCTGCCATGCCTTCGCGCGGGCGCAGGGGATGGAGCCCTATTATATGTATCGCCAGAAGTACATGCGGGGCAACCTGGAAAACGTGGGCTACGCCCTGCCAGGCCGGGCCTGCGTCTACAACGTGGACATGATGGAGGAGACCCACAACATCGTGGCACTGGGGGCCGGTGCGGTGTCCAAGCGCATGTTTTACGCCCAGACCCGGCACGAGCGGTATCCCAACCCCAAGAGCGTGGAACACTACTGCTCCCGGGTCGATGAGCTCATCGCCGGTAAAATTGCGTTTTTCGACCCTGCTCGCTGACCTCGTGTGGAAATCCATTGCCAGTCCCGCTTCATTGTGGTAAAATCTGCGTTGGGACGCGAGGGCCGATGCGGGCCAAATCTGTCCCACAAGGGGGCTGGGCGGTGAACGCAGTGTTGTCTATGTTCCGACGCCTGGTGCCTGAGATGGTCGACACCGCCCGCACCCGGTTTGAAATGCTGGAGGCTGTGGCGCTGATGGCCCCGGTGGGCCGGCGGGCGCTGGCCGTCCACCTGGACTTGCCCGAGCGTACCGTGCGCGGCGAGGCCGAACACATGAAGGAGCTGGGGCTCATCCGCTTTGCGCCCGATGGCATGCACCTGACCGACGAGGGCAACGAGGTGCTGGGTGAGTTGCGGTCTCGCATGGACTTGCTCTTTGCCGAGCCGCTGGCCGACCGCATCCGTCAGGAGACGGGCATTGCTTCGGTCATGGTTGTCGCCGGGGATTCGGTGGTGGATGAGGTCTGCCGCCGGGCGCTCTACCGAAAAACGGTACAGTACCTCACGACGGTGCTGCGGGATGGCATGACGCTGGCGGTTGTGGGCGGCTCCACGATGGCCGGGGTGGCCGCCCAGACCCAGACCGACGGACAGGGCTTGCCCAACCTCTTGGTGGTGCCGGCCCGCGGCGGCCTGGGGGAGGAAATGGAGATCCAGGCCAACACCGTGGCCGCGCGGCTGGCGCAGGGCTTCCGGGCCCGCCACCGGCTGCTGCACTGGCCCGACGACATGCCGGCCGAGGCCATCCCCGCGGGGGATAGCCGGCTGACCCAGTGGCTGGCCAGCGTGCGCAACGCGGACGTGCTGCTCTTTGGCGTGGGGCGTGCCGACCAAATGGTGCGTAGGCGCAACCTGCCGCCCGACGTCGCCGGGCGCATCCGCGCGGGCGGTGCGGCGGCGGAGGCATTGGGTTACTACTTTGACCGACAGGGCGGCGTGGTCTACGCCGCCAGCGGGCTGGGGTTGGCGCTCAACCAGTTCATGGGTATCCGGCGTCGCATCCTGGTCGCCGGCGGGGCTGAGAAGGCCGAGGCCGTGCTGGCGGTGGCCCGTGGCTGCCGGCCCACGGCCATCATATTGGACGAGACGGCGGCGGCTGGCATCTGCGTGCTGCTGGACTCCCAGGCCTGACAGGCCATCATTGCATGGGGCATTACAGGCTTTGCCTGATCAATTCTGACAAGGAGTGAATGGGACCATGGCATTGAACAAAAAGACGATTGAGAACATCGACGTGAAGGGCAAGCGGGTCCTGGCCCGTGTGGACTTCAACGTGCCGCAGAACGAAAAGGGTGAAATCACCGACGACAACCGCATTCGCGGCGCGCTGCCGACGATTGAGTACCTTTTGAGCCATGGCGCCAAGCTCATCCTGTGCACGCACCTGGGCCGCCCGAAGGCCAAGGTTGACCCGGCTTTCACCCTGAAGCCCTGCGCGGAGCGCCTCAGCGCCCTGCTCGGCAAGCCCGTGGCGCTGGCCGCTGACGTGGTTGGCCCCGACGCCCAGGCCAAGGCTGCCGCCCTCGGAGAGGGTGAGGTCATGATGCTCGAAAACGTGCGCTTTGAGGCTGGTGAGGAGAAGAACGACCCGGAACTCTCCAAGCAGCTCGCCGCGCTGGCAGATATCTACGTCAACGATGCCTTCGGCACCGCCCACCGCGCCCATGCCTCCACCGCTGGTGTGGCGGCCTACCTGCCCGCCGTGGCCGGTTTCCTCATGAAGAAGGAAATCGAGATCATGGGTGACGCGCTGGAAAACCCGCAGCGGCCCTTTGTCGCCATACTGGGCGGCGCCAAGGTGAAGGACAAGATCGGCGTTGTGGCCAACCTGTTGGAGAAGGTCGACACCCTGATCATCGGCGGCGGCATGGCCTACACCTTCCAGAAGGCGTTGGGCGGCACCATCGGCAAGTCTCTGCTCGATGAGTCCCGCATCGAATATGCCAAGGAAGTGATGGCAACGGCGGAGAAGAAGGGCATTAAGCTTCTGCTCCCCATCGATAACGAAGCGTCCCAGGAGTTCAGCAACGACGGCCTGCGCGCCACCTTCCACAGCCGGGAGATTCCCGATGGCTGGGAGGGCATGGACATCGGTCCCGACACCCAGCGCATTTTTGTGGAGGAAGTTAAGAAGGCCCGCACCATCATTTGGAATGGCACGATGGGCGTCAATGAGTTCTCCCACTTCGCCCACGGCTCCCGCGTGGTGGCGGAAGCCATGGCCAACAACCCCGGCGTGACCATCGTGGGCGGCGGCGACACCGCGGCGGCTGTGGAGAGCTTCGGCCTAGCCGATAAGATGACCCACGTCTCCACTGGCGGCGGCGCGTCGCTGGAGTTCCTGGAAGGCCTGGAGCTGCCCGGTGTGGCGGCGCTCAACAACAAGTAATTGCCCACGGGGCCGAACCAGTGGTTCGGCCCCGGGCTTGTTTCCCCCAACCTTGCCTTTGGGCAGGCGGGGGCGTATGATGAGGAAAGCAGAGCGACGCCCGGCAAGCGGGCCGCTTTTTGATGAGGAGTACGAACATGAGAACACCGATCATCGCAGGAAACTGGAAGATGAACAAGACCCCGCAGGAGGCGGTCGCCCTCATTGCGGAGCTGAAGCCCCTGGTGGCCGACGCGGCCTGCACCGTCGTCGTGTGCCCGCCCTATGTGTGCCTGCCTGCCGCTGCGGAAGCGCTGCGGGGCAGCAACATGCACCTGGGTGCCCAGAACATGCACTGGAAGGCCAGCGGTGCCTACACCGGCGAGGTATCGGCGGATATGCTTAAGGCCTTGGGCGTGGAATACGTCATCCTCGGCCACTCCGAGCGCCGCCAGTACTTCGCGGAGACCGACGAGACCGTGAACCTCAAGACCAAGGCCGCGCTGGCCGCGGGGCTCATTCCGATCGTGTGCGTGGGTGAATCTCTCGCCGAGCGGGAGCAGGGCGTGACCGCCGATGTTGTGCAGCGCCAGACCGCCGCGGCTCTCGAAGGCCTGACCAGTGCGGAGGCCGCCACCGTCGTCATCGCCTATGAGCCCATCTGGGCCATTGGCACCGGCCGCACCGCCACCTCCGCCGACGCCAACGAGGTCATCGGCCTCATCCGCGCCACGGTGGAGCGCTGCTTTGACTCCGCCACCGCCGCAGCCATCCGCATCCAGTACGGCGGCAGCATGAACCCCTCCAACGCCAGCGAACTGATGGCCATGGAGCACATCGACGGCGGGCTCATCGGCGGCGCCAGCCTGAAGGCAGCCGACTTCTCGGCTGTCGTGCATTTCTAGAAGCGAGGAAACCCATGAAAAAAATGGTTGCATTGTTGATCCTGGATGGCTTTGGCTACCGCGCCGAGCGCGAGGGCAACGCCATCATTCCCCAGAACATCCCCAACGTTGAGGTCATGATGGCGACCTATCCCCATACTCTCATCGGGGCCAGCGGCCTCAATGTGGGCCTGCCCGATGGGCAGATGGGCAACAGCGAAGTGGGCCACACCAACATTGGCGCGGGCCGCATCGTGTACCAGGAGCTGACCCGCATCACCAAGGAGATTGAGGACGGAATGTTCTACGCGAACGAGGCCCTGGTGGGCGCGGTGGACAACGCCCTTACCAAGGGTACGGCGCTGCACCTCATCGGCCTGGTGTCCGACGGCGGCGTCCACAGCCACATCGATCACCTGGAGGGCCTGCTGCGGCTCTGCCAGCGCAAGGGCCTCAACCGTGTCTTTGTCCACTGCCTGATGGACGGCCGCGACACCCCGCCGACCAGCGGCAAGGGGTATATTGAGGACCTGGAGCGCCGCATGGCCGCCATCGGCACTGGCAAGATTGCCACGGTCATCGGCCGCTACTGGGCCATGGACCGCGACAACCGCTGGGATCGCGTCAAGCGTGCGTTCGACGCCATTGCCGAGGGCAAGGGCGAGCCTGCCGCCAGCGCCGTGGCGGCCATGGAGCAATCCTATGCCAAGGGAGAGAACGACGAATTCGTGCAGCCCACGGTGGTCACGGACGGCGGTCAGCCCCTCGCCAAGCTGGGGGCTGACGATTCCATCGTGTTCTTCAACTTCCGCCCCGACCGCGCCCGCGAGCTGACCCGCGCCTTCATTGAGCCGGATTTTGCGGCCTTTGAGCGCGACGGCGGCTACCGTCCGGTTTATTACGTCACCATGACCCAGTACGACGCCACGTTCCGGAACGTACACATCGCCTTCCACCCCCAGAGCCTGGACAACACCTTCGGCCAGTACATTGCCGAAAAAGGCCTGACCCAGCTGCGCATTGCCGAAACCGAGAAGTACGCCCACGTGACGTTCTTCTTCAACGGCGGGGTGGAGCAGCCCAACCCCGGGGAGGATCGGGCGCTCATTCCCTCGCCCAAGGTAGCGACCTACGACCTGAAGCCCGAGATGAGCGCTTACGAGGTCACCGACGAAGCCGTGCGCCGCATTGAGAGCGGCAAGTACGACGTGATGATCCTGAACTTCGCCAACTGCGACATGGTGGGCCACACCGGCTTCTATGACGCCGCGTGGAAGGCCGTACACACCGTCGACGAGTGCGTCGGCCGGGTGCTGAAGGCCATCCTCGCCACCGGCGGTGCGGCCATCGTGACCGCCGACCACGGCAACGCTGAGATGATGGTGGACCCCGAGACCGGCGAGCCCTTCACGGCCCACACCACCAACCCGGTGCCCTGCATCCTGGTGGACGACAGCCGCAAGGACGCCGCCCTGCGCAACGGCGGTCGCCTCTGCGACCTGGCCCCGACGCTCCTCGACCTGCTGGGCCTGCCCCAGCCGGCGGAGATGACCGGTACCAGTCTGATCGCGAAGTAAGGACACCTACAACGAGCCCAATGGCAAAGCCCGTCCGCCTATCCAGGCGGGCGGGCTTTTTGCTGGCATGGTTTTGCTACACAGGCGAGGAGGTGACGACCCAGGGGGCTTGCCCCTTGGGAATCCCCGCGATTCTTGTGTAGGCGAGTGCTGAAATGGCCCATTACGGAGCGAAGCCCCTGAACCCGCAGGCCGGTTCATCCGGCCAAGGGTCGAAGCAACTGGTGGTGGCACGCACCCCTTCCCGCCCGCAGGCGCGTCTCCTCGTAAAATTCATACGGCAAAATCAACAGAGAAGCCGCCCGGCGACCTGTGCGCCGGGCGGCAGTATGATAATCTCTGGCGAGCTTTCCTGCTCGCGACCGTCGCGAATGCGGCGGGCGCGAACGTCAGTCCTTGATAGAAAGGATCAGCTCGAACTCAGCGGCGGTGTTGCCCACCGGCATGTTGCGGCTGCCCATGATCGTGCGGGTGTGCACGCCACGGTTGCGGAAGACCTCATACAGCACGTCGGCAAAGCCGTCATAGACCTTGTCGAGGTCATGGAAGTCGTCGTCGCAGGCGATGAGCCCGAAGCCTTTGATGATCTGATCCACGCGATCCAGATCGCCGAGCTCCTCACGGATCATCATGAGCTGGATGAGGGCGATGTGCTGGCAGGCGGCGTAGCCATCCTCAATGGTCAGGTCCCGGCCGATGAGGCCCTGACGGAACTCGGCGCAGCCGGAGCCGGAGGTGTAGAGCAGGTTGCCGACCCGGCGGCACCCAACGAGCGCCCGGCCCTTGTAGCTCAGGTAGTCGATGTCCAGTTCCTTTGCCTTTTTATCCAAAAGATCGTTGATGGCAGACATGTTCTTCTCCTCCTTACTTGCGAATCTGAATGATGGCGTCGCAGACGATCGGCACGTTGTTGTTGAGGTTTGTGGCGCCCATATCGGAGCGGGCGTGCATGCCGCGCTCGCCAAAGACCTCGGTCATGAGGTCGGTGAAGCCGTCCGCCACCTGGGGCAGGTCGCCGAAGCCCGGCACGCCGTTCACCAGTGCATAGACTTTCAGAATGGCCTCCACATTGTCGAGGTCGCCCAGCGCGTCCTTGATGATCGTCAGCATGTTGATGGCGATGAGGCGCGCGGCCTTGTAGCCCTCTTCCACGCTGAGTTCGCCACCCAGGCGGCCGACGAAGGCCGGCTTGCCGTCGGGGCCGGTGGGCTCCATGGCGGAGATGAACAGCAGGTCCTCGTGAATCTTGTATTTGCAGGTGCCGCGGCCGGTGCGATAGGGGGTCTCGCCCTTCGGCTTGTTCCCTACGACATTGATTCTTGCGTCGTCGTCAAACAGTTGCAGACCCAGGTCCGCCAGTCTCTTTTCCGCAATGCTCATATTAGTGCCTCCTTTGATTGATTTAGCGCGCCGCTTGCAGCACACGGGTTTGGGCGATGATTTCCCGAACGACGACGGATACCTCGTCGTCCGTCAGCAGCAGGGGGTTGATGAAGATGCCGTTGGTGCAGGTGTCAGGCCCTGTCTTGCAGATGAGGATGCCGGGCGTGCCCTCCCGCAGGACTTTCACCAGTTCTTCCGCAGGAACGTCGACCATCAGCTCCGCTGCCGAGCGGGGGTAGCACTGGCCGGTGGGGCCGGGGAATACCCGTTTGCAGCGGAAGAGACCGCTCTTGTTGAGAGCCTCGTTGATGTACTGCACACGCGCTTCGATGGTGGCAACCTTGCAGTCCACCATGCCGGGCTCCAGGTAATCGCGGATGGCGGTGTACAGCCCCACGATCTCCTCCCGGCCGATCTTGCTGGAGCGGCCGATGCCGTGTTTGGGCGCGCCCACCAGCGGGAAGCCGTCGAGCAGCCACTTCTTGCCCACCACCAGGCCGCTGCCCTGGGGGCCGCGCATGCCCTTGCCGCCGCTGAACACCGCCGCGGCCGCGCCGGCCCCGGTGAAGCGCCAGAGGTTCTCAATGGGCGGGAGCTGTGCCGCAGCGTCCACCACCACGGGCACGTTGTGGCGGTTGGCCACGGCCATCGTGTCCTCAAAGGACAGCGACGTGTCGCGGCAGCCCCACAGGTCAAAGAAGAAGATGCCCGCAGTGCGATCGTTGATGGCCGCTTCCAGTGCTTGGGTGTCGTGGGGTTTGGCGTCCACCACGATGACCTTGGCGCCCGAACACTGCAGTGCTTTGTCGTAGCCGGTGCGCTGGCCAGCCATCATGATGAGCTCATTCTTGGCCATGGAGCTCGTGTCCGGCAGCAACTTGAGAAGCTCGGGGTCGCCGCCAGTAACGAGCAGTGATGCACAATACAGCAGCCCTGATGAGGCGCCGGCGGTGATATAGGCCCCCTCGTTGTGGGAGAGTTCGGCAATGCGCCGGCCGGTTTTCTCCTCTAGGTCAGCCAGCTCCACAAAGTTGCGCGACGCGGCGTGCATGGCGTCCATGACGTGGTCGGGCATGCGGGAACCGCCAAAGATGGAGACGGTGTCGAGTGCGTTGATGTAGGGCTTAATGCCCAGTTCCTGATAGATGCTCATGGTCCTCCTCCCCGGGACTTGTCCAACGTTACCCGGTACTGTTCGATAATGTCCTCATAATCCGGCGGCTGGGGATAGGCGTCCACCCGGTGGGCCTGCATGGTTGCGCCGCCATCCTGGAAGAGCGTTGCGCCGGTCACATAGCTGGACAGATCCGACGCTAAAAAGAGCACGGTGGATGCGAGGTTAACGGCCAGCCCAGGGCCGTTCATTGGTTGATGGGCCAACAGCAGGGGGTAGTCCAGCGGGTCCGGCAGGCAGCCTTCCCACCAGGGGCGAAGCTCGCTGGTGTACACCGCTCCGGGGCAGATGACGTTGGAGCGGACGTTCCACGGTGCGTAATCCATCGCAAACGCCCGGCTCATGGCCTCGATACCGCCCTTGCTGGCGGCGTAGGCGGTATTGCCCGGCAGCGACGCGGTGGAGTTGATCGACGAGATGTGGATGACGCTGCCGCCGCCGGCGACAGCCATACCCGGCATGAAGGCCCGTGACAGCCGCAGGGCTCCCTTCAGGTTCACAGACAGCAGCCGTTCAAAGACCGCCGGGTCCTGCTCCACCAGCAGGCCGCGGTTGTTGATACCAGCCACGTTGACCAGCACGTTGATGTGGTCAAAACGGCGCTTAGCCGCCAGAGAGAATGCATCGACCTCATCGGGGATGCCCATGTCGCAGTGCTGGTAAAGGCACCCTGGCTGCAGGGCGTTGGCGTCGGCCAGGGTGATCTTCCCGGCTTCGTCGTCAATGTCACAGAAGGCCACCTGGGCCCCATGGGATGCCAGCATCAGCACGATGGCTCGGCCCATGCCCTTGGCTCCCGCGCTGACGACGGCGCGTTTGCCATCCAAAAGTTGATTGTTCATCCGATCACCCCCAATCCTGTACGTGGGCCAGCGCCTGAATACCGCCGTCCACCGGCAGGTCCTCACCGGTCATAAAGGCCGAAAGGTCACTGGCCAAGTAGAGTGCCCCGTGGGCGGCGTCCTCCACGGTGGCGGGGCGGTGCAGCGGCTGTGTATTGTCGTAGCCGTTTCCACCCCGGAAACGCGGCATTTCCTGCTGGTAGGTGCGGCCCACACAGCCGAGGTTCATGCCCAGCAGCAGGTTGTTGCACCGGATGCCCCAGCGGGCGTAATCCATGGCCACCGCCCGGCCGTAGGCATTGAGCGCCCCCTTGCTGGCGGCATAGGCTCCCACCTGGGGCACAGAGCCCCTGGTATAGTCGCTGGAGATGTTAACGATGGTGCCGGCGCGGGCCTCCAGCATGCCCGGCAGGAAGAGTGTGGTGCACCGCACGGCGCAGAGGACGTTGAGCTCCATCATTGCCCGGTACCTGGTCAGGTCTACTTGGTGGGCGTAGGCCCGCTCGAAGTGTCCGGCGTTGTTGATGAGGCAATCCACCCGGCCGAAGCGGCGAAGCACCTCGCGGCAGGCTTCCTCGATTTGGGCCCGGTCGGCCATGTCTGCCGGCAGGAAGAAGCTGCCTGGCGACAGGGCTTTGAGCTCCGCCTCCGTCCGGCGGCCCGCTTCCTCGTCAATGTCGGTGATGGCCACCGCTGCACCCTGCTGAGCGAAGAGCAGCGCGATGGCCCGGCCCACGCCGGCCGCGCCGGCGCTCACGAAGGCCCGTTTTCCTTCCAGCAATCGATCGGTTTGCATGACTGCCTCCATCATGGGTACACCTGCTTGTGGGCGATGAGGGTGGTGCCGCCGTCGGCGACCATTGTCTCGCCGGTCACGTGCTTGGCCATGTCGCTGGCCAGGTACAGCGCCGTGTTGGCGATTTCCTCCGCCCCCAGGCGGTGGGGCAGCACCTGTGTCTCGGCCCAGAAGGTGTCGGGGTGTTCATTGTCCAGGAAACTGGCGCTGTAGAGCAGGCAGTTGGACCGGACATCGAACTTGCAGTAATCCATGGCGATGGCCTTGGAGAGGGCCGCCACCGCGCCGGACCCGGCAGCCGTGGCTGATACGCCGGGCACCACATACCGGGCATAGACCGGCAGTACGTGCACGAACGCGCCGTGGCGGCGCTCCATCATGCCTGCAACCGCCAGCTGCACGGTGCGCAGCACGGTTTCCGGCCCGCGGGCCAGGGCGTCCCACACGTCGGCTTCGTCTCCGTCGGCGGCCAGGGTGGGGTGGTGGCCGGTAAATATCGTCACCACCACGTCGATGTGGCCAAGATGGGCGAGCGCCGCTTGCCCGGCTCGCTCCATGCCCTCGTCGTCGTTGGCGCTCGCGGCAAACAGCGGGCAACCAGGTACGGTGGTGTCGTCCTCGCTGCCCAGCAGCGCGACCTGTGCCCCCTGAGCGGCAAAGAGTGCCGCCACTGCCCGCCGAAGCGGGCCGCCGTCGCCGGCGATGAGGGCGGTTCTATCATTGAGAAGTGCAGAGTAACGCACGAGTCCGCCTCCCTTCGCTTAGCGTTCGCGGCTGTAGGCCACGCCGTGGCCTGCCAGCACGCCGTTAACCCGGCCGTTCCGCAGGGCGACCTTGCCGTTCACCAGCACATACTCAATGCCGGTTGGCAGTGAGATGGGATTGGCGAACGTGGCGTTTTCACGCACCGTTGCGCCATCCAGTACCACGATGTCAGCATGCTTGCCCGTGGCAATCTCCCCGCGGTCCTTCAGGCCAAACGTTTTCGCCGGCAGGTAGGACGTGCGGTTGGCAAAGATTTCCCAGGGCATGCCATTCTCCCGCGCGATGCGCAGGAACTTGGCGAACGCACCGTAGGCTCGTGGGTGGGGGAAGATGTGGCAGGCGATGCCGTCGCTGCCCACCATGTAGTAGGGTTTGCTGAGAAGCTTGGCAAAGTCGCGGTGCAGTGCTTCATGCAGCGCCGGGTCGTCAATGTCGCCGCCCCGATAGCCGACTTCCAGGTTCTCTTCCGCCAGCAGCTCGCAGAGCATCTGGGGGATGTCCTGGCCCCGTTCCCGCGCCACATCGCCAAACCCGCGCCCGATGTATTGGGGGTTGCGCGGCAGGTGGGTGAACGTATCGTCATCGGTAAATTGCATGTGGGCGCGCATCCAGTCAATAATTTGCTGTCGGCTGGCCGCATGTTGCAGCCTTTCGCAGGCAGCCAACCAGCCGCCCTCCACCGCCCAGGGGGGCATGAAGTAGACGCCGTAGCCGCTGCCGGTGTGAAAGGGATACATCTCCACCGTCACGCGGATGCCCTCGGCCAGCGCCGCCTCAATGGGAGCGCAGACGGCTTCCACCTGGCCCACGTTGTGGGGCCCCGTGCGGTAGTGGGAGAAGTGCAGCCGGCAGCCCGAGCGCCGGGCGATTTCAATGGCCTCGGCCACCGGGTCAAACCGCTCGCCACGGTAGACCGTGCGCAGGTGGATGGAGAACGGCGCGTCGTATTCGGCCGCAACCTTGCAGAGCTCAACGAGCTCCTCGGTGTCGGCATAGGAGCAGGGGTAGTAGCTTAAACCCGTGGAGAAACCCACCGCGCCTTCCTCGAAGCCCTGGCGCATCAGATCTTTGGCCCGGTCGAGGAAGTAGCCCCGCAGCGGTACGTCATGGAAGCCGACCGTCTCCAGCCGGAGGGCGCCGTGGGGCACCTGTACGCAGGCGTTGGGACCGGTGCGGTTAAATTTCCTGAGGTACCCGGCGATGGTGGTGAAGTCGGCCTGGCTCTCGTCCAGCGGGCCGTTCAACCCCTGCAGATATCGGCTGTAGTCCAGCAGGTTGTGACGGGAGAGCGGCGCGTAGGACAGACCGTCGGGGCCGGTGATGAGCGTCGTCACGCCCTGCGAGAGGGACATGACGTGCTGTCGGTTGTGCAGGAGATAGACGTCCTCGTGGCAGTGGGTGTCGATGAACCCAGGCATCAGCACATGTCCGCGGGCGTCGATGACCTCCCGTGCCTCAACCCCTGCCAGGGCACCGACGGCAGCGATGAAGCCGCCCTCCACCGCCACGTCGGCCACACGGCCCGGGTTCCCCGTGCCGTCGTAGACGGTGGCGCCTTGAATCAGTACTTCATACATAACGGCAGTTCCTTCCGGTGATGAAGTCGGGTGCGGTTCAGCTCTTGAGCTTGACGATCATATCGATGACCATGGGGACGTTGTCGGTGTGGTTGCCACAGCCCATGGCGGCGCGGGCGTGCTGCCCCCGGTGGCCGAAGGCCGACGTGAACACATCCGAGAAGCCATTGGCCACAGCCGGCATGCCGTAGAAGTCGCCGCCGCTGTTCACCAGGGCCAGAGCCTTCACGAAGTAGTCGATGCGGTCGAGGTCGCCAATGGCATCCTTCAGGGTGGCCAGCATGCTGAGAGCCGCCAGACGGCCCGCCTCGTAGGCGTCATCGGGGGTCAGGTCTACGCCGATGCGGCCCTGCATCAGTGCCTTACCGTTCTGGTCAAAGGGCCCGTGGCCGGAGATGTACAGAAGGTCCCGGTACCGGCGCACCTTCAGCACCCCTTTGCCCTTGCGGTCGATGCTGTCGATCTGGATGCCCATCTTTTGGAGTTTCTGTTCGGCGATGCCCATTGCATATCCCTCCTGTTTGGTTGTTGGACTTATTGTTTGCCCAGTTTGCGGGCGTATTCGATGGTGTAGTCAACCACGATGTCCAACTCGGACGGTTCGAGGTTCAGCGGGTTGATGGTGATGGAGTTGGTGTCGCGCCGCGCCCCCACCAGGATGCCGGGCTCACCGGCCTTGAGCGCCGCTGCCAGTTCCTCGGCCGAAGCGCCGTTGGTGAGGACGGCCTCCACCCAGTGGTAGGTCTGGCCCGTCGGGCCGGGCCACAGCTTTACGCAGCGGAACATGCCCGACGCCGTCAGCTCGTTCATGATGTATTCGCAGCTGTCGTCGATGTACTTCTGTCGGGCTTCCACCACGCCATCGGCCAGGAAGTGCTTGACCGCCGTGTAGACCCCGGCGATTTCCTCCCGCCCGGCCTTGGAGGAACGGCCCACACCCTGGTTGGGCGGGGCGATCATGGCGAAGCCATCAATGAGGGCCTTCTTGCCCACGACCAGACCGCCCTGCTGGGGCCCGCGCAGGCCCTTGCCGCCGCTGAAGAGCGCCAGGTCGGCGCCGCATTCCTGGGTGTAGTACCACAGGTTCTCCTTGGGCGGCAGCTGGGCTGCGCCGTCCACGATGACGTACACATCCCGCTCGTGGGCAATGCGCACCACTTCGGCAAGGGGCAGGCCCCGGGCGGCGAAGTAGTGGGTGTCGAAGTAGACGATGGCAGCGGTGCGGTCGGTGATGGCGGCGATGAGTTCTTCAGCAGTGGTCATCTCGGGCTTGCCAACTTCGATGAGTTTGGCGCCGCTGACCTTGATGGCGAAGTCGTAGCTGTTTCGGTGGCCGGCCATGACCAGGATTTCATTCTTCATGCCGGTGGTGTCGGGCAGCTGCTTCAGGAGTGCCTGGTTGGCACCGCCGGCCATGCACACCGCTGAGGAGAGCAGGATGCCCGCCGAAGCACCGCAGGTGATGTAGGCAGCTTCGTTGTGGGTGAGTCGCGCCAGTTCCTCTCCAACGCGTCGTTGCAGCTGAGCCAGCTCCACAAACTCGTGGGCCGCCTCACGCATGGCGTCCAGGGTTGGCTGCTCCATGCGGGAGCCACCAATGATCGACATGGTGTCCCAGGCGTTGATGTAAGTCTTGACGCCTAATTCCTTGTACACGTCCATGGGTTCGTTTCCTCCGTGTTGTCTGAATTCCCTTTCCTTCCGCTGGTACCCGATGCGCTTGCTGAGCGGGATCCCCGCGGGGTAAAGGTAATCGTCAATCTTATGGATTTGCAGGGCAGAGCCGCCATCCACCAGCAGGGAGCAGCCGGTGATGGCGCTCGACATATCGCTGGCGAAGAAGAGGTGGGCGTTGGCGATGTCGTCGACCATGCCTTCCATGGGCAGGGGGTTGTAAGACGCCTGCAGCGAGCGTTTGCGGTCCTGGGGGGACAGCCGCTCGTGGAAGGGTCGCGCCAGCGAGGAATACACCCCGCCGGGCAGCACCGTGTTGACGCGGATGCCGTCCTTGCCATGCTCCAGGGCTAACAGCCGCGCCAGGGCGTTGATGGCCCCCTTGCTGGCCGCGTAGCTCGAGAAGATGTTGACCGTCGCCACCGAGTGGATGGATGAGGTGAACAGCACGCTGCCGCTGTGCCGGGCTACCATGCCCGGCAGGAAAAACCGGCACAACTGCGTGGCACTGCGTACGTTTACGCTCATGATTCGCTCGAAACTCTCGTCCTTCAGGTCCCCGAGGAACTCGCGAATGTTGATGCCCACGTTGTTGTCCAGAATGTCCAGCCCGCCAAAGCGCTCCTGCACCGCCTGGCACAGCGCGTCGATGTCTTCCGGCACCCCGGTGTCGGTGCGCAGAAAGAAGCACCGGGGGTCGATGGCCTGCAGTTCCCGCTCGGTCTGACGGCCCTCTTCCACCACAATGTCAGCGATGGCGACCACCGCGCCGTGCTTGGCAAAGGTCAGGGCGATTTCCCGCCCGATGCCTTGGGCACCGCCGGTGACCAGAGCGCGCTTACCCTCGAGCAGCCGGTCATAGTTGATTGGTTTGATGATTTCCTCACTCATGGGGGTTGCCCTCCTTCCCGTCAAAGCAAATGCAGGTGGGCGTCTGGGCTGGCACATCGCCCACCGGTGTCAAAGATCCGTCGCCCAGGTGGAAGCGCAGCACCGACAGGGTGTTGCCCCGTTGGTTGGCGCACAGCACAAAACGTCCGTCGGGGGTAAAGGCCATGTCCCGGGGGAAGTTCCCGCCGCAGTCAAACCAGCGAAGAGCCCCCAGCAACCCGTTGGCCTCCACCTGGAAGACGGCGATGGCGTTCTGCCCGCGGTTGCCCACCAGCAGGAACCGGCCATCCGGCGACAGACGAATGGGGCCGCAGTAACTCGTTTCGCTCCAGCCCGGCGGCAGGGCGTCCACACGCTGCACCTGGTTCAGCTCTTCCCCTTGGAGGGCATAGACCAGCACATGGTTGTCCAACTCGCCGCAGACGTAGAGGAAGCGGCCATCGGCGGCAAGCACCCCATGGCGGGGGCCAGCGCCAGTCGGTGCCTCCACAGCCCTGACACGAGCGGTACTCGTAGTATCGCCAGCGGGGAACAAAAACAGCCGGTCCATGCCCATATCCATGACACAGAGTTGCGCACCGGGCAGGGGGAGAGTCTGATGGAAGTGAGAAGCAACCCCGGCGGGGGCACAGGGCAGGTCGCCGGCGCGGGTGGTGGCCGCCGGCTGCAGGCTGCCGTCAGGAGCCAGGGGCAGGGCGGCCAGCGCGCCGGAGAAGCACGCCGTGTACACCATGCCATCGTGCAGCAACAGATGACAGGGGCCCGGTGCGCCGGTGGGCTGGGTGTTGAGGAGCCGCATAGCGGAGCCTTCCACGGCATAGGAAGCCACAGCCCCGCTGGTTTCGCCGTTCCATTGGGCGACCTCCAGCGCGGCATAGAGCCGGCTGCCGTCCTCATTTGTGATGATGTGACTGGGATTGAGCACGGGTGTGACGCCGGCCGGCGTCAGACTGCCGTCCTCCCCCAACAGGAAGGTGAGAATGCCCGTTGCACCGTCGTTGGTGCAGGTACCGATTCGAACCATGATGGCAGGCATAGCGCGTCCTCCTCAGAGCAAGGTTACCGGGCGAGCCGGCGGGGGGAGCGGCGGTTCATTGCCGTCAAGGAAATTTCTTGCGCATCCAATCCCTGAGGGAGCAGCGGCTAATCGCCGCTGAGTACGTCAAAAATCGCGTTGTCAAACACCGTGGCCGCCCCGCCGGTGATGCCCGGGCAGGGGTTGACCGGCGGTGACACCCGTGTGCCAGGCAGGCCAGCCGCGCTGAAGCCGGCGTTCAGCCGCTGGTAGAGCACGTCACCAAGCACCTCCGGCACGATTCCGGCCAGTACGAAGTCGGGCACGTCCAGCGCCACCGAGAGGTTGACCATCATCAGTGTCAGCGGCATTGCCAGATAGTCGGCAATGGCGGCGCGGCTTGCTTCGTCCAGCGGCATGGCCCGGTGGATGTCAATGCCGAAGCGCTGGCGGATGCCATTGAGGTTGACCACCTGCTCAACCCGGCGGGGCGGCAGGCCGGTCTGGGGCAGTTCGGTCAGCATCTCGCCCACTTCACCGGTGCGGCCGTTGGTTCCGCGGCGCAGGGTGCCATCCAGCACGATGCCGCCGCCCAGCCCCGTGCCCAGCGACAGGTACACGAGGTCGTTGACCTCGCCCTGCTGACGGCGGCGGAAGAGCTCACCCACGCAGGCCAGGTTGACGTCATTCTCCAGGAAGTAGGGGAGGCCGACGGCATCAGTAAAATCTGGAAATATATCGGCGAAGGGCCGGCTTTCGTTGAGACCCATGGTGTGGTACTGCACAACGCTGGCAGAATCCGGGTCGATGATGCCGGGGAACCCGATGCCCACGCCCAGGATGGGGGACTGCTGGTTGCGGTCGCAGATCTGCCGGATGAGGGCGGCAGCTTCCTTGAGATCGGGGATCCCATCGCGCCAGGCCACGTTCATGGCCGCTTGCTCAATGAGGTCGCCGTTCATGTTGACCAGCCCCACGCAGGCGTACTGCCCCTCAAAGAGCAGACCAATGGCACGGTAAGCCTCGGGGTTGAAGCGCAGCAGCTTCCCCTTGCGGCCCGGGGCGCTGGCGTTGGGGCGGTCGTCAGTCTCCTGCACAATGCCCTTGGCCATGAGGAAGTCGATGATTTTGATGGCGGTGGGGAAGGACATGCCTGTATGGGTGCAGATGGCGGCACGCGTCAGCACCCCATGCCGGCGGAACAGGTCAAGCACCACCCGCCGGTTTTGCGATTTGATATAGGCTGGGAGATAGGAATCAGTCATGTCATTCTCCCGAGTAATATTAAATAAAGTTTTATTTTACCAATTGTGGGTTGGAGGGGGAACTTTGTGCGATTTTCACGTTTCCCCACCAAACGCTGTCAGTATAGCACATCAATCTTGCGTCTTCAATGCTTCCATGGTATCATCAAGATGAATTATTAAAGAAGGTTTAAAAAGACTGCGGCAATTGCTTGACATGGCAATTTGGCGTGGGGGATGGGGCGATTGCGATGAAACAGAGCGAAACCGGCTTTCCCGTTCGGTTTTTTGTCTTCTATGTGGTGTACTATTCTTTTCAGGCCATCTACAACTCTTACACCAATTTATACCTGAACGGGATCGGCTTCAACCAGGCGCAGATCGGCATGGCGGTTTCCATCGCCACGGGGACGCTGCTTCTCATCCAACCCCTGTGGGGGCTGGCAAGCGACCGCGCCCGGTTCAAAAACACGGTGCTCAAGATTCTGCTGCTCTCGGCTGCGGCGGCGGTGATGCTCTATCCGTTGGCGCAGCAATATTGGGGCCTGTCCAACACCTCGCCCTATGTAAAATACTGGCTGCTGCTGGGGGTGACGGCGATCTTCTCGGCCGTGTTCAGCCCCATCTCGCCCCTGCAGGACACCATCACCCTGGAGCACCTGGAGGGCAAGCGGTGGGACTTCGGGCAAATTCGCCTGGGCGGCACGCTGGGGTATGCCTTCACCGTGCTGCTGACGGGCTGGCTGCTGCACGACAATTATTCCATCATCTTCCCGGTCATCAGCGCGGGGCTGTTGGTGTGCTTTGGGCTATCGTTCCTGCTGCCGAAGGTCTCCGGCCACCGGCACGGCGCGCAGCGGGCGCCCATCCGCAAGATCTTTGCCAACGAGGCCATGCTTTGCCTCATCTTCTTTAACCTTGTCTATTCTTTATGCTCCAGTCTGTACTATAACTTTTATCCCATCTACTTCAGCGGCCTTGCCGGCGTGACCAGCACCCACATCGGCGCGCTCATGTTTGCCAGTGCCATTGCGGAGGTTCCCTTCCTCTTCTTCGCCAGCAAGTTTGTGGGGCGCTTCGGCATCCCGAAGATGCTGGTGGCGTCGGGGCTCATCACATCGGTGCGTTGGCTGCTGCTCTTCCTGCTGCAGAACCCCATTGCCATCATCGGCACGAACCTGCTGCACGGCCTGGGCTTTGTGGTCGTCAACTACTGCCTTGCGGTGTACATCAACACCAGCGTACCCAAGGAACTGCGAGCCACCGGCCAGACGATGATGGCCATGCTTGCGGCCATTTTCTCCCGGCTCATCTTTGGTTACCTGGGCGGCCTGGCGGCTGACTGGCTGGGCGCAGGGCGCCTGATGCTCTTCTCGGCTGTCGTCATGGTGGCGGGCACGGTGGCCTTCGCGCTGTGGTTCCGTTCCATCAACCGCAAGGCCGGGGAAGCCGCCATCTGAGCGGGCGCAAACCGCCTTTACAGCCCCAGCGCGCCGTGCGATAATGGGGCCACCAAACGGACAATCCCCTTTGTGCGGAGGAGATTATGATGGAACATCGCATCAAAACGCTGTACATTGTCCACCACTCCCACACCGACATCGGCTACACCGACCTGCAGGAGCGCATCGTCGACGTGCAGGTGGAGCACATCCGTGCGGCCATCCGCGACCTCACCCAACCTGAGAACCAGGAGTTCCGGTGGAACTGCGAGACCTACTTCTGTGTGGAGCGATTCCTGGAAGTGGCGAGCGTTGAGGAACGCCGCCAATTCTTCGCCCTGGCGCGGCAGGGGCGCATCGGCGTCTCCGCCACCTATTTAAACTTCAATGACCTGGTGGATGCCGATGTGCTGAAGCGCCGCACCGCTGAGATGGTCGGCGTCTTCGGCGGGGAGGATATCCCCGTGCGCACGGCCATGATTGCCGATATCAACGGCATCTCCATGGGCCAGCGGGATGCCCTGCTTGCCAACGGTGTGGAGTTCCTGTTCACCAACATCCACACCCACCACGGCATGTACCCCCTGTGGCGCAACCAGAACGCCTATTGGTGGGAGAATGCCGCCGGCCAGCAGCTGCTGGTGTGGAACGGCGAGCACTACAACCTTGGAAACGCTCTGGGCATCAAGCCCAACCGCATCAACTACTATATGGAGCGCAACTACTTCGGCGACCAGCACCTCATGGATGGGGTGGAAAACCTGCATAAGAACCTGGAGCACTACCTCGCCGAGTGCGAGGAGGCTGGTTACCCCTACGACTTCATCGTGAGCGGCGTGTCCGGCGTGTTCAGTGACAACGCCCCACCCAGCCCCGAGATTCTGCGCACCATCGAGGCGTATCACCACCGGTATGGCGACGCTGTCCGGCTCCAGATGGTATCCCTGCAGGAGCTGTACGCCGCCATCGCCGACCGGCTGGGGGATCTGCCGGTCTACCATGGCGATCTCACCGACTGGTGGGCCAACGGCGTGGGCTCGGCCCCCGGTGCGGTCAAGCACTACCGCGCGGCCCAACGCATGTTCCGGCTGGCCAATACCCTGGACGACGGCCTGCGGGCCGGCTTCCCGGCCGTCACCCGCGTGGTGGAGGACAATCTCCTGCTCTACGCCGAGCACACCTTCGGTCACTCGGCCACCGTGTCCAACCCCTATGAGACCCAGGTGCGCGACCTGGAAATGCGCAAGTCGAGCTATGCCTCCAAGGCCCACGAGGGAGCGGCGAAACTTTTGAACCAGGCGCTGCTGCGGCGTGGCGGCACGCTGCTTTATTACAACACCGACGGCATCATCCGTGCCACCAACGCCGGGTCTGCCGGCAGCCACCCGGTGGAGTTTTATGTGGAGACGATGACGCTCCCGGCGGTGCGAGTCACCAACACCGGCACCGGCGATGAAATGACGGTGCAGCTCTCCACCCACCCGCGCGGGGTGCGCGTCACCTTTGTGGACGCCTTCGCCGCTGGGGAGAGCAAGGAGTACCGTTATGAGGAGCTGCCCGCGCCGCTCGTTACCCTCAATACCCGCCATGCCTTCGTAGGGGCCGAGCGGGTGCGCGACGTCGTCAACGACTTCGACCCCGAAACCTACCGCCTGACCAATGAGGTGGAGAACCCGTGGTTCCGCATCACCTACCGCGTGGGCAAGGGCTTCACGGCCTTTGTGAACAAGACGACCGGGCAGGACATGCTGGGCAGCGGCTTGGCACGGTTCTTCACCCCGGTGTATGAGCGCACCGAGCTGCGCCACCCTGCCTATGAGGAGCGGGCGCTGCTGGGCCGCAACATCCGCGGCGTCCACGCCGAGCAGTATGCCGGGGAGATGACCGGCGTGCGTTGCATCGACCAGGGGCCGGTGTTCACCACGCTGGAGTTCTCCTTCCGGCTGGAGGGGACGCGCCAGTGCTTCGTGCTGCTGCGGGTATACCGCACGCTGCCCCGGCTGGACTTCGCCCTGCGGCTCGCGAAGAATCTCTCCGACGACATCGAGAGCGTTTACCTTCCCTTGGAGCTTAGCCTGCCCGGTCGGCAGGCTTGGCTGCGTAAAGGGGCCGAGGCCTTCCGCCCGGGTGTGGACCAGATCCCCGGCACGTGCATGGAGTATTGGTCGACCGACGAGGGCGTGGCCTACCTCAATGCTGGGCAGGCGGTGCAGGTGTTCACCCCCGACACCCCCCTCGTCTACATGGGTGAGCTGCAGCACCACCCCATTGCCCTGTGCGATGGCAAGGAGGAGAATAACCGCCGTCCCGTCTGGTCGTGGGTGATGAACAACACCTGGGAGACCAACTTTCCGTTGGATCTGTCGGGCTTCTATGAGTTCAACTACCGGCTGGACCTGAGCGACGCCACCGATGCCGAGGCCTGCCTCGATGAGATGGCCGCCAAGTCCCTGGGCGTGTTCACCCATATGGTGTAGCGGCCTTCGGCCTTTCGCGGTTGCCGCTGTGGCGACAGCCGCGATTCAGGCAACTTGTCCTTGACATGTGTGTCGCCCGCCGTACATGCCGCCGGGCGACATCGTAGCTTTCTCGCTCATGCTGTGTCTGGGAAACGATGTTCGCTTGTGGGCGGGTTTCTGTTTCCTGCCTGTGCCAGATACACTGTTCCTCCCGCCGAATGAATCGGCGGTCGGTTCGGGGTTGACCTCTTGAAACAGCTTTTTAGGTGTTGCGCCCGTCAGTTCCGCTGGCGGGCGTTTTTCTATGCGAAACTGCCGTTTACGGGTATAATGAGGGCAGAAACCGCGCGAAGGGGGTGCTGACGATGGGATTTTTGGAACGGATGATGGAGGAAGCCAAGGCCGACCGCAAACGCATCGTGCTGCCGGAGGCCGATGACCGCCGCACGTTGGAGGCTGCCTCGACCATTCTCCGCCTGGGGCTGGCGGATGTCATCCTGGTGGGGGACCGTGTCGAGGTGGCACGGGTGGGCGAGGGGCTGGAACTCGCTGGGGTGGAGATCGTCAACCCCGCCGAGGCACCCTGCCGGGAGACCTACGTGCAGGCGTTCTATGAGCTGCGGCGCGCCAAGGGCATGACCGAGGAGCTGGCGGCCCGCACCCTGGCCGACCCGGTGACCTTCGCCACGATGATGGTGCGGCAGGGCGACGCCGACGGCATGGTGTCCGGCGCGGCGCACTCCACCGCCGACACCGTGCGGCCCGCGCTGCAAATCCTCAAGACCAAGCCGGGCATCAAGCTGGCATCGTCGTTCTTCGTGATGGAAGTGCCAAACCGGGAGTACGGGGCCGACGGGCTCTTTGTGTTTGCAGACTGCGGCCTGGTGGAGAACCCCACCGCCGAGGAACTGGCCCATATCGCCGTGCAGGCGGCCGATTCCTTTGCGGCGCTGGTGGGGGAGGAGCCGGTGGTGGCCATGCTTTCTTACTCCACTTTGGGCAGTGCCCACAGTGACCAGACCGAGAAGGTGGCCCAGGCCGCCGCCCTGGCCCAAGAGCTGCGGCCGACCCTTGCACTGGATGGTGAACTGCAGGCTGACGCGGCCATCGTGCCTTCGGTGGGCCGCAGCAAGGCCCCCGGCAGCGCCGTGGCGGGCCGGGCCAATGTGCTGGTGTTCCCGGATCTCTCAAGCGGTAACATCGCCTACAAACTGGTGCAGCGGCTGGCCGGAGCACAAGCTTACGGGCCCATTTTGCAGGGCATTGCCCGCCCGGTCAACGACCTCTCCCGCGGGTGCAGCGCTGAGGACATCGTCGGGGTTGTCGCCATCACGGCCGTGCAGGCCCAGCGGGGGTAGGGGATGGCAACGATCACGCGGTTGGCCCCGGCCAAACTGAATCTGACGCTGGACGTGACGGGCTCCGCGCCCAACGGCTACCACACGCTGGACATGGTGATGCACACCGTGGACCTCTGCGACACGGTGACAGTGGAGGACGCCGACGAGCTCACCATGCGCTGCCCCCAATGGCTGCCTGCAGGCCCCGGCAACCTGGCGTGGAAGGCCGCCGACCGGCTGCGGCAAGCGGCTGGAGTCACGCGGGGTGCCTGCATCACGCTGGAGAAGCGTATTCCAGCCCAGGCCGGCATGGGTGGGGGCAGTGCAGACGCCGCCGCGGTGCTGCTGGCCCTCAACGATCTGTGGGGGCTGGGCTGGACGGTGGAACGGTTGGCTGAGGCGGGCGTGACGCTGGGAGCTGATGTACCTTTTGCCTTGCGGGGCGGCACGGCGCGGGTCACCGGCATTGGCGAGCGGGTGGAGCCGCTTAAACCGGCGCGGCCCCTGTGGTTCGTGCTGGCCAAGCCCGAGGGCGGGGTGGACACCGGCGCCTGCTACCGCTGCTATGACGAACTGGGGGCGGAACGCCGCCCGGTGAACGACCGCTTTGTGCCGGCGCTGCTGGCCGGTGACCTTGCTGATATGGCGCGGTGGGGCGGCAACGCGCTGGAGCCAGCCGCGGTGGCGCTGCTGCCGGCGGTGGGGGAGCTGCTGGCGCGCCTTGCTGCCTGCGGGGGCGTGTACACCGCCATGACCGGCAGTGGCGCGGCGGTCTTTTCAACCTTCGCCAGCGAGGAGGAGGCCAGACGTGCTCTGGCTGCGCTGGGGCCAGTGCCCTGGTCGGCGGTGGCGCGGTCGTGGGCGGGCTGAATGGGGTTGCCGCAAGGCGTGAATGGAGGTTGATCTGAAGAATCCCCGTAGGGGTTTGTCAGACAGAAAAACCGGGACGCACATCTGGGTGTTGGCGCAGGCTGTCAAAAAATCGGCACAGGAAGAAATAGAGTGAGCCGAGCGCCGGTTCATCCGGCGGGAGGGAGCAATTGTGGGCGTGAATACCAAATAAAATCCCGCCCGTAGGCGAAACGTATTTCCCCCAGAACCCGTATGGACGCTATCACTTGGTATCGTTCGGCGACATGTGCGGCGAACGATACGACGAAATGGGAACAAGCACTCTGAATCGCGGCTGTCGCAACAGCGGCAGACGCGAAAAACCGGGACGCACGTCTGCGTCCCGGTTGCCGGTTCTCTGTGGTGTGCCTTGGCTCAGACGGCCTCGTAGGCGATGATGCCCAGCAGGCCCGGGCCTGTGTGAATGCCAAGAGCGGGGCTGACCTGGGTGATGAAGGATTCGCCGATCGTTGCGACCTTCCGCACCTCCGCCAGCAGTGCCGAGGCATCCTCCAGGGCGGACCCGTGGACAATGGCAACGTTGATCTTCTTTCCTTTGTAGTTGTCCTGAATCATCGAGAGCATCTTCCGCACGGAGTTTTGGAACCCGCGCACCTTGGCCATGGTGTGGTAGACCCCGTCCAACCCCACACCGATGATGGGCTTGATGTCCATGAGGCTGCCCATCGCTGCCTCAACCTTCCCGATGCGACCGCCTTTTTTCAGGTACTCCAGTGTTCGTATGACGAAGAATGCATCCATCTTTGCGCGGATTTGATTCACACGCTCAACAACGGCCTTCGGGTCGCCGCTGCGCAGGGCCTCCCGAGCGGCTTCCAACACCAGGAAGCCCAGACCCATGGAAAGGGTGCAAGTGTCTACGACTTCAATGTTGAACCCCGAATACTGCTCAATGAGCAGGCGAATGAGGTTATACGAGCCCGAAAGCCCCGCGGAGATCGATAAGTACACCACGTCGGTATAGCCCTGGGCCATCAGTCCGTCGAGAATCTCCATCACGTCACCGGTCAACGGTAGGGACGTCTTGGGTATCTCCTGTTCCAACAACTCATAGACCTTCTCGGCGGTAATGTCCATCCGGTCACGGTACTCGCGCGTCTCGTACACGATGCGCATGGGGACAACATGAATGTGGTTCTCCACAAGCAAGCTGTCTGGCAGATCACAGGTGGAGTCGGTGACGATCGCAATTTTTCGGTTCATTGCCATAAGCTCACCTCATTGTTCCGGCAACGCTAGTGTGCGCAAACGACCGGAAGCTATACTTTACTTCGTGAAGTAGTTTTCGATACTACTTAACAAGTTCATAATACCACATGAAGTCAACCTGCACAATGTGTGATCTGTGACTTTTTTGTTAAATGTTGCTTTGAGCAACCGCGTTGGGCTATAATGGCACTACGGATTGGGAGGCTGTATGGGCATCAAGGAGGACACGCTGGAGAAGGCGCAGGAGATCGCCCGGTGGAAGCTGGTGGAGCTGACGGACGTGCCGCGCATCCCGCTCTATATGGAGCAGGTCACCTCGTTTTTTGACGAGGTGCTGGCCGGTGCGCGCCGAAATGACGACGACAAGATCCTGACGAAGACGATGATCAACAACTACACCAAGGAGGGGACCCTGCCCCGGCCCAACGGGAAAAAGTACAGCCGCGATCACATCATCCGTCTGCTCTACATCTTCATCCTCAAGCAGGTGCTCTCCCTGCAGGATGTGAAGGAAGTCTTCGACCTGATGGGGCCAGAGGCTGAGGCCAACCAGCTGTACACGACGTACCTGGAGCTGGTGGAGGAATCCAAAGCCCAGTACCTGGAGAAGCTGGAGGGTCGGCTGGATCTGGTGATGAGCAAGCTGGAATGCAGCGGGCAGTTGACCAACGAGAACGTGGAACTGCTGCTCACCCTGCTGACGGTGACTGAGGCCACCATGGGCAAAATGCTCATCTGGCGGATATTGGACGACGCCAAAGAACAGCGCCGGGCCGACAAGGAAGCCGACGGCTCCAAGGAGAAGAAGCAACATGCCGGAGCGTGATAACAAACTGGAAAAGACACTGGTGCAAAACCGCCGCGCCCGCCATGAGTACTTCTTTGAGGAGTTGCACGAGACGGGCATTGAGCTCTTCGGCACCGAGGTCAAGTCTCTGCGCATGGGGCTGGCCAACCTGGGCGACGCCTATGCCCAGGTGAAGAACGGCGAGCTCATCCTGGTCAGCATGCACATCAACCCCTATGAGAAGGGAAACATCTTCAACCGGGAGCCCATGCGGCCCCGGCGGCTGCTGATGCACAAGAGGGAGATCCGCCGCCTGGCCGGCCAGGTGCAGCAGCAGGGCTATTCGCTCATCCCCGTGCGGGTGTACCTCAAGGACAACCGCGTCAAGGTGGAGCTGGCGCTGGCCCGGGGCAAGAAGCTCTATGACAAGCGGGACACCGACGCCGAGCGCACGGCCAAGCGGGATATGGAGAGAGCTTTCCGCGACAGCGCAAAGTAAATACCATCGCGCATCATTGAGCCATACTGCATCCTACGCCGCCTTGGGGCGGCGTTCATAGTGTCTATAAACCTCTAGTACGGGCAACGGGAGATGAACCCCCCGCCGATTCATTCGGCGGGAGGAAAGACAGGGTCAGCGCGAGCAGGAGAAAAATTCGCCTGAAGGCGCAACGCATACTTAGAAATCGCATGAGAGCTGCAATTAGTGATCGGTCAATCGCATTGCTGTGCAATGCTCGCGTTGCTCTCAACGATTCTAGCGAATCGTCTACCGCAACGCGGGACTGAGAGTCGGCGACATGTGCGGCGACCGATCTGGCCATAACGAGAACAAGCTGTTTGAATCGCGGCTGTCGCCACAGCGGCAGACGCGAAAGGTTTGTCGACTCTGTCGACAGCCTGAACGCCGCCTTTGGGCGGCGTTTTCGTTGCCGTCAGCTTTCCCTTGCGCAATTGTCGATCCTTGGGTAAAATGGATGGAACTACTCCCTGTGGGGAAGATGAGATGAGAAGAGACAGAAGAGGAGAGCAGAGACATGAGCAAACACACCGTACCCAACGTCATTTACCTGACCGAGGATGAACTGCCGCGCAATTGGTACAACGTCACCGCCGACATGCCAAACAAGCCCCAGCCGCCGCTGAACCCGGCGACGATGAAGCCCATCGGGCCGGAGGACTTGGCCACCATATTCCCCATGGGGCTGATTGAGCAGCTTGTGACGCCCGAGCGGTACGTCCCCATCCCCGATGAGGTGTTGGAGGCCTACAAGACCTATCGCCCGTCGCCCCTCATCCGTGCCTACCGGCTGGAGGAAGCGCTGGGCACCCCCGCCCACATCTATTACAAATACGAGGGCGTGTCGCCTTCCGGCAGCCACAAGATGAACTCGGCCCTGCCGCAGGTGTATTATAACAAGAAGGCCGGTATCAGCAAGCTGACGACCGAGACCGGCGCGGGCCAGTGGGGCACGGCGCTTTCCATCGCCTGCAAGCTGTTGGGGATGGAGTGCGAGGTCTACATGGTCAAGGTCTCCGCCCGGCAGAAGCCCTACCGCAAGCTCATTATGGAGACCTACGGCGCCACGGTACACGAAAGCCCGACGAACCTGACGAACGCCGGGCGGGCCGTTCTGGCCCAGGACCCGGACAGTCCCGGCTCTCTCGGCATCGCCATCTCCGAGGCGGTGGAGGTTGCTGCCTCCAACGCGGACACCAACTATTCGCTGGGCTCGGTGTTGGATTTTGTCTGTCTGCACCAGACGATCATCGGCCAGGAAGCCATGCGCCAGATGGAGAAGGCCGGGGAATACCCCGACACCGTCATTGCCTGCTGCGGCGGCGGCAGCAACTTCGCCGGTCTGACGTTCCCATTCCTGAAGGAGAAGTTGGAAGGTAAGCGCGACACCAAGTTCCTGGCGGTGGAGCCCACGGCTTGCCCCACGCTGACCCGCGGGCACTTCACCTACGACTTCGGCGACATCGGCAAACTCACCCCCATGGTACAGATGTACACGCTGGGCAGCGGCTTCGTGCCGGAGAGCATCCACGCCGGCGGCCTGCGCTACCACGGCGAATCGGGCATCGTGAGCCAGCTCGTGCATGATGGATACGTTGATGCCGTTGCCGTGGACCAGACCCCGGTGTTTGAGGCGGCCGAGTTCTTTGCCCACCACGAAGCCATCCTGCCCGCGCCGGAGTCGGCCCACGCCATCCGCGCGGCCATCGACGAGGCCTTGAAGTGCAAAGAAACCGGCGAGGAGAAGGTCATCCTCTTCAACCTCAGCGGCCACGGCTACTTCGACTTGGCGGCTTACGACATGTACAACAGCGGCAAGCTGCAGGATGTGCCCCTGACCGAGAAGACATTGACCGACGGCTTGGCGACGATCCCAGCCATCGGCTAATTCATCCAACGAGAACCAAAGGCGCGGCTGTTGCCGCGCCTTTTTGAGTGTTTACAAACCCACTAGAACGAGCAGAGGGTAACGAACCTCCCGCCGATTCATTCGGCGGGAGGTAAGGAAGCACTGGTATGAGCGGTTAAGAAAATCCGCCCGTAGGCGTAACGTACCCATAGAAAACCGTATGAGCGTCGCAGTTTGCGGTCGGTCGGCGACACGTGTGGCGACCGACCAAGCCATCATGAGAACAAGCTATCTGAATCGCGGCTGTCGCTACAGCGACGGACGTGAAAGGCCATCCAGAAACCCAAGGAAGGCGATGAGGGAATCAACCAGGTTGTCGTTCAGTTCCGTCCACCAGTAACTGTACCCCGGGAAGTAGGTACACAGCGGCAACCGGTTTCCATTGTGATCCACCGTCACAAAGGCCTGGGGCCTGTGGCCGGTCTTGTCGGTCTGCGTGCAATAGCCGCAGCCGTTACAGGTCTTGGTTTGGCGGGCGACAAAGGCCTGGAGCGGTGCCTCCATGCGGTCAAAGGCCAGCAGGCTTTCCTTCATGCCGCCGGGGATGCACAGCCCCAGCACCGCCGGCTGCCGCACCAGTGGGTCGTAGGCACAGCTGATACCGGTGTGACGCACTTTGAACTCAAACCCGCCACGGGGCGGCGCGGCGTCCCAGGCAGGGTTGGCCCAATCGAGGGAAAGACCATCGTGCAGTGCGGTGTAGCGCCGGTAGCCATGGGCAGCGAGCCAATCCTCCAACCGCCGGAAGGCTGCCGTGTCGCCCAGTAACCCGGCGTACACGTCACTGGCGTAGGGGTAATCGGGCCGGAAAAGGCACCGGGAAAAGGCGAATGGCGTGGTGCCGGGCTGGATGGCCAGCCAACGGGCCGCCTCGGGCAGGTTGGCGGGGTCGAACCCGGCGCGGGCCAGCACCACCTGCTGGCGGCGGGTCAGCTTCGCCGTTTGGCCGGCCGCCAGTTGCCAGAGGGCGGCCAGCAGGTTGTCCGTTTCGCGCAGGTATTTACGCATGGCATCCTGTAATTTTGGCTTGCCGTAGGAAGATTTGTTGAACCGGTTGGGATAGGCGTCATCGTCGTGGAGTTCGGGCACCAACAGCGTCGGTTCACCAAAGAGCAGGGCATAGAGCCGTTCCATCTGTCGGTAGAACGTTTGCTGCAGCTCTGGCGCGGGGCCAATGGGCGACGGCACAAAGGGCGGGAAGGTGTCCTGGTAGGTGTGGGCCATGCGCTGCTCCAACCATGTGAATTCCATACGGGCTCCTCACTCTCGTTGGTGGTATGAAAAACCCGTCGCATTCCGGATGAAGGGAAGGGCGGGATATTGGCACTTATGGGTTCATGGCCGGCGTCAGAGCCGCGCGGTGACGGCGGGCAGGGCGGGGACGGGCAGCGCATCGCCCAGTTTGCAATGCAACTCCTCAATGATGCAGGCCGCATCGGCGGAGCCCAGCAGCGCCTGCTCCAGCATGGTTTGCAGCTCTTCCTCCGCCAGCAGGGGATGCACCGCGTGGCGGGGACGCCCCAGACGGGCCGGACGATTCAGCAGGTAGGAAGCCCGCTTCATGTTCTTGTAGGCCCTCTTGAAGGCCGATACCTTAAGCGGTTTCTTCCGCAGGCCGGTGAGCAGCCGATTGTACCATTGGTGCAGCACCTGGAAGTCGTCAAAGCCATCGATCTTGGACCAAGCGCGCCGCCCGGCTGGCATCTGGTCCAGCTGGCGCGCCAGGTAGGTGTCGAAATCCAACTCGATGCGCCGGTGCCGGAGCATCCGGTTGGTGTGGCCGTTGATGAGCGGATGAACCCGCTGGTCCACGGCGTGGTGGGTGATAAACCCACAGACATAGGCGAAGGCAATCTCGAACTGCTGCTCGTTGGCGATGCCGTCAAGCATGCGCAGGGCGCTGGCGGCAATGCGCTCCAGCGGCTGGCGGTGCAGGCGGGTGGCAAGGTACACGATGCCCTTGCGGCCCCGCAGCAGATGCAGGGGGCGGAAATACAGAAGATCTGACCCTTGGCTGCCCAGCAGGAAACTGTCGGTGTGGCGGTTGATGATATCGGCAACAGGGCTTTGCTCCAGCTGTTGCAACGTGACGTTGGCACAGATGGAGTGGGCCCAGAATTCGGGCATTTGCTTCTCCCTTCCGTCGAGGCGGTTCCGTTCGGAACGATCCTTATCTTACTCCAATGAGTTGGTTTCGTAAAGGTTCATTTCGTGAACAATTTGCAAATGTTTGATGATCCTTACATTTCCAAATCTGGAGTGCTTGTGAACTGCGCTTGGCACAAGCGGCTGTAGAGCCCGCCAGCTGTCAATAGTGTTTCATGGTTGCCGTGCTCTACAATGGCACCTTTTTCCAGCACCAGAATTTGGTCGGCCTGCTTGACGGTGCTCAGCCGGTGGGCAATGACAAAGATTGTGCGTGTGCCGGCCAGGTTTTGGATCGCTCGTTGAATCTGCGACTCTGTCTCAGTGTCGACCGAGGCGGTGGCTTCGTCCAGAATGAGCACGGGCGAATTCTTCAGCACGGCGCGGGCGATGGCGATGCGCTGTTTCTGCCCGCCAGAGAGCAGCAGGCCCCGTTCGCCCACCAGCGTGTCGTAGTCGCTGGGGGCCTCGCTGATGAAATCGTGAGCGCAGGCGACACGTGCCGCCGCCATGATCTGATCCCGTGTGGCACCGGGGCAGCCGTAGGCGATGTTTTCGGCGATGGTGCCGTTGAAGAGGAACACATCTTGCAGCACCATGCTGATCTGCCCGCGCAGGGAGGCCAGCGTCAGATTCCGCAGGTCCTGGCCATCCAGCAGCACCCGGCCCCCGACGGGGTCGTAGAAG
This sequence comes from Bacillota bacterium, assembly GCA_023409755.1. Lineage (GTDB taxonomy): Bacteria > Bacillota > Clostridia > Christensenellales > UMGS416 > JAEYRA01. Next base: position 52,531 of record JAEYRA010000148.1, read on the forward strand.
CGGGGGATGAGGCTGACAAGTGACGTTTTGCCAACGCCCGTGGGGCCCACCAGCGCCACCATCTGCCCGGGTCGGGCGGTGAAGGTGACGTCCTCCAGCACCGGAACGTCGTCGCGGTAACGGAAGGTGACGTGGTCAAAGGTGACTTCGCCCCGGCAGTTGGCAATGGGGCGTGAGTCGGGGCCGTCCGCGATGTCCGGTTCGGTGTCCAGCGTCTCAAACACCCGCTCCCCGCCGGCGAAGGCCCGCTGGATGTCCTCCATCACCCGCGCCAGCACCGAGATGGGTTGGTAGAACATGCTCAGATAGAGGATGAACCCCACGATGTCAGCGGCGTTCACCAGCATCCGCGTGGCAAGAATGCCGCCGTAAAACACCACGATGACCGTTCCGGTTGCGGTGATGAACTCCACCGTGGGGTGGAACACGGCGTTCATGCGCAACGCGCTCAAGATCGCGTTGGTGAAGGACCAGGCGCGATCGTTGATCTTTTGCTTCTCTTCCTTTTCCTTGTTAAAAACTTGAATCTCTTTGATGCCCGAGAGGTTGTCCTGCAGGTCAGCATTCAGCACGGCCAGTGTCTCCTGGGCTTCCCGAAAGGCGGGGCGCACCCGGCGTGCATAGAACACCGTTGCCAGGATGAGGAACGGAACGGGAATGAATGTCAGCAGCGCCAGTTTCCAGTTTATTGCCATGAGGATGGCGGTGACACCCAGAAACACCAGTACGTTGCTGGCAATGTCCGGCAGCGAGTGAGCAATCAGATTCTCAAAGGTGGCGGTGTCGTTGATCACACCGGACAGTAGCTGGCCGGTCTTCTTGTTGTGGAAGAAGCGCAGAGACAGCTTCTGCAGGTGGTCATAGACCGCGGTGCGCATCTCCGCCACCAGGTTCCAGCTTGCCTTGTGCGACAGGTACTGCTGGCAGAAGCTGAAGCCGATGCGGATCAGATAGACCGCCAGCAACCCGCCTGCCAGCTGATAGACGCCATTGAGCGAAAGCATGGCGGTGTCGCTGGTCATCATCGCCACCAGACGGCTGATGAGCCGGGGTGCGATGAGGTTGAGACCCGTCACCACGATGGTGGAGAGGGCTGTGGCGATCAGGTACTTCTGGTAAGGGCGGGCGTAGCGCAGCAGGCGGATCAGCATCTTCATAGGTGTTCCTCCGTTTTGGCGTCGCGGTTTACTACTAGATATCATTTGTTACTATATATCATTTACGGAATGGTGACAAAACGTGTCTATCACGCCTGCGCAGGGCGGACCGCCGGCTGCGGCTCCCTTCAGGCCATCTTAAGGTGGCGCCCGTTGAAAATTTACACATCGAATGTTATAATGCATCGGTCTACACGACGGACAGTTCGAAACCATCCTGTCCTGGAACCGGGCGGTACGCGGCGGCTGAGGCAGCGCCGGGGCCGCACTTCCTGTCTTCCGCCGCTGTCCGGCGGGGGCGGTCGGTCTCCAAAATCAAAACTATGGAAGGAAGGGCGGCCGCCTTCGCCCACACAGAAGAATGAGAATACGCACACGGTTTTTGGTGCACGGGGCGTTGATTGCCGCACTGTACATCGCGTTGGTGCTGCTGGCCACGCTGACGCCCTATGGGGCGTTGAACTTTGGCCAGGTGCAGTTTCGGCTGAGCGAGGCGCTGACGGTGTTACCCTACTTTACGCCGGCGGCCGTGCCGGGTTTGTTTGTCGGTTGCCTGGTCAGCAACATCATCGGTACTGCGGCCGGCGTCAGTTTGGGCATCCCGGATATCGTGTTTGGGAGCCTGGCCACGGGGCTGGCGGCCTGGTGTTCCTGGGGGCTTCGGCGGTGGAAGTGGTTGGTGCCGCTGCCGCCGGTCGTCATCAACGCCGCTGCGGTAGGCACGATGCTTCATCTGGTGTTGGGCTACCCGCTTTGGCTGTCAGTACTGGCTGTAGGCGCGGGCCAGCTGGTGGTGTGTTATGGCCTGGGGATGCCACTGTTGGTTGCTTTGGACAAAAGACGGTCTATTTTCCAGTGAGAAACCTATAAAAATACTACCCATCGGTGGGTGGTTTTTGCTACAATGGTGTGGTTTAAAGGAGGGAGTCGAACTCAATGATAAAAGTCGACAACGTGACCAAACGGTATGGCAGTAAACTGGCTGTCAACAATGTCTCCTTTGAAGTCAACAAGGGTGAAGTCGTCGGGTTCCTGGGCCGCAACGGCGCAGGGAAGACGACGACCATGAACATCCTGACTGGCTACATCTCCTCCAGCGGGGGAAGCGCTTCCATCGACGGGCATGACATCCTGTTAGAGCCCCAGGAAGTCAAACGGCGCATCGGCTATTTGCCTGAGCAGCCCCCGGTTTATATGGATATGACCGTGGATGAATACCTGACCTTCTGCTGCCGCATCAAGAACGTTAAGCCCGCCCAGCGGGCCAGTCACATCGCTGATGTGTGCGAGACGATGAAGATCACCGACATGCGCAAGCGTCTTATCAAGAACCTCTCCAAGGGGTACAAGCAGCGCGTCGGTTTTGCGCAGGCGCTCATCGGTAACCCCCAGGTTCTCATTCTGGATGAGCCCACCGTCGGCCTCGACCCCCGGCAGATCATTGAGATTCGCAACCTCATTCGGAGCCTGGGCCGGCAGCACACCATCATTTTGAGCTCCCACATCCTGAAGGAAGTCGAGGACGTTTGCGAGCGCGTGGTCATCATCGACCATGGTCAGATTGTGGCGCAGGACACGATGGCGAACCTCGCCCAGTCGGTGGGCGATATGTCCCGGCTCGTCGTACGCGTGGGTGGGGCGGACCGCCAGGTGCAGAAGACACTGCGTGAGCTCGAAGGCATCTCCTATGTGGAGGAGATGGGCACCAAGGAGCCCGACACCATCGATTACATGATTGAAAGCCAACGCAAGGCGGACGTGCGCCGTTCGATTTTCTTCACCATGTCCAAGGTCGGCAAGCCCATCCTGATGATGCGCCCCATGGACGTGACGCTGGAGGACATCTTCATGCAGCTGACTACGGCGGACGCCGACAGGGAGGATGAGTAACAAATGCGCGCAGTTTACAGAAGAGAGCTGCAGGGCTATTTCCTTTCGCCCATTGCATACGTGTTCATTGGAATCTTCATGCTGGTTTCCGGCATTTTCTTTGCCATGACCAACGTGTTGTCGCAGCAGGCGGACTTCAACGGTATGCTGGGGAACCTCACGTTCCTCTTCATGCTCATCGTGCCGGTGCTGACGATGAAACTCCTGAGCGAGGAGCGCAAGAACAAGACCGACCAGCTGCTGCTGACGGCCCCGGTGTCGCTTGTGAGCATCGTGGTGGGCAAGTACCTGGCCGCGGTCACGGTGTTCCTGGTGACGCTGGTCGTGTCGGCCATCTATCCCATCACGCTGTTCCTTTATGGCAACCCGTCGCTCGTTGAAATTCTAAACGGGTACCTCGGGTTCTTCCTGCTGGGTTCGGCCCTCATCGCCGTGGGCTTGCTCATGTCGGGCCTGTCAGAGAACCAGGTGACCGCGGCAGTTTCGACCTTTGGCGTGCTGCTGTTGCTGTGGCTGGGTGGCGATGTGCTCTCTTCCCTCATCAGTGTTGACTGGATCAACAGCGTGCTAGACTGGTTCTCGGTGTACAACCGCTTCCAGAACTTCACGGCGGGCCTTCTGAGCATCACCCAGGTCATTTACTATATCAGTTTCTCCGCGGTGTTCGTCTTCCTGACGATTCGCCTGCTGGAGAGCAGAAGATGGAGCGAGGTGTGACAGCCATGCACAAGCAGAATGTGAAAGGTTTTTTTGGCAACAAAAAGGTCAGATATGGCGGCTATGCGACGCTCATCACCCTCTTAGGCATCGCACTGGTTGTGCTCTTCAACATTGGTCTGAGCACGCTGGAGGAGAACTTCGACCTGAAGATAGACACCTCTCAAAGCCAGAAGTATACGTTGACTGATCAGACCAAGAAAATTCTCAACAAGCTCGACCAGGACATCTACATCTACACCGTGTTTCCCACCGGCAATGAAGATGAGAACACCGTCGAGCTGCTCAAGAAGTACAAGGGTGTCTCCGGCCACATCGTGGTGGAGAATAAAGATCCCGACCTCAACCCCGGGTTCCTCCAACAGTACACCTCCACGGGGGAGAGCATAGGCAGCGGTTCGGTCATCGTTTCCAACAAGGATGGCAAGACCTTCCGTGTGTTGGATTCCTATGACCTCTATCAGACTTCCACCGACTCCACCACAGGGAGCACCACCGTCACACAGTTTAAGGCGGAGAGCTCTCTTACCTCGGCCATCAACTACATCGTGACGGGCTACATGCCCACGGCGTGGCTGGTGCAGGGTCATGGCGAGCCTTCTCTGAGTGAGATTTCCACCATTACCACCGCCATGGGCAACGAAAACTACAACGTGGAGACGGTCAACATCGCCCAGACCCCGGACAAGATCAAAGCGGGCGACATCATCATGATCATCAACCCCACCACCGACTTCTCCGAGGAGGAGCGCGCGGTGCTCAAACCCCTGATGGAGAAGGGCGGGCGGTTCATCTTCCTGCTTGACCCCACGACGATGGGCGCCAAGACGCTGACCAACCTGGAGGCTCTGCTGAAGCTCTACAACATTGAGCTCAAGCGCGGCATTGTGGTGGAGGGTGCAGCTCGATACATGATCTCCAACATGCCGGTGTACCTGTCTCCCAGCATTGAGAGCCACACCATCACCAACGCTCTGCGCACCACCAACATCCCGATCATCATTCCGCTGGGCGGCGCATTGAAATTGCCTGACGAGGCACCGGAATCGACCACCACGATCACCCCCTTGCTGCAGACCTCCGACTCCTCCTACCTGAAGGCCGTCGACAGCGACACCAGTGAGAAGGCGGAGGGTGATGAAGTAGGTCCCTTTGTGGTGGCTGCCGCGGTGGAGAACACCAACAGCAGCAACACCGACGAGAACGCTCGCATCTTCATCGCGTACAACACGACGTTTGTTACCGATACCAAAATCGGGAACTACTCGTCCAACCAGGACTTCTTCCTGAACGCGGCTGGATGGATGCGCAGTAGCGAGGACAGCATCTACATTCGTGCCAAGTCGCTGAGCAACCCGGTTCTGGTCTTTAGAAGCCAGGCCCAGCTGCTGTCGGTTCTAGTCATCTCCGTGCTGCTGGTTCCGGTGCTCATGCTGGTCGCGGGTATCATGATTTATCTGCGGCGCAAGCACTTGTAAGCGAAGGGACGGTTGTGCCAAGATGAAAATGAAACGCAATCTCATCATACTGGCGGTGGTGCTGGTGCTGGCCGTTGGGCTGGTCATCGGCGCCCCATACCTCAAGCCTGCTGCTGAGCCCACGCCCACCGCGACGGTTGAGACGGAGTATCTGACCCAGTATGCCGGTGTGGACGTGAAACAGGTGCAGCTGCACAACGCCACCGGTGATCTGACGCTGGAGTACAATGCCGACGCCGACACGGTCTCCCTGAAGGGGGATGCTGCCCCCCTGGACCAGACCTCTTCTATCAACGTGCTCAGCAACCTGGCCACCGTGTCGGTGGAGCGCGTCATTGAAGAGGACCCCACGGATCTGGAGCAGTACGGGCTGAAGTCCCCGCAGGCTACGGCGACCGTCGTCTTCAATGACGGAACCACCGCCACCTACCTGCTGGGCAAGGCCGCCGTCACCAGCAGCACCTACTACCTCATGAAAGAGGGCGACAAGCGGGTTGTGACCGTGTGGACAAGCGTGGCCACGGCCATGACGACCACCCGGGATTCCCTGCTGGCAAAGGCGAGCATCGGGTTAGCCCAAACCGACATCCACACCGTGACGGTACGCCGGAACGGCCAGGATTCCTATTCCTTCACCGATCAGGACGAGTTGGGCGATGTGGGCACCTTTGCGTGGGTCATCACCTATCCCTGGAAGCGCAGCGCAGACGTGGACAAGCTGGCGGAGATCACCGAGGGCATTGCCGGAATGGCGGTGAATGAGGTGGTCAAAGGCAACCCCACCCAGGCGGATCTGGCTTCCTATGGCCTGGACAACCCCAAGGCGGAAGTCATTGCCGAAGGGGCGGGTAAGACCGTTGATCTGCTCATCGGCGGTGAGATGGATAGCCTGTATCACTATGTAAAGTTTGCTGACGACAGCAAGGTGTACTCCATGGCCAAGACGTCACTGGCGTTCATCGACTTCGAACCCTACACGCTGACGGACGACATGATCCTGCTTGTGAACATTTCCAAGGTCAGCGGCCTGAAGGTCGATTGCCTGGGGGTGAGCGGGGAGATCGGCATCAAGCAGGTGCAAGTGCTGGACAGCAAGGGCAACCCCAAGCAGAATGCCAACGGCGCTGACATCTACACCGAGGAGTTCACGATGGACGGCAAGGCGCTGGATGAGGACATCGGGCGGACCTATTATAGGACGGCCATCGGCATCACGACCCACAGCTACATTGAGGAAGGCTGGAAGCCGACTGGTGCTTCGGTTGGGACGATCTCGTTCACCCGCACCAGCAAGCCTCAGACCGTGACGCTCAAGGTCTATGCCTACGACCAGGACTTCTACGCCGTGACGCTGGACGACGAGGATTATTTCCGTGTCACCACTGAGCGGATTCAGGCCGTGGCGGATAATCTACAGAAGCTCAAGGACGGTACGTTGGAGGCTGACTGAGCAAACTACAAATACGGAGCGGGTCCGCCAAGGCGGCCCCGCTTTTGCCATTCGGGCCCGCGCTGTTCAAGGCGGCCTTGTCTATGTTATAATATACAGTACGATTTTATTGCAGAGGGTGGTTGGGGTGAAACCAATACAGTTGGTCGCAGACAGTACCTGTGATCTGTCCCCAGAGTTGATCGAGCGCTATCATATTTCCATCGTACCGCTTTATGTTACCATGGGGGACGAAAGCCATAAGGACGACGACCGGTTGAGCAAGCAGGCGATGTTTGACTACACCGCCCGTACCAAACAGACACCCAAGACGGCCGCCGCCACCATCGATGACTATCTCCAGGAGTTCCGCCGGCATGTGGACGCCGGGCGGGACGTCGTGTATGTGGGTCTCTCCTCCAAGATGTCTTCCACTGTCTCCAACGCGGTCATCGCCGCAAGCGAGCTGCCGGAAGGCGCGGTGGAGGTTGTTGACTCCGAGAACCTCTCCACGGGCATTGGCCTGCTGGTGCTGCTGGCAGCACGGCTGGCGGAGCAGGGGCGAAGCGCTGCGGAGATCGCCGCCACGCTGCGCTCTGGCGCGGGGCGGGTGCGCGCAAGCTTCGTCATTGATACACTGATGTACCTGTATCGTGGCGGACGCTGTACCGCGGTGCAGGCCTTCGGCGCCAACGCACTGAACCTGAAGCCCGAGATTGTGGTGACCGACGGGCAAATGCACCCCGACCGTAAATACCGCGGCAACATCGTACGCTGCGCGCAGAAGTACGCCGAAGACGTACTGAACGCCGCAGTGCGGCCCGACCCAACCTGTGTGTTCATCACCTATTCACCCAGTGACCCGGCGTTGGTGGAAGCCGTGCGTCAGGTGGTGGAGGCACGGGGCATCTTTCAGGAGATTCATTTGACCGACGCGGGCAGCGTGGTCACCAGCCACTGCGGCCCGAACACCATCGGCGTGCTGTACATGGAGCAAGAGTAAGGGGGACAACATGAATTACCGTAAGTTTGGCAACACCGGGTTTGACATTTCCGTTCTGGGGTTCGGGGCCATGCGCCTGCCGCAGAAGGAAGGTAACGGTGAGCAGGTCTTTGACTATGACGAGAGCATGCGCATCATCCACCGCGCCTTCGAGCTGGGTGTCAACTACATCGACACCGCTCCTTACTACTGCAACAAAGAGAGCGAGATTATAGTCGGCAAGGCGCTGAAGGGTTGGCGCGATCGAGTGAAGGTTTCCACCAAGTGCCCGCTGGATGACTGCGACACCCCGGAGAAGGTCCGTGCCATGCTGGAGCTGTCCTTGAAGAAGCTGGACGTCGACACCATCGACTTCTACCATTGCTGGGGCATTGGATGGGAGGCTTACGAGAACACCATCCGCGGCGCCGTGCTGGAAGAACTCCAGAAGGCCAAGGCCGAAGGGCTGATCCAGCACCTGTCCTTCTCCTTCCACGATGTGCCCGAGAGCATGATCAAGCTCGTCGACACCGGCTGCTTTGAGTCTGTGCTCTGCCAGTACAACCTGCTGGACCGCTCCAACGAGCAGGCGCTGGCCCACGCCACGGCCAATGGCCTGGGCACCGTCGTGATGGGCCCGGTGGGCGGCGGGCGCCTCGGCGCGCCTTCGCCGGTCATCCAGTCCATGCTGCCGGGCGGCACCCGCAGCAGTGCGGAGACCGCGCTGCGCTATGTCCTCTCCAACCCCAACGTGTGCTGCGCCCTCTCGGGCATGGGCACCCTTGCCATGGTGGAGGAAAACTGTGAAGTCGCCTCCCGTCCGTCCACGCTGACCGAAGCCGAGAAGGCCCAGGTGCTGGCCTCGATGGAGGAGAAGAAGAAGCTGGCCGAGCTCTATTGCACCGGCTGCGGCTACTGCATGCCCTGCCCCCAGGGGGTGGATATCCCGAAGAACTTTGAGATCATGAACCTGTACCGGGTGTATGGCCTGACCGAGGCCGCCCGTGGGCAGTATGGCAACCTGGGCAAGGGTTGGGCGGCCAAGAGCCTGCCGGCCAGTGCCTGTGTGGAGTGCGGCCTGTGCGAGGAGAAGTGCCCCCAGCACATCGAGATCCGCCGGAACCTCAAGGAAACCCACGAGGCACTGGCGCGCTGATGGGGAACTGGAAGGTATTTGAGGACGACATCCGCGGGTTGGGGAGGGTGGCAATCGCCTTCTCCGGCGGGGTGGACAGCGCGCTGCTGGTACGCCTCTGCGCCGACTTGTTGGGCCCAGCCAATGTGCTGGCGCTGACGGCGGTGACCCAGCTGCAGGCCCGGCGGGAGCTCGGGGAGGCCCGCGACATCGCGGCGCTCGCCGGTGTGCGGCTGGTGGAGGTCGAACTCGACGCCCTGGCCGTGCCCGAGGTGCGTGCCAACCCAATCGACCGCTGCTACCACTGCAAGCGGAATATCTTTACGACGCTCCTCGCCTACGCCCGACAGGAGGGGTTTGAAGCCCTGCTGGACGGCACCAATGCCTCTGACCGGGGGGACTACCGGCCGGGGCACCGGGCTGTGAAGGAACTGGGGGTGTTGAGCCCCTTTGACCGGGCCGACATCACCAAGGCCGAGATCCGGGAGAAGTCCCAGTCCCTGGGCCTGCCCAACTGGAACGCACCGGCGGCGGCCTGCCTTGCCTCCCGCGTGCCCTATGGCACCGCACTCGATGAGGAGACCCTCCGCCGGGTGGAGCGGGCCGAGGAAGCCCTGCTGTCCCGGGGGTTCCGGGGCTGCCGGGTGCGGGTGCACGGCCCTGTTGCCCGCATCGAGACACCGGCCGATGACATTGCAAGGCTGGCAGCACCCGATGTGCGTGAGGGACTGACCAATGAACTCAAGGCCTTAGGGTTTGACTTTGTAGCGCTGGATTTAACCGGTTACCGCATGGGCAGCCTGAACAGCACCATAGAAAAGGAAGAGAAACGTGCAGAGCGATAACATCAAAGCATTGCTGGAGGGGGTCAAGGACGGCTCCGTCGCCATCGAGCAGGCGATGGAGAAGCTGTCCGGTCTGCCCTTTGAAGACTTGGGCTATGC
>JAEYRA010000173.1 GCA_023409755.1 Bacillota bacterium
GAGTACGGTGCTCATGGCACCGATTTCTTTACAGATCTGATAAATCATGGCGTTCCACACCAAAACCGCTTTCCGGTCCCCGGCTTCCACCATGCGGTGAACCTTAGCCGCGTCGGAGGTGCCGAAATGGCTGACAAAGCCGCCGGCACGGGAGCACAGGAGCCGTACCTCCTCCAGGGAGTGCTGCTCAATGTAGTCCAGCAGGCAGAGCACCGGCACACTGCCGATGCGGGTGGGGGCATAGGGGCCGTCTCCGCCGGAGCCTACGTTTCCGTCCACCATTTTTCCGCAGTCATGGGCATTGACCGTCACGCCGCCGTCGATATGGGCAACCACTAAACGGCAGTCCTCATAGCGCCGACCCATGGATTTTGCGTGGTAACAGGCGACCGCCTTTTGGTTTAAGGCATGTGTCTGAGCATTGCGGTACAATCCGGCGATGCCGGTCATGCGGGCATAGTCGCAGAGCTCATCAATGTTGGTGGGGTTGAGGGTGAACATTTTTCCACCGTACTCCATGCAGAGTTCATAGGCCAACAGCACGCCCAGCTTTGCCGCGTGCTCGCTGCCGCCCACGGCATCCCATGTGTCACGGTAGAGCCGTTCATCAATGGGCACCACCCCCGCACGCTGAGGGTAGGCGCTTCCGCCGCGGCCAACAAAGATATCGACATCCTCAGGAGCATAGCCATTCCGCCGCAGTATGTTTAAAATCACCTGCTTACGGAAGGGAACCTGGTCATTCACCGAGGGGTACTGCAGCAGGACGGGGGCGTCATGGAACTCGCTTTCCTCAAAAAGTGAAGTATCCTCTTCAAACAGACTGAGTTTTGTGGAGGTGGAGCCGGGGTTAATCACTAAAATTTTCAATATCCTTACTCCAAATATCTCAGATTTTGGCGGCATACTTAATTCCGACAATTATAGCATGCCTTGCTTTTTTTTCAATTAAGGCAATTAGTCTACTATGGAAACATTTGGATATTGAATTGATGTTATCGTTCAAACCAGTGAGTGGAAACACGTGCTATATACACCAGCTGCCAACTGATGGAGGAGTCGCCATGCCTCGCTCCAACTGGCGCTCCTGTGGAAATTCTGATGCGGAAGGGAACAGGGGTCGTTCGCTGTGACGAGCGCACGAATGACCGCGCTCTGATGGTGTTCTTGCTGTTATTGCCCGTCGGTTCTATTGAGAAATTCCATGTGCTAATGCTATAATTATCATTGATAATTCGTGGAGGGGCATGTATGGCATATGATGTTTGCTTGGATACATTAACAGGTCTGCCAAACCTCTTTGGTTTGCTGAAAAGTGATCCATTCGCCGTTTGCGGCTCCCAAGGGACTGTTTTTTTCGCTGACATGATTGAGCTTAGTCGTATTAACCGGGATAATGGTCGTGATGTAGGGGACAGGTATGTCACGAACCTGGTTGATTTACTAAGACAGTATCTACAACAATGTTTTTATGATTACGAGGAAAACACTAGAATTTATAAATATGCGGGCAACTTTATCATTATTTTCAACGGAGTACCCAATCTGGATATGACCGAGATTGGGCAAAAGATTCACCATGAGCTCAGGCAGAGGATGGCCCGACTTGGTGCTGAGAGAACCGGGATTTATTTTGGATTTTGGACTTATTTGGAGCCATACAAGTCAATATCACAATTCCTCAAAAACTGCCAGGTGAAGATGGAACCATTTTATGGCAATGAAGTGCAGGGGGTACTCCCTGCCTGGGCAGACGTTTTGATTGACAGGCTCTATGATCACATTAATACCACGGTGTCTGAGATACAGCGCATGACAAAGCTTGCTCATCATGATGCAATCTCTGGGTTGAACAATCACTTAGCTGCGGAAGAGTGCCTCAATGAGTTGTTCGTGAACCGTCTGCAGTTTAGTGTGCTCTTCATCGATGGAGACAACCTAAAAAGGTATAACGAATTGAGTTACCAGCAAGGCAACGATATGATAAGGATGCTTGCTCAATCGATTGCAGGGGCTGTCAGAAAAGAGGATGGTGTATACAGGTGGTTATCTGGTGATGAATTTATTGTAATCCTAAATAATACTGATAAAGAGTCTGCAATACAGTTGGCCGAACGAGTGCGTGCTCATGTTGAAGCAGAAATGTGCAACTTAATTTTCCCTGTTACGATCTCTGTTGGAGTATCCTCCTACCCGGATGACGGAGCAACATTGGAAGAAATACTCCGTAGAGCTGAAGCAGCGAACGCACGAGCGAAAAGAAGCGGGAAGAATTGTGTTGCGTAAATTGTGATCGTGAGAAATGATCTGGCTATACACCTGAATATCGTGTGATAGGTCAAAAGAATAGCGCATTGTATCTTTGCCCCCCGTTCGGTAAAATAAGGCGGATTGAAACGAAACCGGAACGGGGGAGCACCGTATGTCTGCCATATCCATTCGAAATTTGTCGAAATCATTCACCTATTACAAGAAGGAAGCGGGGCTCAAGCAGTCCTTCCGCAACGTCTTCCACCGGGAGCAGCTCATCAAGGAGGCCGTGCGGTCCATCAGCTGCGAGGTGGAGGAGGGCGAGATCGTTGGCTTCCTCGGCCCCAACGGCGCGGGCAAAACGACGACCCTAAAGATGCTCAGCGGCATCCTCGTGCCCACCGGCGGCGACGCCGAGGTGCTGGGCTACCACCCCTGGGAGCGTAAGAAGGAGTTCAAGCAGCGCATCTCCATCGTGATGGGCCAGAAGAGCCAGCTTTGGTGGGACTTGCCCGCCATCGAGTCGCTGGTCCTCAATAAGCACATTTACGAGCTGGACGACCAGGCATACCGCCACACGCTGGAGGAGCTGACCGAGCTGCTGGACGTGAAGGACCTGCTGAGCGTGCAGGTGCGGCGGCTCTCCCTGGGGGAGCGCATGAAGATGGAGCTCATTGCCGCGCTCATCCACCGGCCGCGGGTCATGTTCCTCGATGAGCCGACGATTGGCCTCGACCTCATCTCCCAGAAAAAGATCCGCGACTTCCTGCGGTATTACAACGACCAAACCCACACCACGGTGCTCCTCACCAGCCATTACATGGACGACATCGAGGACCTGTGCCGCCGGGCTGTCATCATCAACGAGGGGCACATCGTCTTTGACGGCGAGCTCTCCCGCGTCAACGACATCTTCAGCGGCAAGAAGATCGTGAAGGTGCAGCTCTCCGAAGGGGTGGAGCGCGAGGCACTCACGCGCTTTGGTACCGTCAAGGCCTTTGACGGCTTCCACGCCACCATCGAGGCCGACCGGGAGGGCCTGCGCCCGGTGCTGCGCGGCATCCTCGATGAGCTGCCGGTGGTGGACTTCAGTGTGGAGAACATCCCGGTGGAGGAGGGCGTGGCGCTCCTTTACCGCAAGGAGGGGGCCGCCGATGGCATCGTGGGGTAAATACGGCAAGGCGTTCTCCCTGGGCCTGGCCAGCGCCATGGAGTACCGGGCGGATTTCATCCTGAGCATGGTGAGCGCACTGTGGCCCATCTTCCTGCAGTTCTTCCTGTGGACGTGCATCTACGGCGGCGCGGGCAGCGGGGAGCTGTTCGGCTACACCTACGGGCAGATGATCGCCTACACCATCATCGCCAACGTGGTGCAGCGGCTGGGGCGCACGGGCTTTGAGTACGACATGAACGACGACATCAAGAACGGCGGGCTCGATAAGTACCTGGTGCGGCCGGTGGTGTACTTTCCCTACCGCATGGCGTCCTTCGCCGGGGGCAAAGCGGCACAGTTTGTGGTGGTGTTCCTCTTCCTGCTGGTGGCCATTGTGGGCATCAACCTGGCCTATGGGCCCATCATCGCACCGGTCAACGTGCTCTGGTTCCTGTTGAGCCTGGTGCTGGCGCTGGTCCTCAATTTCATCATCTTCTTCTGCGTGGGCATGCTGGCCTTCCAGTTTTCGGAGATCGGCTTCCTCTATGAGGCCGTGCGCATCGTGTTCATTGCCTTCAGCGGCGGCATCTTCCCGCTCGATGTGTTCGGCGAAGGGGTCGTGCGGGTCATGCGCTTCCTGCCGTTCCTCTACACCGTCAACTTCCCGGTGAACGTGCTGACGGGCCGCACGGCGGGCGGCGAGGTCGTGCTGGGCTGCCTGGTGCAGCTCCTTTGGATTGCCGCGCTGTCGTTCCTTTCGGTGCGGTTGTGGAACCAGGGGCTCAAGAAATACATCGCGGCGGGGGGCTGAGGCATGAAGCGACTGTGGACGGAACTCAAGAAACACGCGTTCATCTGGTATGTGTTCATGAAGAACAGCCTCATTGCGCAGATGGAGTACCGGGTCAACTTCTTTACCGGCCTGGCGATGGAGATGGGGTATCTGCTGGCCAAGCTCCTCTATGTGATTGTGGTGTACCGTGCTGGCACCACGGTCAACGGCCTCTCCGGCGATGAGGTGCTGGTATTTGTGGGGGCGTTCGTCATCTCCACGGCCTTCTACGTCGGGTTCTTCATGCGCAACAACTTCGCCCTGGGCGACCACATCCGCAACGGCACGCTGGACTTCTTCATCGTCAAGCCCGTGTCCCTGCAGTTCATGGCCACGATGCGGATTAGTGACTTCGCCCTCTTCACCACGGACTTTGTGGCAGGCGTCGTCATGGTGGCAATCGGGTGGAGCCGCTGTGAGGTCCCCATCAATCTGCTGAACCTCGCGGGGTTCGTGGGGTACATGCTCTGCGGTGTCATCATGGGCTACTCGCTGTTCCTGTTCCCCATGATTTTCTCGTTCTGGTTCGTCAAGTCCGGCGCACTGGCCGGCGTCGTCGATTCCTTCTGGGATTTCAACAACCTGCCCATGGGCATCTACCCCAAGCTCGTGCAGAACATCGGCGTGTTCCTCATCCCGATCTTCGCGGTCACGAACTTCCCGGTGCTCTTCGTGCTGGGCAAGCTGAGCCCCCTCAATGCGGTATGGGGCATCCTGGGGCCTTTCGTCTGCCTGGGCATCACGCGGCTCATATGGAAGGTGGCCGTGAAGCAGTACAGCAGCGCCAGCAGCTGAGGGCGTTGCACAGCCAGTGCAGAAAACGCCCGCGGGGAGTCCCTGCGGGCGTTGTTCTGTGATACAATACCTGACATACACGCTTCCACCCAGAGACACATATGAAAGGCAGGGCACCGTTGAAAGACCATTTTTCGATCGTGGAAATTCAGGAGACGCTTGCGTCCCTGCGGAATATTTACGACGTGACGCGGCTGGTTGACCCCGTGCGCAGCGTCGTGCTGGAGTAT
>JAEYRA010000123.1 GCA_023409755.1 Bacillota bacterium
GATGGGTTCCGCCGCTTGCAGCGTGTCTACTAACCTCTAGAACGGGCAAGGGGAGATGAACCTTCCGCCGATTCATTCGGCGGGAGGAAAGTCAAGATCAGCGCGAGCGGAAGAGAAAACCCCGCCCAAAGGCGCGCCGTATCCCTGGAAACTCGCATGAGAGCTTAAATTTGTGATCGGTCCATCGCAATACTTCGTATTGCTCGCGTTGCTCTCAACGATTCTAAAGAATCGTCTGCCGCAACGCGGGACTGAGAGTCGGCGACATGTGCGGCGACCGATCTAGCTTTAGCCAGAACAAGTACTCTATATCGCGGCTGTCGCCGCAGCGGCCAGGCTGCATGGGCGAGCAGCGTGCGTAGCACGCGACCAGCCAGCCGCGAAAGGCGCTTACGCCGTCATTCTGGCATCGGGATGCCGAAGAGCCGGCAGCCGTTTTCCAGCGTGCGGCGGGCCAGCTCGTCGGGGTCCTCGCCCCGCAGGGCGGCCACGGCGCGGGCCGTGTGCAGCACGTACTTGGGCTCGTTGCGGCGGCCCCGCACCGGCTCGGGGGAGAGGTAGGGGCAATCGGTCTCAATGAGCAGGCGGTCGGCGGGCACGTAGCGGGCGACCTCCTGCAGGTTGCGGGCGTTCTTGAAGGTCGCTGTGCCGGCCAGCGACACATAGAGCCCCGCGTCCAGGCAGGTTTTGGCCGTCTCCACACTGCCGCTGAAGCAGTGCATGACGCCGGGGTGGCGCGGGGCGGCCTTGAGCCAGGGCAGGAAGTCGCCCCAAGCCTCCCGCATGTGATAGATGATGGGCAGCCCCACCTCCTGCGCCAGGGCAAACTGCTGATTGAGGCAGGCACGCTGCACATCGCGGGGCTGCAGGTCGTAGTGGTAATCCAGGCCGATCTCCCCAATGGCGACGACGCGCTCCTCCCCAGCCCAGCTGCGCAGGGTGTCCAGCTGTCCATCGGTGAGGTGAACAGCTTCGTGGGGGTGCACGCCCACGGAGGCCCACAGGTGGGGCCAGCGTTGGGCCAGGGCCACGGCGTTTTCGCTGCTCTCCATGCTGGCGCCCACGGTCAGGCACCGCACCACGCCTTCGCCGGGCAGTGCGGCGATGAGTGCCTCACGGTCCTCGTCAAAGCGCGGGTCGTCCAGGTGGGCGTGGGTGTCAAAGACGTTCATCGCACTTCCGCCCCATCGGGCAGCAGGCTCTCCGGCCCCACCAGTTTCAGGTTGCCCTCATCGTCGCTGGCGCAGAGGATCATGCCCTCGCTCATCACCCCGCGCAGTTTCACGGGCTTGAGGTTGCACACCAGCACCACGGTCTTGCCCACCATCTCCTCGGGCTTGTAGTGCTTGGCGATGCCGCTGGCCACCGTGCGGGTGCCCAGGGCCCCAACTTCCAATGTCAGCTTCAGTAGTTTGTCACTCTTGGGCACGGCTTCGCAGGCGGTCACCTTGGCCAGCCGCAGGTCAATCTTTTCAAACTCCTCAATGCCGATCTCATCCTTCTGGGGCCCGCCCACCTTCTTAATCGGCGGGGTTGCGGGCTTGCCCAGTTCGGCCAGGGTTTCGAGCTCTGCTTCCACATCCAGCCGGGGGAAGAGCGCTGCCAGCACGGTGACGGCACTGCCCGCTGGCAGCGCACCAAATGCGGCGGCGGAGTCCCAACTCTTCAGGGTCTCGTCGGTCACGCCCAGCAGCTCGAAGAGCTTGGCAGGTGTGCGGGTGATGCAGGGCTGCAGCAGCACCGCCGCGATGCGCAGGCATTCGGCCAGGTGGTACATGACGGTGCCCAGCTTCTCGCGGTTGGCCTCGTCCCGCGCCAGCACCCAGGGGGCGGTCACGTCGATGTAGCGGTTGCACTCGCCGATGAGCTTCCAAAGCTCCGTCAGCGCCAGGGAGAATTGCATGCCGTCCATCAGCTCAGCAAAGCGCTGCACCGTGGCCTCGGCCAGCGTCCGCAGGGCCTTCTCTTCCTCGCCCAATGCGCCGGGGCCGGGCAGCACGCCGTTGAAGTACTTCTGCACCATGGCGGCCGTGCGGCTGGCGAGGTTGCCCAGGTCGTTGGCCAGGTCGGCGTTGATGCGGTTGAGAAGCGCCCGGTTGCTAAACTCACCGTCGGCGCCGAAGGGCATCTCCCGCAGCAGGAAGTAGCGGATGGCATCGAGGCCGTAACGCTCAACGAGCACACCGGGATCGACCACGTTACCCTTGGATTTGCTCATCTTGTCCCCGCCCATCACCAGCCACCCGTGGCCGAAGACCTGCTTGGGCAGCGGTAAACCCATCGCGTGCAGCAGGATCGGCCAGATGATGGTGTGGAAGCGCACAATTTCCTTGCCCACCAAATGGATGTCCGCCGGCCAATACTTGCGGTAAAGGCTGTCGTCCTCGCTGCCCCAGCCGAGCGCTGTGATGTAGTTGGAGAGGGCGTCCACCCACACGTAGACGACGTGCTTGGGGTCAAAGTCCACCGGGATGCCCCAGGTGAACGACGTGCGGGACACGCATAGGTCCTCAAGACCGGGCTTTAAAAAGTTGTTGAGCATCTCGTTCTTGCGGCTCACGGGCTGGATGAAGTCCGGGTGGCTCTCGATGTAGTCGATGAGCCACTGCTGGTAGCGGCTGGTGCGGAAGAAGTAGGCTTCCTCCTCAGCCAGGTGTACCTCGCGGCCGCAGTCGGGGCATTTGCCATCCTTCAGCTGCGTCTCGGTCCAGAACGCCTCGCAGGGGGTGCAGTAGTGGCCGGTGTACTTGCCCTTGTAGATGTCGCCCTGCTCGTAGAGCTGGCGGAAGATTTTCTGTACCTTCACCTTGTGGCGCTCCTCGGTGGTGCGGATGAAGTCGTTGTACGTGATGTCCATGGTCGTCCACAGGTCCTTGATGCCGGCAACGATGTCGTCAACAAAAGCCTGGGGGGTGACCCCGGCAGCCTTGGCGCGCTCCTCAATCTTCTGGCCGTGCTCGTCGGTGCCGGTCAGGAAGTACACGTCGTAGCCCCGCAGGCGCTTGTAGCGGGCCATGGTGTCGGCGGCCACGGTGCAGTAGCTGTGGCCGATGTGCAGCTTGCCGCTGGGGTAGTAGATGGGCGTGGTGATGTAGAAAGTCTGCTTGCTCATGTCCCGTCTCCTTTGCTTTCGCGTCTGCCGCTGTTGCGACAGCCGCGAGTTAGAGTACTTGTTTCCATTTCATCGTATCGTTCGCCGCACATGTCGCCGAACGATATCAATGTTAGCGATCATGCGGGGTTTTGAGAAATACGTTTCGCCTTTGGGCGGGTTCCTGCTGTTGGTGTTCACGCCTTCGATTGTTCTCTCCCGCCGGATAAACCGGCGCTCGGATCTCTTAATCCCTTCCTGTATCGCCTTTTTTACATCCGGGTTCGTTCATGGTCTCAGCACAAGTGCCGTGTTCCGTTCCTACTTGATCCTTGCCGTTACTGGGTCGCCGGCCCAGCCCACCGCCCCCTCGACGCGCGGCGGCGATTCATTCGCCGCCAAGCCCCACCATACCAAGCGTCGGCACGCAACAGGGGGAGGCATCGGAAGGGGGACAGAGTGCCCCTCCGAATACAAATAAACCTCGCCCCCTTGGCAGGGGCGAGGTTTCTCGCGGTACCACCCTGATTCGCCGCCCACTGGGCAGCCTTGCTCGCGCCACAGGACGCGTTGCGCGGTAACGGGCGCATCCGTCGGGGCTTGCTTGCGCTGGGCCCCAAGGCTCCCGGGCCATGTTCCCGCCGCCATCCGCCACCGGTTCCCACCCGTCCCGGCTCTCTTTGGGCATCTGCGAAGGTACTCTTCCGTTCATCGCCTTTGGTTTGGCAGGTTCATTGTAGGGAATTGAATTGGCGCTGTCAAGGGGCGTGTGGGCAAACAGGGGCTGACCACGGGACCGCGATGGGCGGACGTTTTTCCGGATATCGGCGACTTTGCTGATTCATATCAAAAAAGCGGAATGATATGAACAGAATTCCGCTTGTACCCTGTGGGAAAGGGTGCTATACTCAGAAAAATATTAAAGCGATGACGGAGAGCGTCCGTGGCAGACCCGAGGAAGAGAACCGGCGGTTGGTGCAAGCCGGGGCGGGCAGCGATGGGCAACTCACTCCTGAGCCGATTGCCTGAATGGCCATGGGGCAGGTAGGGCATACGGGGTGGCCCGTTACAGCCAGCCGGTTTCAGTGGGCGGCAGCGTGGCAGCGTGGCCGCGTGCCCGAACCGGAACAAGAGGCCCGTGCAGATGGTTGGGCAAATAGAGTGGTAACGCGAGGGCAACCCCGTCTCTATGGTGACATACAGGCGGGTTTTTTTATACCCATTTCAACCGAGGAGGGAGGAACGCGCCATGCGCAGACGATTGCTTTCCATGGTGGTTAGCAACCAACCGGGCGTCCTCAGCCGGGTGGCGGGGCTCTTCACCCGCCGGTATTACAACATTGACAGCCTGACGGTCAGCACGACCGAGGACGATGCCTATTCACGCATCACGGTGGTGGTGACCGCCGATGAGGCGATGCTCGAACAGATCGTCAAACAGGTGGGCAAGCTCATTGACGTCAAGGTCGTCTCCGTCCTCGACGAAGGCCCCGTCACCGCGCGCGAGGTGGCACTGCTCAAGGTGCACGCCGGGCACGGACGGGAGCTCATGGACACGGTGAGCGCGGCCCACGCCACGGTGGTGGACATTGGGGAGGGTACGGTCACGGTGGAGGCCATCGGTGACCTGGATGAGATTGACCGGCTCATTGCCGCACTGACACCCTTTGGTATTGTGGAGCTGGCCCGCACGGGGCTGGTGGCCCTCTCCCGGGGCGACGACGCCTTACTCAGTACACTATAAAATTCAATAGAACGGAACATACAAGGAGGCAATTCCCATGGCGAAGATGTACTACGCGAGCGACTGCGACCTTTCCCTGCTCAATGGCAAGACGGTGGCCATCATTGGCTACGGCAGCCAGGGCCATGCCCATGCGCTGAACCTGCAGGATTCGGGCGTCAAGGTCATCGTCGGCCTCTATGAAGGCAGCCCCTCCTGGGCCAAGGCTGAGGCCGCGGGCCTGAAGGTGATGACGGCGGCGGACGCTGCCAAGGCAGCCGACCTCGTCATGATCCTCATCAACGACGAGAAGCAGGCCGCCCTGTATGAGAAGGACATTGCCCCGGCCATGACCAGCGGCAAGGCGCTGGCCTTTGCCCATGGCTTCAACGTTCATTTTGAGCAGATCATCCCCCCGGCCGATGTGGACGTCATCATGATTGCCCCCAAGGGCCCGGGCCACACCGTGCGCAGCCAATACCAGGAAGGCCGCGGCGTGCCCTGCCTCATCGCCGTGCACCAGGACGCCACCGGCAAGGCCAAGGAGATCGCCCTGGCCTACGCGGCGGGCATCGGCGGGGCGCGGGCCGGTGTGCTGCAGACGACCTTCCGCGAGGAGACCGAGAGTGACCTCTTCGGCGAGCAGTGCGTGCTATGCGGCGGCGTGAGCGAGCTCATCAAGGCCGGATTTGACACCCTGGTGCAAGCCGGGTACGAGCCGGAGATTGCCTACTTTGAGTGCATGCATGAGATGAAGCTCATCGTCGACCTCATGAACCAGGGCGGCCTTTCCTACATGCGCTACTCCATCAGCGACACCGCCGAGTACGGTGACTACCGCGTGGGCCGTCGCCTCATCACCGAGGACACCCGCAAGGAAATGAAGAAGGTGCTCCAGGAGATCCAGGAGGGCGTGTTTGCCCGCGATTGGATCCTCGAGAACCGTGCCAACCGCCCGAACTTCCGCGCGCGCCGGCGTGTGGAGCAGGAGCTGCAGATTGAGCAGGTGGGTAAGCGCCTGCGCTCCATGATGAGCTGGAGCAAGAAATAACCCGAACACACCCGACGAACACGCGCTTTGCGCAACAATAAGGGTCAAAGGAGGCGACGACGATGGACGAACGCGTTTTGATTTTCGACACCACGTTACGGGACGGAGAACAATCCCCCGGCTGCAGCATGAACTTGAAGGAAAAGATTGACCTTGCGCGGCAGCTGGAACTGTTGAAGGTCGATGTGATCGAGGCGGGGTTCGCCATCGCCTCCCCCGGCGACTTTGAGGCCGTGCGGCAAATTGCTCTCCACCTGCGGGAGCCCGTGGTGGCGTCCCTCTCGCGCGCTCTGCCCAGGGACATCGACCGTGCGGCCGAGGCCTTGAAAGGCGCGCGCCGCCCCCGCATCCACACGTTCCTCGCCACCAGTGACATCCACCTGGAGTTCAAGATCAGGATGACCCGGGAGCAGGCGCTGGAACAGGCTGCCGCCATGGTGGCCTACGCCCGCAACCTCTGCGAGGACGTGGAGTTCTCGGCGGAGGATGCCACCCGCAGCGACCGGGACTACCTGCGCCAGGTGTGCGAGGCTGCCATTCGCGCCGGGGCTTCCACCATCAACATCCCCGACACCGTGGGCTACGCCACGCCCCAGGAGATGTTCGACCTCATGAGCTACCTCGTTGCCAACGTGGAGGGGGCCGACAAGGTCGTCTTCGCCACCCACTGCCACAACGACCTGGGGCTGGGGGTCGCCAACTCCCTGGCCGCGGTACAGGCCGGCGTGCGGCAGGTGGAGTGCACCGTCAACGGCATCGGCGAGCGGGCCGGCAACGCCAGCCTCGAGGAGATCGTCATGGGTATCCACACCCGGCGGGCATTCTACGGCCTCGACTGCGGGGTGGACACCCGGCAGATCTACCCGACGAGCCGGTTGCTCACCAGCATCACCGGCCAGCCGGTGCAGGCCAACAAGGCCGTGGTGGGGGCCAACGCCTTCGCCCATGAGGCCGGCATCCACCAGCACGGGGTGATGGCCAACCGCGCCACCTACGAGATCATGAGTCCCGAGGCTGTGGGCATCACCAAGAACCAGATGGTGCTGGGCAAGCACAGCGGCCGCCACGCGCTGGAAGAGAAGCTCAAGGAGATGGGATACAGCCTGCCCGAGGGCACCATCGACCGCGTCGCGGTGGAGTTCAAGCGCCTGGCTGACCTCAAGAAGACCATTGACGAGCGCGACCTGGAGGCCCTGGTGGAACCCTACCTGCTGGCGGGGTGCGAGAAGTACGTCTACGACCGGTTCGTCGTCAACTCCGGCAACACCATCTCGGCCACGGCCATCGTCCGCGTGCTGCAGGATGGCGAGCCGGTGGAGCAGGTGGCCACCGGCGACGGCCCGGTGGACGCGGCGTTCCAGGCCATCAACAAGCTGGTAGGCATCGACTTCAAGCTGGAGAGCTACCGCATCCACTCCGCCACCGAAGGCCAGGACGCCCTGGGCGTGGCCGATGTGCGCATCCAGGCGGGCGACCGCTGGCAGCGGGGCCGCGGCACCTCCACCGACATCATCGAGGCCTCCATCAAGGCCTACCTGCACGCCGTCAACCGCTACCTGCACGACGAACCCGAAGCCTCGCTTTGACGGGGCGGGAGGATCGCCATGGAGGATAGATACAACCCGGCTGCCAGCCCGCCCGGGGGCGCGGTGGAGATTCTCGACACCACGCTGCGGGACGGGGCACAAGCCCGAGGCATCGCCTTTTCGGTGGGGGACAAGCTCCACCTGTGCCAGACCCTCGATGATCTGGGACTGGCCTACATCGAGGCGGGCAACCCCGCCTCCAACCCCAAGGAGGCTGAGTTCTTCCAACGGGTGAAGAAACTCCCATTCCGCCACAGCAAGCTGGCGGCCTTCGGCAGCACCCGGCACAAGAACTTGACCGTGGACGCCGACCCATCGGTGCAGGCACTGCTGGCGGCGGATACTGAGGTCGTGGTGATCTTCGGCAAGGCCTGGGACCTGCACGCCGAGCGGGTGCTGGGCGTGACACTCCAGCAGAACCTCGACCTCATCGGAGAGACCCTATCCTACTTTCGCCGGCAGGGGCGCACGGTGTTCTTTGACGCCGAGCACTTCTTCGATGGCTACCGCAACAACCCGACCTACGCCATGGAGGTAGTGCGCACTGCCCATGGGGCCGGTGCGGCGGGCCTGGTGCTGTGTGACACCAATGGCGGCACCCTGCCCGACGGCATGGCCGCTATCGTGAGCACGGTGGCTGCAGCCTTCCCCGGGCAGGTGGGCATCCACTGCCACGACGACTGCGGCATGGCCGTGGCCAACTCGGTGGTGGCGGTGCAGCACGGTGCCACCCATGTACAGGGCACGTTCCTGGGGTATGGCGAGCGCTGCGGCAACGCCAACCTGTCGGCCATCGTGCCCACGCTGCAGCTGAAGCTGGGCTATGCCTGCCTGCCGGCAGAGAACGTGGTGAACCTCACGGCCGTGGCCCGCACGGTGGCAGAAATTTCAAACGTAACCCTGGACGACCGCGCGCCTTACGTGGGCATGAATGCCTTTGCCCATAAGGGCGGTATGCACATCGACGGGGTCACCAAGCTCTCCCGCACCTTTGAGCACATCGAGCCGGAGACTGTGGGTAACGAGCGGCAGTTCCTGCTCTCCGAAGTGGCGGGCCGCAGCGCCCTGGCCCAGAAGATCGGACTGCTCTTCCCGGATGTCGACCGCAACGGCGATGCCATCCGCGCGCTGACGGCACGGTTGAAGGAACTGGAGCACGAGGGCTATCAGTTCGATGGCGCCGAAGGGTCTTTTGAGCTCTTCGTGCGAAAGGAGCTGGCACCCTACCAGCCGTTCTTCCATGTGGATTACTACAAGTGCATCGATGAGCAGCCCGACGAGACCGGCATCAGCGCCTTTGGCACCGTGCGGGTGGATGTGGACGGCCGCAAGCGGGTGACCGCCGGTGAGGGCGACGGCCCGGTCCACGCGCTGGACCAGGCCCTGCGCCGGGCGCTGGAGGTGTTCTACCCCGTGCTCAGCCGTGTGCACCTCACCGACTACCGCGTCCGCGTTCTGGACAGCCGTTCGGCCACCGCCTCCCGCGTTCGCGTCGTCATTGAGAGCGGCGACGGCGAGCAGAGCTGGACGACGGTGGGTGTCTCCACCGACGTCATCCACGCCAGTATGCTGGCGCTGGTGGACTCCATCGAGCTCAAACTCCTGCGACACACGGAAAGGAGCAACCCCTGACATGGCAATGACGATGACGCAGAAAATACTGGCGGCCCACGCCGGTTTGGACAAGGTGGAAGCTGGCCAGTTCGTACAGTGCGACCTTGACATGGTGTTGGGCAACGACATTACCGCGCCCATCGCCATCGGCGAGTTCCGCCGCATGGGCGCGACGAAGGTCTTTGACCGCAGCCGTGTGGCCCTGGTGCCCGACCACTTTACCCCCAACAAGGACATCCAGGCCGCCCAGCAGTGCCTGTGCCTGCGGCAGTTTGCCGGCGAGCATGACCTGGAGAATTACTTTGAGATTGGCCAGATGGGCGTGGAGCATGCTCTGCTGCCCGAGCAGGGGCTCGTCGGCCCCGGTGACTGCATCATCGGCGCTGACTCCCACACCTGCACCTACGGGGCGCTGGGGGCGTTCTCCACCGGTGTGGGCAGCACCGACATGGCCGCCGGCATAGCCACCGGCAAGGCGTGGTTCAAGGTGCCCGCCGCCCTGCGGTTCCACCTCACCGGCTCCTTTGCTCCCCATGTCAGCGGCAAGGATTTGATCCTCCACATCATCGGGATGATCGGCGTGGACGGCGCTCTCTACCGCTCCATGGAGTTCACTGGCCCCGGCGTCGCGGCCCTCACGATGGACGACCGCTTCACCATCGCCAACATGACCATTGAGGCCGGGGCGAAGAACGGCATCTTCCCGGTGGATGAGCAGACGCTGGCCTACTGCCGCGGCCGCTTCCGCCGCGAGCCCAAGGTCTACGAGCCCGACGCCGACGCGGTGTATGAAAAGATCTATGAGATCAACCTCGGTGAGGTGCCGCTGACGGTGGCCTTCCCCCACCTGCCGGAGAACGCCCGCAAGGTTGCCGACTCCACCTCGGTCACCATCGACCAGGCGGTCATCGGCTCCTGTACCAACGGCCGGCTCTCCGACCTCGTGGCGGCGGCCGACGTGCTGCGGGGCCGCAAGGTCGCCCGCGGCGTGCGCGTCATCGTGCTGCCCGCCACCCAGCAGATCTACCTGGACGCGATGAAGCTCGGACTGCTGGAGGTGTTCATCAACGCCGGTTGCGCCGTCAGCACGCCCACCTGCGGGCCGTGCCTGGGCGGGCATATGGGGATCCTCGCTGAGGGGGAACGTGCCATCGCTACGACGAACCGCAACTTCGTGGGCCGCATGGGCCACCCGAAGTCCGAAGTCTACCTGGCCAGCCCCGCCGTGGCCGCCGCCAGCGCCGTGCTGGGGCGCATCGGCTCACCGGAGGAGCTCTAACGCTCGGAGGGGGATTCCATCCCCCTTCCGAACCTCCCCCGGTTGTGTGAGGGTGCCCGGCTTCCATGGGGCTTGGCGGCGAGTGAATCGTCGCTGCGCACCCGGCACCAAGGGGTGGGAAGCGAAAGAGAGCGCTTGAGCCAACCGCCGATTCATTCGGCGGGAGGACCCGGAGGGCTAGCACGGGAACAACAGCAAAACCCGCCCGCAGGCGAAATCGTTCTATCGGGAACCCGGCATGAGCGCGCAGGCCCATCGATCGCCCCATCGCATTGCTGCGCAATGCTCGCCCTGCT
>JAEYRA010000012.1 GCA_023409755.1 Bacillota bacterium
GTGCAGGGTGGAGATGGCCGCCATGCACGGGAAGCTCAGCAGATTGAAGAGCATGAACGAGATGGCTGCCAATGGGGAGAAGGTTGTGGCGATCACGCCCAGCAGGGCGGTTTGGGCCCCCTGGTCCTCCAGCGCGTCGCCGGAGATACCGGGGTTGTAGAGCACCCCCATGGTGGAGACGACCGCCTCCTTGGCAATGATGCCCGTGAGGATGGCAACCACGGCCTTCCAGCCGTCGGGGCCGGAGGCAAAGCCCAGCGGGATGAAGAGGTAGTGCAGGGCGTTGCCAATCACGCCCAGCATACTGTCGATGCTGTTGGCTTCCACCATCTGCAGGCGGAAGTTAAAGTTGCTCAGGAACCAGATGACGATTGTCGCGCCTAGGATAACCGTGCCCGCACGGATGAGGAAGCTCTTCAGCTTCTCCCACAGGCGCAGGGCGACGTTCTTCAGGCGAGGCAGGTGGTAGGCGGGCAGCTCCATCAAGAAGGGCGAGGTGTCACCCTTGAGCACCGTGTTCTTGAGCAGGACGCCTGAGAAGATCGCCACCAGAATGCCCGCCAGGTACATGACGAAGACCATGAGGTCTGCGTTTTTCTCGAAGAGTGCTGCCCCGATGACGGCGTAAATGGGTAGCTTTGCCCCGCAGGACATGAACGGCACCAGTATCATCGTGAGCCGCCGGTCCTTCTCACTCTTTAAGGTGCGAGAGGCCATCAGCGCAGGCACGCTGCAGCCGAATCCCATGAGCATTGGCAGGAACGAGCTGCCGGTGAGCCCGATGCGCCGCAGTAACTGGTCCATGATGAAGGCTGCGCGGGCCATGTAGCCGCTGTCCTCCATAATCGTGAGGAACGCGAAGAGCAGCAGGATCTGCGGCACAAAGGACAGCATGGAGCCGACACCGGCCACAATGCCGTCCACGATGAGCCCGTGTGCCCAGTCTGACGCACCTAACGCTGTCAGCAACGCGGTGACACCGTCGCTTACCAAACCGACCAGCGCTTCCATCAGGCCCTGCAGCCACACGCCGGGGCTTGGCACGCCTTGAATGCCGAAGAGGTTCTGACCGAATGTCAGGTGGAAGAGCAGGAACATGAACACCAGGAAGATGGGGATGGCGGCAAAACGGTTGGTGAGCACCCGATCCACCTTGTCGGAGGTGCTCAACGTCAGCTCGTCCTCCCTTCCCCCGCGTTTCAGCAAGGGGGAGAAGTGTGCGGTGATGTACTTGTAGCGTTGGTCGGCTACCCACGCTTCCAGGTCATCGATGTTCGCGGCAGAACAGGCGTCAGCGCGCAAAGCATGGAGTTCACGCAACCGCTCGGCGGGCAGCGCTTCAATGGCTGGCAGGGGGTCACCCTCCAGGAATTTGGCACCTTGGAACAGGGGATGAGTCAGCCCCGCCCCGCGCAGGAGCTGGCAGATGCGCGCCAGGAACCCGCCAGCAGTGCTTTCGGCCAAGATGGAAGAACCTTTCCGCCCGTTGACAACGGCTTCCTCGGCCCGGCGCATCAGCTCCTTCACGCCGGAGGCACGCAGGGCGGAGATGGGCACCACCGGCACGCCCAGCGCCTGCTCCAGTGCCTCCGCGCCAATGGAACCGCCGCTGCGCTCAACGAGGTCGTACATGTTCAATGCCACGACCACCGGCATGTCCGTCTCCAAAAGCTGGCTCGTCAAGTACAGGTTGCGCTCCAGATTGGTGGCGTCCACGATATTGATGATGAGGTCGGGTGATTCTTCAATGAGATAATTGCGCGCGATGACCTCTTCCTGTGTGTAGGGGGAGAGGGAATAGATACCAGGCAGGTCAATGATGTCGATGGCTTGGTCCGTTCCCTTGTACCGTCCTACCTTGCGGTCCACCGTGACGCCGGGCCAATTGCCGACATGGGCGGTACTGCCGGTCAGCTCGTTGAAGAGTGTGGTCTTGCCGCTGTTGGGGTTGCCCGCCAGCGCGAATGTCAGCGCCATGCGTTCCGCTCCTTTGGCACTTCTGCTTCTACCAGCACAGCTTGGGCTTCGGCCCTGCGCAGGCTCAGCTCGTATCCCCGAAGGGTGATCTCCACAGGGTCGCCCAGAGGTGCAAACTTGCGCACCCGCACCTCGGCCCCCGGCGTGATGCCCATATCAAAGAGCCGGCGGCGTAGTGCGCCTTCGCCGTTCACCTTTACGACAACGGCTCGGTCACCCGGCCGCATGTCCCGTAAGGTTTCAGGGTCCTTGGGTGAGGGGGGTGTTCGTTTCTGCGCAAAAAGCGTTGTCATAGGGGGAACCTCCTCGTGTTGTACGCTCTGTTAGCTTCGACTAACATCATAAAACCAATGCTCCCTGCTGTCAATATGGATATTGAGAATTATTATCAAAAACGGTCTACCCAGACGTGTGATATGCAATAAAATTGGGCCACGCATTCACGCTGAATGGAGCGGTAGGTGTACAAAACACCGTAAACTGTGGTACCATACTGACATTGAGAAAGACAAGAGGGATACAGATGGAGAAGCTTTCCTTTTCCATGGAAAACTATCTGGAGGCAGTTTACGAGTTGTCGCAGGACGGCAACGGCGCACGGGTGACCGACATTGCTCAGCGCATGGGCGTCACCAAGGCCAGCACCAACAACGCCATGTCGGTCTTGGCTGAAAAGGGCCTCATCGTAAATGAGAAGTACCAGGACATTCACCTGACGGAGTTGGGGCTTCGGCGGGCGAGGGTCACCTCCAGCAAGCATACGATCATCCGGCGTCTGCTGGTGGAGGTGTTAGGCGTTGCTCCTGCTATCGCCGAGGTGGATGCCTGCGAGATGGAACACGTCATCAGTGTGGAATCGGTCTGCGCGATGGATGCTTATACCAGCCGGGTACTGCAAAAGCCCCCAGCATGTGAATCCTGTATCGTTGAATTGACACAGGATCTCAAAGAGAGCAGCGACTGATTCTTACGTCCAGTAAAATGGGGCGGATCGTACGATCCGCCCCGTTGCGTTACCGGTCTCTTTACAGTTCGCGCACCCGCAGCACACCGTCGATGGCCCGGATGCCATTGCAGCAGCCTGCGGTGGGCTGGTCGTCCAGGTCGATGAGCGTGTAGGCGAAGGCACCCCGGCTCTTGTTGATCATGTTGGTGATGTTGTGCCCGCCGGCGGCCAGCTGGCTGGTGATCTGTCCCACCATGTTGGTGACGTTGCGGTGCAGCACGGCCAGCCGGAACGCGCCGGACCGAGGCAGGTTGCACTCGGGGAAGTTGACGGAGTTGACGATGTTGCCATTCTCCAGGTAGTCGCGCAGCTGCTTGGCCGCCATAATGGCGCAGTTGCGTTCCGACTCGGGCGTGGAAGCGCCCAGGTGGGGGATGCAAATGACCTTTTGCCGACCCAACAGATAGTCGAAGGGGAAGTCGGTCACGTACTTGCGCAGGGTGTCACCCTCCAGCGCCTTCAGCAAGGCGTCCTTGTCGACAAGCTCGCCCCGGGCAAAGTTCAGCAGCACCACGCCGGGCTTCATTTCGGCAAACTGCTTCTCGCCGATCATGCCGCGGGTCTGGTCGATGAGCGGCACATGGAGCGTCAGGAAGTCGGAGGTGCGGATGAGCTCGTTGATGTCCGTCGACCGCTTGACCGACCGGGAGAGGCCCCAGGCCGAGTCGACCGAGATGAACGGATCGTAGCCGGTGACCTGCAGGCCCATGGCCACGCCGGCGTTGGCCACCATCGCGCCGATGGCACCCAGGCCGATGATGCCCAGCTTCCGTCCAGCAATCTCGGGGCCGACGAAGTCGTTCTTCCCCTTCTCCACCAGGCCGGGCACCTCGGCCCCTCGGCCCTTCAGGGTGGTGGCCCACTGAATGCCCTCCACGATGTGACGGCCGGAGAGCAGCATGCCTGCAATGACCAGTTCCTTCACGGCGTTGGCATTGGCACCGGGGGTGTTGAACACCACCACGCCGGCGTTGGAGCAGCGGTCAATGGGGATGTTGTTGGTGCCCGCGCCAGCCCGGGCCACAGCCGCCAGCGAAGGGGCCATTTCGGCTTCGTGCATGCTGGCGGAGCGCACCAGAATGCCATCGGGGGCGGCTTCCTTGTCACTGAGGGCATATCCCTCGGCCGGGAGCAGATCATTGACAATAGAGTCAATGGAATTGAGCTTCTGAATTTTCCACATGTTCATTCCCTCCTCAGTGCGTCGCCTCGAAGTCCTTCATGCAGTCCACCAGCGCCTGTACGCCCTCGATGGGCATGGCGTTGTAGATGCTGGCGCGGATGCCGCCCACCAGCCGGTGGCCCTTGATGTTGGTAAGCCCGCGCCCGGCGGCAAACTTTACAAACTCGCTCGTCAGCTCGTCGTTGGGCAGCACGTAGGTCACGTTCATCAGCGACCGCCAGGGCTTCTCCGCTGTAGCGCGGAAGAGTCTGGAGCCATCCAGATAGTCATAGAGCAGGCCGGCCTTTTCCCGGTTGTGGCGTTCCATCTCGGCTACGCCACCCAGTTCCTCCAGCCACTGGAACACCAGCCCGGCCATGTAGACAGCCCAGCCGGGAGGGGTGTTGTGCAGCGACGCGCTCTTGGCGTGGGTCTGCCAATCGAGCATCGTGGGCGTTTGGGGCAACGCGCGGCCCAGCAGGTCTTCTCGCACGATGACGACGGTGAGACCCGCCACGCCCATGTTCTTCTGCGCCCCGGCGTAGATCACGCCGAACTTGCTGACGTCGTACACTTCGCCCAGGATGTTGCTGGACATGTCGGCCACCAGCGGCACGGAGCCAGTCTCCGGCAGTGCGTTGTAGCGGGTGCCAAAGATGGTGTTGTTGGTGGTGATGTGGAAGTAATCAGCGGCGGGGTCAAACTTCGCCGGACCAAGTTCGGGCACGCGCACGTAGTTGATTGCCTTGGACGAGGCAACGACGTTCACTGCGCCGTAACGTTGTGCTTCCTTGATGGCGGTGCTGGCAAAGTTGCCCGAGTCGACGTAGTCAGCCTTACCGGTCACCATGAGGTTCAGTGGCACGGCGGAGAATTGCGTCGTCGCGCCGCCCTGCACAAAGAGTACCTTGTAGTTGCCGGGGATGGCCATCAGTCGCCGCAGGCTCTGTTCGGCTTCGTTCTGGATCTTCTCGTAGGGGGCGGAGCGGTGGCTCATCTCCATCACGCTCATGCCGGACGCGCCTTGGTTGAGCAGCTCCTGCTGAGCGCGCTCCAGCACGGGGAGGGGAAGGGTGGAGGGACCTGGCGAGAAATTGTAGACTCTGTTCATGGGGTAACCTCCTTCTATCTCGTGGAAAATGGGACCGACACTGTGCCGCGCTATTCCGGTGAATCGCGGGGAATAACAAAAAACCGCCCCTGCATACAGGGACGGATCATAAACCCGCGGTACCACCCGGTGTTAGCCAGAACGGCTCACTCGACGACGCATAACCGGCGTCTGCGGCCCGACTCGTCGCCGGGCTCTCCGGGGCGGAAGAATCGCCAGCACTCAACAGGCTTGCACCGGCCGCCTGCTCTCTTCATTGGGTGGAAGGCGTGCTCCCCATCATTGAGGAATATTTGCCTTAATTATATGGGGTAGCCCGGGATTGTCAAGGGAAATTTCTGGTTTTTTGTTTGCAGGGTGCTTGTGAACGAAAACGCCATGGCGTATGGTGTGTATGCCCAAATACATACCAGGAACATGAGCGAAAAGTGCTTGACAACCCCGCGGGGTTTCGGTTATGATATCCGAGCAAGGTCGCCCTGCGGCAACGCAGGAGACAAATGCGGGGGTATAGCTCAGTTGGCTAGAGCGCTTGAATGGCATTCAAGAGGCCGTCGGTTCGAATCCGACTATCTCCACCAGAAAACCTCAGGAATCCAATGGTTCCTGAGGTTTTGCTTTGCAATGGTTTTACAGCCGTTTAATTTGCTTTTGCAGCCGAAGGTGGGAGGCCCGCCATTCAATTGCTCTTCTGGTTGAGATGGTCAACAAAAGCCCGGAGTTGTTCGACGGAGTCGAATTTGACTCCGCTTTGTTGAATGGATTCTTGAATCATGGCTGGTAGCTTCAAGAAGTACTGTGCCATATCCGGAGCAGTAAATGGATTCTTTCCTGTCATTGATAACACCCCCGCTAGAAGTTTCTGCCTACTAGAAGTATCTGCCAGGAGCAGTGTTTTATACACGGGTGATGAGAATCGCAGAGATGCGCCTATCCGTTTGATGGGCATAATATTGCCTTCATCAAGTTGTCTATATAGGTAGATTGCACATTGGCTTACGGTTTCCAGCCTGTGCTATAATGTTTCGCGTGCCACACACCGTACGGCATTACCGGTGTATCAGGGTACTAGCCCTTGGGGCGTTGGTGGGCTGTACATATCAGGATGGATAATGCGATAGGCCTGACATTCGGACAGACGAAGGAGAACCTATGACACACATACTCACCCGCGATAGATCCTACTATAGGAGCCTTGTTACTCTGGCAATTCCAGTGGCTGCACAGGGCTTGATTGCGTTCCTCGCCTCCTTTGCGGATAACCTGATGGTCAGCTCGCTGGGTGACGCGGCGGTTTCGGGTGTGTACTTCGCTAGTCAGATCAACGTTCTCCTGCAGATGTTCACAAGCGGCATCGGCGGGGTGATTCTCATCCTTTCCGCACAGTATTGGGGCAAGAAGGATACGGGGAACATCAAACGGATCATCGCCATCGGGATGCGCATCGCCCTGGCTGTCGGCGCTGTACTGACCACACTATGTCTGTTGTTCCCACATGCCATCATTGGAGTGTTCACAACGGACCCTGACAGCGCGCGCGAAGCTGTCGTGTACCTGCGCACCGTCTGCTTCTCCTATCTGTTCTTCTGCGTCACCCAGGCGTTGCTTTGCTCCATGCGTGCGGTGGAAACGCCGTCCATTGGGATGATGATCTCCTTGGTCTCGCTGTGCTTTGACATTGCCCTGAACGCGCTGTTCATCTATGGCCTGAAGTGGGGAGTGTTTGGCGCAGCATTGTCCACCGTGATTGCCCGCGTGGCGGAAACCACCACCATCGCCCTGTATGTCTTCCTTCGGGATAAAAAGCTGCAGTTAAGGATTTCCGACCTGCGGCGGTTTGACCGGGTGCTCTTTGGGGATTATGTGCGGTATGGCCTGCCGCTCATTGCCGGTGAGGTGGTGTGGAGTGTCAATATGATGGTCAATTCCATCATTTTTGGCCGCTTCTTCGATGCGTCTGTCGCAACGGCGGTGTCCATTGCCAACACCATGGCAACATTGGCCTACATCGCCATCTCCGGTCTTGGCTCCGCCATGGGCATCATCACCGGCAAGACGGTCGGCGCGGGGAAATACGAGCTCATGAAGGAATACGCGCGCACCACGCAGGTCATTTTCCTGTTTGTCGGTCTGCTTTCCGGGGCGCTGGTCGCTGTGCTCAATGGGCCGTTCGTGGGGCTGTACGCCGGCGCGTTGGGCGGCGGCATCAGCGGGGCAGCGGCAAAGGAAGCCGGTCTGCTCATTGCGGTGCTTTCCGTCACCGTCATCGGCACCGGGTACCAGATGCCCTGCCTGTTCGGGCTTGTCAAGTCCGGCGGAGATATCTCGTTTGTCTTCAAGAACGACACGATCTTTGTGTTCTGTGTGGTGCTGCCCTCGGCATTGATCGCCGCGTGGCTGGGTGCCCCCGCCTGGGTGGTCTTCGCCTGCCTGAAGTCGGACCAGATCTTCAAGTGCTTTGTCGCCGTCGTCAAGATCAATCGTTTCCGCTGGATGAAGAACCTCACACGTGCAGGTGGGGCAGAGGCGGTCGAGTCGGCGTGACCTGTTAACCGGTGTTCCTGGTTCATTAGCATTCGGTGCAACTTGAATATGGATGGTACTGGTGCTGGTGTGTGGGAAGCAGCCCAAACTGCCGAACTCAGGCAGAAATCCTTGATTTTGTGCGGTGGGAGTGAAAAACTCAGTTGCACTATCTTCCAGAGGATGATATAATGAAGCAGGTTAATTTCCAAAGCTGATGATTGCGTTTTCGCAGGAGTGGGGCCGCCCACTCTTTCGTATTGTTAAGCCCCCAGGCGGATGGGAAACCGCCCGCCGGACACGCTAACGGAAAGGTGAAGTGCTTGGAGAAACGGTCGATCAAGGACGCGGCCAAGGCTGCGGTGGACCAGGGTTTGCTTGGGACGGAGTACGAACTCGTGGACGTACAGTTCAAGAGCGAGCGTGGCAAATGGTATTTGAACATCTTCATCGACAAGCCGGGCGGCGTGACGCTGGAGGATTGCGAACGGGTCAACAACCTGGTTGATCCGTTACTGGACAGCGACCCCGACATTGCCGGCAAGCACGATTATCTCATTGTCTCCTCGCCGGGGCTCGACCGCCCGCTCAAGACCGACAGGGACTTGGCGCGCAACATGGGACGGGTACTGGATGTCAAGGTCTTTTCCCCCATGAACAAGAAAAAGGAATTCACCGGAACGCTGGAAGCCTATGACGAGCAGAGTATCACGCTGTCGTTGGGGAGCGGAGGTGGGACGCTGACGATTGTGCGGGCCAACATTGCCAAGGCACAGCAACATATCGACTTCTGAGGAGTGAGTGCAATGAAGGTGGAATTCTTGAATGCCCTCGACGAAATTGAAAAAGAGCGGGGCATTGGCAAGGACGTGCTCATCGAAGCCATAGAGGCTGCGCTGGCTGCCGCATACAAGCGTAACTATGGGAGCACCCAGAACGTGCGTGTCAACATCAGCCGCGATTCCGGCGAGATCAAGGTGTACAACCTCCGAAACGTCGTGGAGACGGTGGAGGACCCGGAGACCGAGATCAGCTTGGAGGAAGCCAAGCTCGTCAGCGCCCGCCTGCAGGTGGGTGATGTGATGGAGCGCGAGGTGTCGACCGCCGATTTTGGCCGCATCGCCGCGCAGACGGCCAAGCAGGTCATCGTTCAGCGAATTCGTGAGGCCGAGCGTGGCGTCATCTATGATGAATTTTCCGAGATGCAGGACGAGCTCATGACCGGTATCGTTCGCCGGGTGGAGCGTAACAACGTCTACCTGGGCATCGGCCGCAGCGAGGGGTATCTGCCCCCGTCGGAGCAAGCCCGTGGTGAGCGCTACATGGTCAACGATCGCCTGCGTGTCTATATTGTCGAGGTCAAGCGTACCAACCGTGGCCCGCAGATCATCGTGTCCCGGTCCCACCCGGGGCTCATCAAGCGCCTGTTTGAAAACGAGGTGCCGGAGATCAAGAGCGGTATTGTGGAGATCAAGGGCATTTCCCGTGAAGCCGGGTATCGCACCAAGATGGCTGTGTACTCCCGCGATGACGACGTCGACCCGGTCGGCGCCTGCGTGGGGCAGCGTGGCTCCCGTGTGGAGCATGTGGTGGCCGAGCTTGGCAATGAACGCATTGACATCGTGCCTTGGAGCGAGGACCCGGCGGAGTTCATTGCCAACTCCCTGAGCCCTGCCCGGGTCAGTATGGTGCGCCTCAACGAGCGAGACAAGATCGCTCGCATCATCGTGGCTGACAACCAGCTCTCCCTGGCCATTGGGCGGGAGGGTCAGAACGCCCGGCTGGCCGCCAAGCTCACCGGATGGAAGATCGACATCAAGAGCCAGTCGCAGCTGATGGCCGCGGCGGCAGAGGAAATCATGAGCAAGAGCTACAGCCAGGACGAAGACGAGGGCGAGGAACTCACTGAGGAGTAACGGCTGGTACGGAGGGTGGAGCGTTTGAAGACCAAGAAGGTACCCATGCGGATGTGCACCGGCTGCCGGGAGCGAAAGCCCAAGGCTGAGCTCATCCGCGTCGTACG
>JAEYRA010000038.1 GCA_023409755.1 Bacillota bacterium
CGGCTCTTGGGCACCACGACGGTCATCTCTACAAACTGGTCGGAATCGTGGATGGTGAACTGGGCGTCCAGGCCGGAGGATTTGAGCTCACCCACGGCGGTACGCATGGTGTTGGCGAAGAGCCGCCAATCCCGCCACGCGCGGGAGAACCGCGGCACCCCGTGCACCGGTTCCTTCTCCCCCTCCAGCAGGCTTTGCACCCGCTTCTCCACCAGTTCCTCGGTCTGGCGGACGTTCAACTCCTTGAGGGCAACAGCATCAAGCACCGCCAGTTGTTCGTCGGTATCGTGCAGCCGCAGCAGCGCCCGGGCGTGCCGCTCGGAGAGATCGTGCCGCACGATGGCCTGCTGCACTTCCGCCGGCAGGCGGAGCAGTCGCAGTTTGTTGGCGATGGTGGACTGCTGGCAGCCCAGACGCTCGGCCAGCTGCTGCTGGGTCAGCTTCCACTGGGTGATGAGCTGGCGGTATCCCTCGGCCTCCTCAAAGAAGGTCAGATCTTCGCGCTGCAAATTCTCTGCCATGGCAAGAAGAGCCGCGTCCCGGTCGCTGATGGTGAGGAGCGTGGCGCGGATGTGCGCCTCCCCTACCAGGCGGACGGCGCGCAGCCGCCGTTCCCCGGCAATGAGCTCATAACGCCCGCCGCCCAGCGACCGCACCACGATGGGCTGCAGCAGCCCATGCCGGCGAATGCTGTCGGCCAGGTTGTCGAGCGCGGTGGGGTCAAACTGCCGCCGGGGCTGCCAGGGGCTGGGCAGAATGCTTTCCACCGGCAGCAACACGGTGCGCGTGCCAGCGTCAGCCAAAAGGGTTTTGTGAAGGCCTTCAAACATCGCTGCCTCCAGGGAAAGATGGGGCCGCAAGGCTTTGGGGAGAGAAGCCATGCGGCCCGGCGTTTGGGAAAGAGGAGGTGATTGTCGCGCTTCCGCGCGCAGCGATCGCTCACTGCGCAATACCATTTCCCCGTAGGTAAGCAAATTCCTGCGGATTAGACCGCAGGAAGCCAATAAATCGTTTTACAAAAACCTCACGCGTATTTACTCTTTCTCGCTCCGTTTTACGCTAGATCAGGGGGCTTTTTGTCGGAGTACCCGCCTTCCGCGGGTAGAGGAGCGGAACCGGTCGAATCTTTTTGTGCATCACAATGTAGAATTGCTCCTCGCCACCGGGCCGGTAGGGAAGGGCGCGGCCCTCATCACCGCCTAAGAGACGCGCCGCCCGGCTGGCTTCTTTGAGCTCATCGGGCGCGGCAGGCCCCCGCCAGGCCAGCGCGACCCCGCCCACCCGGACGAGCGGCAGCGTATACTCCAGCAGGGCGGGCAGCCCCGCCAACGCGCGGGAGAGCGCGGCGTCGAACCGTTCCCGCCCGGCCCAGCGACCGAAGTCTTCAGCTCGGCCGTGGACGACCTCCACATTCTTCAGGCCGAGCTCGGCCACCACCGCGTGCAGGAAGTCGGTGCGCTTGCGCATCGAATCGAGCAGGGTGACCGAAAGGCGGGGACGCAGGATGGCGATGGGCAGGCCCGGGAAGCCCGCGCCGGTGCCCACATCCACCACAGCGGAGCCATCGGCCAGGGCGGTGAGCGCCGGGGCGGCAAAGGAATCGTAGAAGTGCCGGCGAGCGCTCTCACTGGGCCCCTCCACCCGCGTTAGGTTGAAGGAGCGGTTGGCTTCCTCCAGCATTTCATAATAGCGAAACAGGCGCGCCAGCGTCTCTTCCGGCAGGTAGAGACCCCCTTCGGCACACAGTGCCCGCAGGGTGCCTTCAAAGCGCTCGGCTGCTTCTCCTTCCATCAGCGGTTCTCCAGGCTCAGGCGGTCGGCCAGCTCATAGAGCCGCTCCAAGTCCTGACGGTTGTAGTATTGCACGACGATGGTGCCGCGCTTGAGGTCGCCCTTGACCTTAACCTTGGCGCCCAGCGCGCGCATCCACTTCTCCTCCATGTCCTTGAACTCCACGGGGGCCTTGGGCTTGGTGTAGAGTTCCTTCTGGGCCGGGGTTTCCTTGGCCCGACGCACTTGTGCCTCAACCTCGCGCACCGAAAGACCGTTCTGGGCGGCCTGCAGGGCGATACGGCCGGCCAGGGTTTCGTCCTCAATGGCGGCGACGGCACGGGCATGCCCGGCGGAGATTTGCCCGCCGCGCAAAAGGTTCTGCACCTGCTGGGGCAGCTGCAGCAGCCGCAGGGCATTGGTGACCGCCGGACGGCTCATGGAAAGCCGCTGGGCCACCTGCTCCTGGGTCAGGGTGAACGTCTCCAACAGGGAGCGGATGCCCTCGGCCTCATCGAGGGCGTTGAGGTCGTCGCGCTGCAGGTTCTCTACCAGGGCGATTTCGGCAATCTGCTGGTCGGTGTAATCCCGCACCAGGGCCGGCACGCGCTTGAGCCCCGCCAGACGGGCCGCCCGCCAGCGCCGCTCGCCGGCCACCAGCAGGTAGCGTTCACCCCGGCGCACCACCAGCAGCGGCTGCAGCACCCCGTGGGCCAGGATGGAATCCTTGAGCTCCAGGAGCTTTTCCTCATCAAACTGCCGCCGGGGCTGGTTGGGGTTGGGGTCGATGGCCAGAATGTCAATTTCACTGGCGCTCTCGGGCTGCTCCGGGTCGGCCAACAGGGCTTCCAACCCCCGGCCCAGGCCAAATTTCTTGGGTGCGCTCATGCGGTCTTGCCCTCCTCGCAGTGCTCAATGAATTCCTCGGACAGGTCGTTATAGGCCACCGCCCCGCTGCACGTCGGGTCATAGAGCAGCACCGGCAGGCCGTGGCTGGGGGCTTCGCTGAGCCTTACGTTACGCGGAATCAACGTGTCGTACACGCGGTTGTTGAAGTATTTACGCACTTCCTCCACCACCTGCACCGAGAGGTTGGTACGGGAGTCAAACATCGTGAGCACCACGCCCTCCACTTCGAGCCGGGGGTTCAGTCGCTTTTTGACGATGGAGACGGTCTGCATCAGGTCGGAGAGGCCCTCCAACGCGTAAAACTCACACTGGATGGGAACGAGCAGCTTGTCGGCCGCCGTCAGGGCATTGAGGGTCAGCAGGCCCAGCGAGGGCGGGCAGTCGATGAAGATGTAGTCGTAGTCGGCCCGCACCTGCTCCAGCCGGCCCTTCAAGATGTGCTCCCGCGCGATGGCCGACACCAGCTCCACCTCAGCCCCGGCCAGGTTGCCGTTGGCGCCGATGAGCTTGAGGGTGTCGAGCATCGTGGGCTGTGTGGCCTCGGGCGCCGGCATGTCGTTCATCAGCATGTCATAGGACCCGGCGGCGATGGCGTGTTTGTTCACGCCGAACCCGCTGGTGGAGTTGCCCTGCGGGTCCATATCCACCAGCAGCACGCGCTTGTCCTGCGCCGCCACGCAGGCGCTTAAATTCACGGCAGTCGTGGTTTTGCCCACGCCGCCCTTTTGGTTGGCAATGGCGATGATGACGCCCATGGCAGTCCCTCCCCTAGTGGTGGCCGCACCCCGCGGCACAATGGGTGGGGGGTTCGGTGTGGAGGGGCTCCCCCCGTGTGCTCCCCTCCCGCTTGGCATTCATTATAGCTTATTTGTGTGCCCCGCGCCACGGCCAAACGTGCCGCCGCAGATGTTTCACGTGAAACATGGGTCTCTTCCCTTCCTGCCCCTTGCCCCGGGGAGCACGGTTTTCCTGCTTTTGGCCGTGGCTCTTTGCACCATAACAACATTTGGAGTATGATGAAGGCAATTCACCGCGGGAGGGACGCACACATGATCGCCGAGCACATTGCCAGGAAGATGGCGGGCGGGTCGATGATTCGCCGCATGTTTGAAGAAGGAAACCGGCTCCGCCAGCAATTCGGGGCCGAGAACGTCTATGATTTTTCCATCGGCAACCCCGACGCCGAACCGCCGCGCGAGGTACTGGCTGCCCTGCAGGGGCTGGCCGACCAGCCCAACATCCACAAATACATGCCCAACGCCGGACATGAGGACGTACGAGCCGCCGTGGCCATGCAGGAAGGCCAACGGGCCGGGGTCCCGCTGACCGCACGGCACGTCATCATGACCGTGGGAGCCGCCGGCGGGCTGAACGCCGCGCTCAAGGCCATTCTGAACCCCGGCGAGGAAGTCATCGTCATCGCCCCCTACTTTGTGGAGTATTTCTCCTACATTGACAACCACGGCGGCGTGCCGGTGGTGGTCAAGGCCGACCCCACGACCTTCCTGCCCGATGCCGAGGCCGTGGCCGCGGCGGTGACCCCGCGCACCAAGGCCATCATCCTGAACTCCCCCCACAACCCCACCGGCGTCGTGTACGACCGGGGGACGCTGCAGGCGCTGGCCGACGCGCTGGAGCGTCGGCAGGCCGAACTGGGTCGTGCGGTGTATGTCCTCTCCGACGAGCCCTACACCCGCCTGCTCTATGAGGGCGAGGCCGTACCGATCCTTTCGCTCTTCCGCAACGGCATCGTCGTCAATTCCTTCAGCAAATCCCTCTCCCTGCCCGGGGAGCGCATCGGTTACCTGGCCGTCAACCCCTCCTGTGACGATTCTGAATCCCTGCTGGACGCCCTGGCCTACACCAACCGCGTGTTGGGCTACGTCAACGCGCCGTCGCTCTTCCAAAAGGCCGTGGCCGCCGCACTGACCGCCGGCATCAACATCGACGAATATCGCACCCGGCGCGACCTGCTCTATGGCTGCATCACTGGGCTAGGCATGGAGTGCGTCAAGCCCGCCGGGGCGTTCTACCTCTTCCCCAAGGTTCCCGGCGGTGACGACCTAGCCTTCACCGACAAGGCCGCAGCCGAGCACATCCTGGTGGTACCGGGCAGCGGCTTTGGCTGGCCGGGTCACGTGCGGCTGGCCTACTGCGTGGGCCGTGACACCATCGAGCGGTCCTTCCCGGCCTGGGAGCGGCTGCTGCGGGGGTAGAACGAGGGCGACACCGCACAAATGGAGTGGTCGGATTGCGCAAAGGATTTTCTTGTCATGCTAGGCGGAAGAAGGAGCTTATGCCGCAGAGCATAGGCGACTGATGACAACGCGGCAGGGCGAGAAAAGACCAAGCAAGACGGCCGCTGGCTTTGTGCGGTGTCGCCCTAGGTTGTTTCACGTGAAACAATGCCGAGGAGGTGCCCATGGAACCCCACGAACTGGAACAACCAGCACACGCCGCGCTGTCCGCCTTCGGGCTGGACGGCGCGGTTCTTCACTTCCTGCGCCACAACGAGAACGCCGTGTACCGGGTGGAAACGCCCAAGCAAGGCGTATTTGCCCTGCGGCTGCACCTGCCCCGGCCCGGTGTGGGCGGCGGCATGGTGACCCATCGGCAGGACTGGCTCACGAGCGAGCTGACCTGGCTGGCAGCACTGGCGAAGAGGAGCGACCTCCCCGTACAGCGGCCCCGACGCACCCGGGATGGTGCCCTGCTGGCCGAGTTGCCTGGCGGCGGCTGGGCGTCGGCTCTGTCGTGGCTGCCCGGTGCGCCGCTGCGGCAGGACGGCCCCCGTGCCCCGTTGTATGCCGGGTTGGCCGGGGAGTTGGCGGCGCGGCTGCATACCTTCGTGATGGGCTGGCCGGAAGGTGATGTCCTGCCCCGACCAGCCTACGACGGCAGCCGGGTGCGCACCGCCATGGCCACGCTGGAAGATGGGGTGTCCCTGGGGATGCTCACCCCCGTCCATGTGGACCGACTGGCCGCCGGGGCCGCTCGCATGGCCTCCTTGTTGGATCGGGAGTGTGCTGCACCCGGTGCCCACGGGCTGATTCATGCTGATTTG
This sequence comes from Bacillota bacterium, assembly GCA_023409755.1. Lineage (GTDB taxonomy): Bacteria > Bacillota > Clostridia > Christensenellales > UMGS416 > JAEYRA01. The sequence goes on from JAEYRA010000038.1 coordinate 5,743, forward strand.
GGGCTGGGAAACCTGCTGGTGGAGGGCGACACGCTCTCCCCCATTGACTTCGGCCTGTGCGGCCATGGCCCCTTTGCCCAGGACGTGGGCGGG
>JAEYRA010000135.1 GCA_023409755.1 Bacillota bacterium
CGCCGTTGTTGGGCGTGCCCACGCTCATGCCCACCAGCACATATTCACCGCAGCCAAAGGGAACGTACTGCTCGGCTTCCTTCTCCGGCACGCCATAGACCTTCATGACCGCCGGAATGTTGGTCTCATCGGAGTAAAGGATCGGGAAGGTGCAGCCTTCGGCGTTGACCTGCATGGCCTTGGCAAACACCGCCTCGTCCATGCCCTTGTGGTAACGCATTGTCAGCTGGGGCACGGCCTGGCGGAAACGGCGGGATGCCTCCATGATGACGATGGCAAGCCGGTCCGCCCCTTCCACGTTGCGCCGCCCGCGCCCGCCCACGATGACACGGCAATCGTGGATCTTGTTGATGGTGAGGAAGTGCTTGTACAGCTTGAGGACATACTGAACAGCTTCCTCTTCGTCCAATGCGCCGCGTTCGATGTCCCGCAGGTAGAGCGCACCCAGGTAGTCGTCCATGCGGCCATAATTCATGAGGTCGCAGCTGACGGAGTAGAGCCACATGAGCTGCAGCCCTTCCACAAAGCTCTGGGGCGCGTGCTCGGTGATGCCGCGCAACGCTTGCGCCAGCACCCGGTGGTGGGCGTCGCCGCCTTCGTCATAAAGCGCCTGCGCTTGGTCGGCATACCGCAGGGCCACCGCGCACAGCGTGTCAATCCACTGTATCAGCCCCGTATAGAAGTCGCTGGCACCGTTCGCGGCGACGGCTTCGGCAATCTCCTGCCGCAGGCCCGGCAGACCCAGGTCGATGAGTTTGTGGAAGTCCACATTGGTGCCCGCCACCCGGCTGTCGCAGTTGGCGATGCCGGCGGTGTAGAAGTTGTGGGGCGGCTCGAACCCATACTCCTGCACGAAACGCATGTTGTGCTTTTTTGCTGTGTTCTCCAGCCGCCAGAACTCACAGGCAGCCAGCGCGGCCTTGTACGTTGCCTCGTCCAGCTCCCCCTGGCAGCGGTCCATGGCGCTGAGGAACTCATGCTCGTGGAAGAAGTAGGTGTAGATGCCGCCAAACTGAGAGGAGAACCCCACCAGCTCATGGCGCACCATGCCCGCCAGCCAGTCTTCCTGTGTCAGGGGCACGGCAATCTGGCGCAGCTGCAGGTCCACACAGCGCGCCTCCCGCAGGTGCTTCTCCCCGCACTCCTTATAAACCCGGGTAAACTCTACCACATAGCGAATGCTCTGCACGTCACTCATTGCAATCCCCCGCACACACTTATTTTATTCTATTATAGCGTCTTCGCCCTCTCAAATCTTCTGAGCGGTTGACGGTTGTTTGTGCTATATTGATATTGCAGAATGGGAGGAGAAACCGATGGAGACCGAGTGCCTGCACTTCCAGACCGACGACCCGTCTGACGGGCTGGGTCTGCTGCGTCAATACGTCGTGTCAGAGACGTACCACCGCCACGGACATGACTTCTACGAGCTGTTCTTCGTGCTCAACGGCCAGGCGCTGCACGACGTGAACGACCACCACCTGGTGCTGGACACCGGTTCGCTGGTGCTCATCCGCCCGGGGGACGTGCACAGCTACCGGTTCCTGAACACCTATACCTTTGACTTCATCAACGTGGCGTTCGACCGCCGTTTTTTTGAGGAGGCCGCCAGCTGGCTGGAACTGCCGACCGAAACGGTGGATGGGGCACCCCTGCCGCCCCAGACACGACTGACCGGCTACGAATACACCGAAACCCGGCGGAAGCTCTTGGCGCTCAATGCCATGACACCGGGGCTGGCGCGCCGTCGTACATTCCGCGGCTTGCTGCCGGAATTGCTGCTTTGCCTGGCCGGCGAGGAACGCGACGCGGCCTCTACCACGCTGCCAGCATGGTTTTCGGCGCTCCTTGCCGACCTGGACCGTCCGGAGGCCTTCCTTGCCGGGCTGGACTATGTTCTGCGGCACACCAACTACTCTCAGGAACACGTAACGCGTACCTTCCAGCGCTACCTGCAGATGCCGCCCACCGCCTACATCAACACCAAGCGGCTGGCCTACGCCGCCGAACTGCTGCTGGCAGGTGCCCCCTCCATGCTGGAGGTGTGCAACCAGGCCGGCTTCAACAACCTGAGCCATTTCTACCACCTCTTCCGCGCCCACTTCGGCTGCGCACCGGGGCAGTTTGCCGCCCGATACCGGGCTGGGCGGCCGGCGGAGCAGGTAACACACTCCACCGAATGACAAGCGTTGTGTTTTGCCCCGTGCATATCCCCATGCTATAATGTGGAAACTGCGCGGGCAACCGCACCAACAAGGGGTGAGTGCCATGAAGATCTACCTGCTGCGCCATGGGGAGACCCCCGCCAATGCTGCCGGCCGCTTCGCCAGCGCGAACGGTGAGCTGCTGACCGAACTGGGTCACCAGCAGATGGCAACGGTGGCAGCGCGGCTGGCCGGTGCGGGCATCACACGCGCGTGGTGCAGCCCCAGTCCCCGGGCCGAGGAGAGCGCCACGCTGGCGCTGCCCAGCGTGCCCGCACGGCCCGATGATCGCCTGCGGGAGCGGGAACTGGGCCTCTTTGAGGGGATGACCTGGGAGGAAATTACCCACCGCTACCCTGTCGAGTGCGACGCATGGCAGGCCGACTGGATGGGGTACGCCATCCCCGGCGGCGAGAGCTACCTGCAGTTCTATGAGCGGGTGGCGGGCTTTTGGCGGGAGCTGCTGACACAGGAGAGCGGCGACGTACTGCTGAGTGCCCATGCCGGCGTGCTGCGCGCCAGCTACTGCTTCGTGCTGGGCGACCCGACGCTCTTCTGGAAGTTCGCATGCCGCAATGGCGACGTGGCCGTGGTGCACGCCAAGTATGGCAATCTCTACTTGGGAGCCCTGTGGCCGGGAGAACCGGCAAAGGAGAATGACGAATGAGCGAGAGCAAAATCATACTGATCACCGGGGGCAGCCGGTCGGGCAAGAGCACCTTTGCCGAGGGGCTCTTCGCCAGCCACGACGACGTGCTGTACATCGCCACGGCCACCCGCTCCGACGGCGAAATGACCGAGCGCATCGGCCGCCACCGTGCCCGGCGCAACCCCCATTGGGCCACCCACGAGGGGTTCAACGGCCTAGGCGGGGTGGTGCGGGCGGCGGGCCAGGCCCATGTGTTGCTGGATTGCTGCACCCTGTGGTTCACTAACCTGCTGTTTTCCTCCGCCGGGGTGGCGCTGGACGGCGACAACATCACCGACGGCACGCTGGACCAGGCTTTGGCCGTGGTGACCGGCGAGGTACAGGCGCTCTTTACCGCCGCGCGGGAGACGGGCAAGACCCTGGCCCTGGTGACCAATGAGGTGGGCTGGGGGCTGGTGAGCGAATACCCGCTGGGTCGGCTCTTCGCCGACCTGACAGGCATCGCCAACCAGCGCATGGCAACGGCGGCCGACGAGGTGTTCCTCGTGGCCTGCGGCCTGCCGCTGAAGCTAAAGTGAGGGGATGGCAATGGGCTTTCTGCTGATGGTGCAAATGCTGACCCGCCTCCCGGTGAACCGGGAGCTGCCCTGCGGCCCCGGTGACTTCCGCCGGGCATCGGCATGGTTCGCGCCGGTGGGGCTGGTGCTGGGGGCGCTGAGCCTTACGGTGGCCGCGCTGGGCGGGTGGCTCGCGGGGCCGCTCATTGGCGCGGCGCTCTCCACACTGGCTCTGGTGCTGCTGACCGGCGCGCTGCACAACGACGGCCTGGCCGACTGCTGTGACGCGTTCTTCTGCTTCCGCGACCGGGAAGGCATGCTGGCCCTGCTGAAAGACAGCCGCATGGGCGCCTACGGCACGCTGTCCCTCGTCTTTGATGTGGGTCTGCGGACACTGGCGGTGGCGGCGCTGCCGGGGCATTGGCTGTGGTTCCTGCTGGTGGTGCCGGCGCTGGGGCGGGCGTGCATCGCCTGGGCCGCCGCCGTGGGCGCCAACGCCCGGCCCGGCGGCAGCGGGGCGCTGTTCATCGGCAACGTGCCCCCGGCGGTGGCCTGGGGGAGTCTCATCGGGGCGGCGGCAGCCTTTGCGCTCGCCGGTTGGCTGGTGGGCGGCGGGTGGCTGGCCCTGGCTGCGGCGGGGGCCGCCGGGCTGGGGCTCCTGGCTGCGTGGGGCTTCTTTCGGCTGTGCAACCGTAAGCTGGGCGGCCTTACCGGCGACTGCCTGGGTGGCTGCTGTGAGCTGGCCGAATTGACATCGCTGCTGGCCCTGGTTGCCCTGGCGCTGCGCCTGCCGCTCTAGGGAGCGCCTGAATCAAGCCTGGCATCCGCCTAGCTTGGTCTTTTTCCGCCCTGTAACGTTGTCGGCTGGTCGCAACCTTCGGCTGCTGCCCACCCAAGCAACCCGGTCAGTCGCCTACGCCCTGCGGCATAAGCTTCTTTCTCCACCTGGCAGGATAAAAAATTCCACTACGCAATTCGGACACCCCATTTATTCAACGTCCCCCTAGGCCTTGATGCCCTCCTGATAGTCGGTCTGCAGCTGGGTTTCGGCAAAGGTGTTCATGTCGTTGAACACCTCCAGCGCGTCCTCCAGCACCTGCATGGCGATGGGGCAGCCAGTGCCCTCCCCCAGCCGCATGCGGAGGTTCAGAATGGGGTCGAGCCCCATGGCCTCGGCCGCGGCCCGGTAGGCCGGCTCCTCGGACTGGTGGGAGGGAATCAGATAGTCCCGCACCAGGGGATTGATGCGCCAGGCCAGCAGCGCCGCGGCGATGGAGACCACGCCATCAACGACGATGGGCAGACGGTGATAGGCCGCGCCCAGGAACAGGCCGCACATGCCGGCGATGTCCAGCCCGCCGACCTTGGAGAGGATGTCAAAGGCATCGTCCTGCCGGGGCTGCAGGCGGCGGAGCGCCTGGTCGATGACCTCCTGCTTGTGGGCAAACGCCTCGTCCGTCAGCCCCGCACCACGGCCTACCAGCGTTTCCATGTCCCCCTGCCGCCCCAGCGCGGCGATGATGCAGGCTGCGGCGGTCGTGGTGTTGGCCATGCCGACCTCACCGGTGCCGATGATGTCATAGCCCTCCTCATGGGCGGTGCGGGCCAGTTCCATGCCCACCTCCACCGCCCGGCGGGCGATGTCCACCGGCATGGCGCGGTCACGCAGGAAGTTGCCCGTGCCCTCCATGAGCTTGACACGCAGCACGTTCGGGCCGTTCACCTCGCCCTTCACGCCCATGTCGACCACTTTGAGATCCACACCGGCCCGGCGGCACAGCACATTGATGGCGCAATGCACGTCACTGGCGTAGAACCCCATCAGCAGATTGGTAAACGCCTGCGGTGCGGCGGCCACGCCCTCCTCGTAAATGCCGTTGTCCGCCCCCAGCAGGAAGTGTACCTTCCGCGGGATACGGTTTTTTACCCGCCCGGTGATGCCGGCCATTTGGATGGACAGTTCCTCCAGCCGGCCCAGGCTGCCCGCCGGCTTCACCAGCGTCTCCTGGCGTTCCTCCGCCGCGCGCATGGCTTCCCGGTCCAGCGGGCGGATCCCCTTGATGATCTCTTGCATTTGTTGTTCTCCTCTACTCCCCATTGCCGGCGGCATCGCCCGAAGGCACTACGCCCGCGTCCCGGCCACGCTGTTCCGCACCAGTATAGCCGATCAGGCCACCCATCGGAACAATGAATTGCCGGACGGATACGCTCCTTACCCCGGCTTGGCCTGTAAAACCACAGGATCTTTAAAGTATATAGCAAATAATCATTTTGTTTTCAATTTTCTACTTGACAAACACTTTGCGCAAAGGTATATGCTTGGGTAGTAATAACCCCGGCACAACGCCGAGGGCAGAACCCCACAACAGCTGCATGGGAGGTGCGCAAATGAAATACACAACCCTTGGCCGAACGGGCATGAAAGTCAGCCGACTGTGCCTGGGCACCATGAACTTCGGGCCGGCCACCGACGAGAAAGAGGCCTTTGCCATCATGGACCGAGCCCTGGATGTGGGCATCAACTTCTTTGACACCGCAAACGTGTACGGCGGAGGCAACGACGGCGGGCACTGCGGCTGGACCGAGGAGATCATTGGCCGCTGGTTCCGGCAGGGCGGCAACCGACGGGAGAAGGTAGTGCTGGCCACCAAAGTCTACAACTTCATGCACGACGAGAACGACGGCCCCAACGAGGGGCGTGGGCTTTCGGCCTTCAAGATTCGCCGGCACATCGAAGGATCGCTCCAACGGCTGCAAACCGACCGGGTGGAACTCTACCAGATGCACCACATTGAGCGGCACATCACCTGGGAGGAGACCTGGGGTGCCTTTGAAGACCTTGTGCACCAGGGCAAGGTGTACTACATCGGCTCCAGCAACTTTGGGGCGCGCCATCTGTGCTACGCCCAGGCTGCCGCGGAGAAACGCCACTTCTTGGGTCTGGTGTCTGAGCAGCACAAGTACAACCTGCTGTGCCGCCTGCCGGAGCTGGAGGTTCTGCCCGCCGCGCAGGAACTGGGGCTGGGCGTCATCCCCTGGAGCCCGCTGGGTGGTGGGCTGCTGGGTGGCAACATTGCCAACCCGGCGGCAGGCTCCCGCGGGGCGCGGGCCGCGGCCCACCTGACCGACGCACAGCGCACGCAGCTGGCGGCCTTCTCGGCACTCTGCCGTGAGCTGGGTGAGAAGGAACCCGAAGTGGCGCTGGCGTGGCTGCTGGCCAATCCGGCGGTCACCTCGCCCATCATCGGCCCCCGCACGCTGCAGCAGCTGGAGGATTCGCTCCGCGCGGTGGAGATCGAGCTGCCGCCCGACGTGCTCCGTCGGCTGGACGAGATCTTCCCCGGCCCGGGTGGCAGCGCCCCGGAAGCCTACGCCTGGTAACCCCAACTGTCGAGCCCGTCGCTGTGGCGACGGACTCGATTCAGACAGCTTGTTCACGTTATCACCAAATCAGTCGCCGCTCTCAGTCCCGCCCGGCGCGCCTTACGCCGCATCCTGCGGCTAGTACGACGCATAGCGTCGTACTCACGGCGCTTGGGTTGGATGCCCTTCCAGGGCGTCTGACGTTGCGGCAGACGATTCTTTAGAATCGTTGAGAGCAACGCGAGCAATCCAAGGCGCAGGATGCGCCTAAGGCCGACGGTACCGGGTCGCAACCCGCAGGATTGTGACCAGCCCGCACGATGCGGGTGAGGTGGGGGGAAGGCACGAAGTATTGCGATGGACTTCCTCCCGCCGAATGAACCGGCGGTCGGCTCATTTCTATTTGCATTAGATAAAAACCGCAAAAGGGCCTGCCAAACCGGCAGGCCCTTTTGCTTGGTCGTTACGCTATCAGGCCGGTGGCTCCTGCTTCCAGCTTTGGTAGAGTCCGGCGATGATGTGCTCAATGGGCACCCGCCGCACTTCAATGTCCCGAATGCCCGGCACGCCGGCGGCTTCGGCAAACACGGCCTGTACCGGCGTTGTCTGCAGGTTGAACTCGTACTCGTGCACCACGCCGTCGGACTGGCGGTGCATGGCGCTCGCGAGGGCTGGCGGCACGGTGCCGTCGGTCGTGAGTGCCAACCGGCGCAGGCCGCCAACGGTATCGCGCAGGGCGTCAAAGCCGCCGTCGAAGGCCACACGGCCGTGGCTCAGAAGCACGATGCGCCGTGCCATCTCCTCCAGGTCGTCCATGTCGTGGCTGGTCACCACAATCGTCGTGCCCTGCTCACGGTTCAGGGTTTTGAGGAACTCGATGACCTGACGTTTGGCCAGCACATCGAGGCCCAGCGTGGGCTCATCGAGCAGGATGAGCTCGGGCTCGTGCAGCAGCAGCATTCCCAGGTCGGCCCGCATGCGCTGCCCAAGGCTCAGTTCCCGGGCAAAGGTGCCCAGAAGGGGCCCCAAATCCAGAAGGTCGCAGACGACTTCCTTCATCCGCTCGTACCGTTCCTTGGGGATGTCCCAGACAGCCTGCTTCCACTGGAAGCTGACCGACACCGGTTGGTCCCACCACAGCTCGGTACGCTGGCCGAAGAGCACACCGATGCGGCCCATGAGCTCGATGCGGCTGCGCACCGGCGAGAGGCCCAGCACCCGTACCTCGCCCGCCGTGGGCTGCAGGATGCCGCTCATCAGTTTGATTGTCGTGCTCTTGCCGGCGCCGTTGGCCCCGGCGTAGGCCAGAAACTCACCCTGCCCCACCATGAGGGATACGTCGTCCAGGGCGGTAACCACCCGCTTGCGGGAGTGGAGGATGCTTCGCAGGGCGTCGGCCACCGTGCCGTCGCGCTGCAGTTGGGTGTATTGCTTTGTCAGGTGCTTCAGCTCAACGGCGGAAGCCGCGGTCGGAGTAGCGCACCGATCCTGTTGTGGCATAATGCTTCAGTCCTTTCCGAAATGTGAGGGTGGCCAGCACGGTGAGTGCGGCAGCCATGGCCGCCAGCAGTGCCGCCGGCAGATGGTTGGGGTGCTGCCCCAGAAGGAGGTTCGCAGGGAACCACGCCGCCAGCCCCACGGGCAGCACGGTGCACAGCGCCGTCTGCACCGCCGGGGCTGTGCCGCCCAGCGGGTACATGCGCGTGGTGAAAAAGAGGTCAACGGTCGTGGAGGCCACTTCCTCCCCCGCCACCGGGGCCCAGAAGGCCACGGCACTGACAATATAGGTGAACCCCAGCGTGACTGCTGCGGAGCACAGCAGGCACCCCAGCAGGGCCAGCACCCACAGCGGGGTTACAGCAAGCCCCAGCGAGCGCGCCGCCCAAGCTGTGATGGCGACACCGCACACCAGCATGGAGCTGCCCGACGCGGGGATGAACCCATTGGTGATGAGCTGCATCCACAGGGGCACGGGCTGCAGAAGCATGTGGTCTACCTGCCCCCGTCCAATGGGCCGGCTGATGTGGCCCACGTTGTTCATCATGAAGAAGAGCATAAAGACGCCCTCCACCAGCAGGGCGTAGCCCAACTGGAAGAGCACCTGCCCCCGGCTCATGCCGCCGATGCCGCCGAACCGCTCGCTTAAGAGCAGCACGCCGGTGACCGCCGCGCCATTGCTGACGACGTCGGTGAGGACATTGAGGAGGAAGAGCTTGGTATCGCGCAGGAACCAACCGGCGTCCATGCGCGCATAGGCCCCCCACAGGCGGCAGATCCGCCGAATCGTATGCCAAAACTTACCCACCGAACGACACCATCCTTTCCGCGCTCTTGCGGAACGCCAGCAGTGCCAGCGGCCACAGCGCCAGGTTCCACAGGGCCTGCAGGGCAATGAGCCGCCCCGGCTCGCCCACCCCCACATAGATGGAGAGCGGTGCGCCGGCCACCGAGCCGAAGGGCAGCCACTCCAGCACGGCCCCCAGACCCCATGGCAGCAGGGCGAAGGGGATGACCGCGCCGGAAAAGAGGTTGGTAATGGCGTTGCGGATGGTGTGGGCCAGCCAGCCGGCATCTTTCAGACGCACGGCCAACGCCGTGAAGAGGAAGTCCAGCGCGAAGCCCAGCGACATTGCCAGCCCCAGGCTCACCACAAAGAAGACGCCGTGCAGGGCCGAAGCAGGCCCCAGCGGCACGCCCAGCGCCACCGCCAACAACACCGTGGGCAGCGTGCAAATGATAAGCGTCGGCAGCCAGCGGCCCACGGTCTCGGCCACGATCTGCGGCAGTACGGCCAGGGGCCGCTGGTAGCGGTTGATGAGGGAACCCTCCCAAAATGACATGGACGCGGGCGTGACGACGTTAAGCTGGTCGGTGAACACCGCGGACAGCAGCGAGTAGGTCAGCACCTGCCCCACAGCCATGCCACCGGTGTCAGCCCCGCCGGCAAAGAGGGAGCGCCAAATGAGCACCAGCACCACGAGCTTGAAGAGCCGCAGCGCATAGCCGCTCAGTACATAGAGGACGCCGCCGTCGAAGGTCTGCGTGGCGCAGAGCCTTGCCAGCGTCCCCAGGTTTCTCAGTGTTTTCATCATAATTCCTTTCCCCCGGGCAGCAAAAAACCCGGGCAGGCACAAACGGCCTCCCGGGTTACGCGCAAAAACTAGGAACTAGCGCACGTGTCTCCAGAGCATGAAAGGCGAACCGTTTGCAGCCAGATGCAGGCAAAAATGGGCAGACTTCTCCCCCGCATTGGCCAGCGTGAAGGCATAGCCCGCGATGCACTCGACGTTCACAAAGACCTCCTGGCCCGAACGACGCATTGTCAGGTTCATCCTTTCACCTCCCTTGCATTGCAATAGCAGTAATCTAGCATAATATGGGATTTTTGTAAAGGGGGCTCCCCCACACTGTCACCGCGTTTTAATCCCGTTTGGTCGCTTGACCCTCACCCGGCGTCAGGGTTTATGCTGAGTTCAACACTTGGCGAAGGAGGATGAGCGGGATGTGGAAGACGATGGTGCGCCAGCAAATGCCGCTGATCGTACTGCTGGTTCTGGTGGGCCTGGTCGGTTCGGGGTTGGTGTTGCTCCTCAACCGCGGGTACGCAGGCATGCTGAACGCGGCGTTGACGGGGCAGGCCGCTGGGATCGCTTCGGCAGCGCTGCTGCTGGGCCTGGCCGCATTGGGCAACGGGGCTGCCAACGGCGTCACCACCGCGCTGGGCAGCTGGATTGCCGAAGGCATCGGCCACCGGCTGCGCACCGACGTTGCCGCCCACCTGCTGCGGGCGGAGGGAGGAGCGCTGCAACACCGGCACAGCGGCGACGCACTGTCCCGCGTCAACCTGGAGCTGCGGCAGATCACCGACTGGATCCAGCGGGAGGGATGCCCCTTGCTGCTGGAAGGACTGTCGCTGTGCATTGTGCTGGCAGCCCTTCTTGCCCTCAACGCACCGCTGACCCTGGCCGCCTTTGCCGTGGTGCCATTCATCGGCCTGTACGCCGCGCGGGCCAGCCGGCCCATCGGCCAGGCGGCAACCGAGCGGCAGGCCGCATTGGCACAATCGAACGCGTTGGTGAAGAGTGTGCTGGATGCCTTCCCCATCGTCAAGGTGTTCGACCTGCCGACGGCCCTGGGCCGAAGCTACGGAGCCAGCGTGGACCGGGCGGTGGCGCTGTCCATCCGGGCCAACAGCGTGGAGCGGTCGCTGATGACGATCAACGGCCTCACCACGCTGCTTCCGCTCGCCGTACTGCTGGGGATGGGCGGGGCGCAGGTGCTGGGCGGTACGCTGACCGCCGGTGCGCTGCTGGCCTACGTGAACCTGTCCAGTTACGTCACCGGCCCGCTCATGAATCTCCCGCGGCGAATCTCGTCGGTGCGCACCTTCGCCGCCGACGTGAAACGGGTGGAAGATCTGCGCAGTGACCCGCTGGAATCCTCCCACCCGGGGAGCGATGCCACCCAACCAGAGCAAACCGAACTTGCCATTGCGCTCAAGGGTGTGACCTTCGCCTACGACGGCAACGCACCCGCGCTTCGCAGTCTCAGCCTTGCGGTGCCCCGGGGCAGCCACGTAGCGCTGGTGGGCCCCAGCGGCTGCGGCAAAAGCACGGTCATCCGGCTGATAGCGGCCTTGCTGACACCCCAGGAGGGTGAAGTGCAGGTGCTGGGGCAGGACACCCGCGCGTGGAACCTGGCGGCACTGCGCGGGAACCTAGCTGTGGTGCTGCAGGAGCCGTTCCTGTTCCCCGGTACCATGCGGGAGAATGTGACCTGCGGGCGTGACATGCCGGAGGAGCAGATCATGGCAGCCTGCCGGACAGCGGGCCTGGACGAACTGCTTGCCACCCTGCCGCAGGGGCTGGATACCGACATTGGTGAGCGGGGTGCCAAACTATCCGGTGGGCAACGCCAGCGGGTGGCCATCGCGCGCGCCATCGCCAAGGATGCGCCGATCCTGCTGCTGGATGAGGCCACCGCCGCACTGGACGCCCGGGCGGAGCGAGACATCCAGAACGCGCTGGCAACGCTCATGCAGGGCCGCACGGTAGTGACGATCACCCACCGGCTGACCAGTGCCCACAACGCCGACCGTATCTTCTGCCTGGAGGAAGGCAACCTTGCCGAGGAGGGAACCTATGACGAGCTGATGGCCCGCAACGGCTTGTTTGCCAGCCTGGTGCGTCTGCAATCCGGCCCGGCGGCCGCCCCGGGGGAGTCGAGGAACAATGAAGGAACAGTTGGCCCTACTGCTTCGGTTGTACCGTCTGCCCGGTTCACGGGTTGTCCGGCACGGTGTGCTGGCTGTGTTGGCAGGGTTTGCCACGGTGTTCCAGAACCTCGTGATGGCAAGGGCGCTGCAAGCGACCTTCGCCGCGGTGACGGAGGGAACCCTGCGAACGCTGCTGGTGGGGGTGGCGGTTTTTGTGCTGTCGCTGTGCGGCTTTTTCCTCTACAATGCCCTGCTGTGGGGGTGGTTCGGCGCGTCCACCATCCGGCAAACTGGGGCCATCCGCCAGAACCTCTTTGCGCACCTGTGCACCCTACCGGCCCCCGTGGTGGAGAGGGGACACGGCGCGGCAGTGCTGACGCTCTTCAGCGCCGACGTGGCGACGGCCGAAAACGCCTACAGCTCTCTCTTGCGGTTTACAGCCGGGGCGGTGCTGTCCGGACTGGTGGCTACGGTGTTGCTGCTGGCCAAAAGCCCGCTGCTGGGCGGTATCATCCTGGCCACCGGGCTGGTGCAGCTGGCCTGCAACCTTTGGGCGGTGCGGCCCCTGCAGGCCCTGAGCAGGCGCATTGCCCGGCAGATTGAGGAGAGCACCATCGCCCTGCAAAACCTGTTGGACGGCAACATCACCATTCGCCTCTATGGCATGGAAGAGGCCATCCTGGGGGTGTATGCGGAAAAGAGCCGAGAACTGCAATCGCTCCAGCGCCGCCGCGGCCTGGTGGAGGGCGTCATCAAGGGTGGCAACGTCGTCCTTGGGATGGCAAGCTACCTTCTCATCCTGGGCGTGGGCGCATGGATGGCCGCGGCCCACCGTTTGTCGGTGGCGGACTTGCTGTTTCTGACCCAGCGGCCTGGTGATGGTGACCGTCTTCACACTGGGGGACTTTGCCCAGA
>JAEYRA010000156.1 GCA_023409755.1 Bacillota bacterium
GGCATGGTGACACTGGGCCTGGGCCTGACCGGCGCGTGGGCGGCGTTCCTCTTCGACCAGGTCACCCGTTCCGTCGTCATCTTCCTGCGGTTCCGCACCGGACGCTGGCAGCACAGGAAGATCTGACGGTCTGCGGCACCCACCGCAGGCAACCCCGTCCATGCGGGGATCTCGGCGATCAATCACACAACTCGCAACGCCCCGTGTAACGGGGCGTTTTGTATACCGACTGAGAGCGCAGGAAGGCCATGCGGAAGCCAGCTGGCGCATCACCGGCAAGGCACCCAGCCCGAAGCGCAGAGGGATATGCCGCCCAGGCGGATTGGCGCGGACCCTTGGGGTCGCCAGCAGGCGCAGTGGCCCGCAACCCCCGCCCATCACGGATGGAGTTGGTTCGCACAAAGAAGGGGGACGCCAAAGGCGTCCCCCGCTTGCTGTGACTGGATTACTTCTCCACCGTGAAGTAAATGGTGATGGTCTCCTTGCCCTCGGTGGTCAGCGCGGCCACAAATTGCCCGCTGCCCAGCTCCGCTGCCTTGTCGGTCAGGGTGTAATCGCTCTTGCCCAGCGGCATGGCGGTGAACTGTTTGTCAAGCACGATCTTGTCAGCGCCGTCCTTCACCAACAGGGATACGCCGTCCTGCACGCGGGAGCCATCGAGGATGAGGTGCACGGCATCGGTGGCCGCAAAACTGGTGGAGGCGGCGCCGGCGCCGTTGGCAAACCACGCGAAGGCGCTCTGGGTGTCATTGCCGTAGTTGGGGTTGACATCGCTCGTCACGGTGACGTCGGCCCGAGACAGCAGTGTGGTGTGCCAGCCTTCGGAGGCCAGCAGCTCCAGCGTGTAGCTGCCCGCCGCCACCCGGCCGTCCACGGTATTGAGGGCGGCGGCCTTCTCCAGCCCCTTGCCCTTGGCCTGGTTGGCGTCGCCGCGGTCATAGTCCACCACGGTCTTGCCATTGGCGTCCACCAGGCGGAAGCCGTACTTGGTGCCGGCGCGCAGCCCCTCCACATAGGGGTAGATGAGCTCGTTGCTCTTGAAGGTCGTGGTGTCGGTCACGGTGCCGTCATCGGCGGGCAGGGTAGCCGTGGCGTGGATGACGATGGCGCTGTCCAGCTTTTCCTCAATGGTGACTGACCGGGTGACCGCACCGGCCGGCGTGCCCAGCGAGAGCATGAAGACCACCGAAAAGGCCAGTGACGCCGCCAGTGCAATGAGCCCGGCCACCGCGGGGTGACGGTGCACAATGAGCGTGGCAATGGGGGAGAACACCAGCAACAGGAACCCCAGCAGCAGGAAGAACGCCGAGAAGCCCGTCAGCGTCATATAGCCGCCCAGGCCGGCTGCAGCAGCTGTCAAATCCTGCAGACCGCTGACAAAGAACGGCGGCACGCCGACCACAAAGAGCGAAAAGTAGGGTGCCAGCATCGCCAGCACAAACACGGCCTTGCCCACGGTGGCGCGGCGCTCCAGCACGGTGACCACGCTGCCCAGAAGCAACGGCAGCGCGTACACCAGGAACAGCCCGGGGCTGGGCTTGCGGGCAATGGCCAGCACCGCCAGCACCAGGGCCAACAGGCCCGCGGCCTGCCCCAGGATGGCACTGACGCGTTCATGGGTCAGGTCGGTGGGGACGTGCCCCTCCAACAAGGCGCCCAGCCTGCCGCCGCTCGCAAGCGCCAGGTCACCGCTGCCGGTTTCCGCCACAAAAGTCTGCCCGCAAGCGCGGCAGAATTTGGCGTCACCTTCGTGCTCGGTTCCGCAATTCGCACAGTACATACGCGTTCCTTTCGTGTCGACAGGGGTTGGGATGAATCCAGCATGAATAGGACGAAGAACGACGATGGAAAGTTCCATCGTCATTGTTCTTTTTTGACATTGTAACGGACTTAGGAATCGATGTCAATCACTTGAGCGTACACGTCATTTTTCGGCACGCCTCGCTCATGGGCCACGCGCTTGATGGCGTCCTTTTTGCTGAGGCCCTCGGCCATGACGCGGCGCACGTGGTCGGGCACCGAGAGGGTTTCCCAATCGGCGGGGACGGAGGCCGCAGCCGGCGCACCGGCCACCACCAGGGCGTACTCCCCCCGGGGCTCCTGGCTCTCAAAAAGGGCGATGGCCTGGGAGAGCGTGCCCCGGTCCACCCGCTCAAAGAGCTTGGTCATGTCCTTGCACACGGCTGCCTGCCGGTCGCCCAGGTGCTTGAGGAGGTCGCTCAGCGTGCGCACTAGGCGATGGGGTGCCTCGTAGAGGACGATGGTGCGCTCCTCCCGGGCCAGGGCCTCCAGCGCCAGGCGGCGGGGTTTTCCCTCGCGTGGGAGGAACCCCTCAAAGGCGTAGCGACCCCCGGCCATGGCTGAGAGCGCCAGCGCCGACGACACGGCACAGGGTCCGGGCACCACGGTGACCGGGCAGCCCGCTTCGGCCGCCAGAGCCACCAGGTCCGCCCCGGGGTCGGAGATGACCGGCATGCCCGCGTCGGTCACCAGCGCCACGGTCTTCCCCTCCAACAGCAGCGAAAGCAGCCGTTGCCCGGCGGCACGGCTGTTGTGCTCGTGGTAGCTCACCACTCGTTTGGTCAGGTTGAAATGATTGAGCAGCTGGAGCGTGCGGCGGGTGTCCTCGCAGGCCACCACGTCGGCCTCGGCCAGGGTGCGCAGCGCCCGCGCCGTCATGTCCTCCAGGTTGCCGATGGGCGTGCCCACCAGATAGAGACAGCCTTGTTTGGTCGTCACAAATCCTCCATGCCATAAATGCCAGCCAACGCCGGCGTGTATTGGCCCCGTTCATCGTGGATGACAAGCGGGGGCATCCACCGCACCCCCGGGTTGCCTCCGCGGGTTGCCTCCACCAGGATGAGGTGGGGCGCGCGGTCAGCCCGCGGGCAAACCAGGCACATGCGCTTGGGTTCCAGCCGGTTGCGGCGCAGCGTCTCCGCCAGGTCGATGACCCGGTCGGCCCGCAGCACGAGGGACAGGCGGCCCTTCTCCCGCAGGAGGCGGTAGGCCGCACGACAGACGTCCTCCAGCGTGCAGGCAACTTCGTGCCGGGCGATGGCCTGGCCGTCATCGGCGCTCACAATGCCCCCGCCCTGCCTCTCGTAGGGCGGGTTGCACGTCACCACATCGAAGGTGCAGACGCCCAGCAGTTCCCCGGCTTGCCGCAGGTCGCCCTGCACAATCGTCACTCGGTCATCAAGGGCGTTGAGCGCAACGCTGCGGGCGGCCATGTCCGCCATGGCGGGCTGCAGCTCCAGCCCCACCAGCGACGCTGCCTTGCTGTGGCCGCTCAAAAGCAGTGGGATGACACCGGTGCCCGTGCCCAGGTCCACTACCCGGTCACCGGGGCGCACATCTGCAAAGTGGGCAAGCAGCACCGCGTCCATGCCGAAGCGAAAGCTCCTTCGGTTCTGGATGATGCGAAGCCCGCCCAACTGCAGGTCGTCGATTCGTTCGTCCTCCCGCAGCATTTCATCACGGTCCTTCACTGCGCGTCTGCCCGGTTGACCGCCTCCAGCGCGGCATAAAGTTCGCTTTCGTTTGAAAAAGCACCCGACACCAGCAACCGCAGGTTGCCCTGCCGGTCCACAATGTAGTTGGCGGGGATGCCCTGTTGCTGGTAGGCATCCCACACCGTGCCGTCCTCATCATAGAGCACGGGGAAGGTGAAGCCCTGCTGCGACACAAAATCCGCCACAGTCTGGCGGGCGGCAGCGGCATCGTCGCGCTCCAGCGCGGCGGAGGCAACGGCCAGCACCACCACGTCATCGCTGTCAGCCCATTGCTGCCACAGCGCCTCAAAGTGGGGCATCTCATTCTGGCAAGGGCCGCACCAGGTGGCCCAGAAGTTTAAGAGCACAATCTTTCCCTTGAGGTCGGAGAGCTTCCAGGACTTGCCGTTGAGGTCAGTGAGCGTGAAATCGGTGGCTGCAACGCTGCCGATGTTGGCGGTGTACCGGGCAATCCGGCTCTCGTTGTTGCTGAAAGTAATGTCAGCCCCATTGCCGGCAGGGGCGGCAGCGGCTGTTTCGTTGGTTGTGGCAGCCGGGGTGGTGGCCATTGGGGTAACGGCGCAGCCCGCCAGCAACAGGGTGGCCAGCGACAGCGCCGCTAGGGTGGTCATGGTCTTCTTCAAGGGGCAGTCCTCCGTTTCGGTTTCCCCCAGTATGCCCGAACCACCGGCATTCGCTCTGTAATCAGGGTCACACAGCCCCGTCGGCGGGGGGCCCGTCGCGGTAGCGGTCCAGCATGGTCTCCAGCGTGCGGCGCATGGTCTCCCGCACGTGGGCGGGGCCGATGAGCTCCGCGTCGCCGCCGAAGTGGGCCAGCCACGCCGTCAGCCCCGGGCTCACCACCAGATCCGCCCTCAGGGTGAACCAGCCGTCCTCCTGCGGGGTGATCTGCACCTCCACGCCCAGGCGATCGAGCACCGGGGTCACCAGATGGTTGCGGAAACGAATCTCCACCGTCTCCACCGGGCCTTCAAACATGCTGAAGGTTCGCTTGGTGTACGCGGCGGCGTTGAGGGGCTCAGCAAGGGGCTGAACGTCCTGGTTCAGCATGACGATGTCCTTCATGCGATCCACCCGGAAGTGGGTGAAACGCTCGTGTTCGCCCATGCGGCCAATAAGGTAATAGGCGTCGTTGTTCCACTCCAGCGCATAGGGACTGACGATGTACTCCGCGCCGTCCCGCCGGGGAACCCGCCGCTTTTTCAGCGAATATTCGCAGTATTGGAAGGAGATCTGTTTGCGCGCCCGAATGGCCTGGCACAGCGTGTCCACGCAATAGAACAGCCTCTCGTCGGTGCCCTTGGCGCGATCCTCCAGAAAGACGCCGTTCAACAGGGCACGGGCGTCGTACTGGCTGGCGAAGGAGGCGAGCTTATTCAATAGTGTTTTGGACTTGCCCTTGGGGATAAAACGCGCCGCCTGCACCGCGTCCATTAACAGACGCAGCTCGGGGGTCTCAAACTCCCGCTCACCGAGGTAGAAGCCCTCTTTCTTCACCGGTGAACGGATGATATCCACGCCGAAGGAAGCGAGTTCCTCCAGACTCCGGTAAATGCTGCGGCGCTCCACCTCAAGCCCTTGCTGGCGCAGATGCCGCGCCAGCTCTGCCGCGTTCATCGGGTGCTCCTCGTCGCTCCATTGGCGCAGCAGCCGCCAAATGACCAGCGTACGGTACCCTGCCTGCATGGCGTCCCCTCCTGCCCTGGGCGGGACGGGTCAACGGCCTAGTCCGCCCAGCGAACGATGTTGCTGCCGTTGTTCCAAAGCCGCTCCAGATGATAGAACTCACGGTCCTCACGGTGGAAGATGTGCACCAGCACGCTCCCCAGATCGAGCACGACCCAGCGGGCCGTGTCGAAGCCTTCCTGCCGCAGCACCGGAATGTCCTCCTGCGTAAGCTTCTCCAGCAGTTCGTCGCCCAGTGCGCGCACCTGAATGGGGGTGCGCCCGCTGCAGACCACAAAGGCCTCGGCGATCACGGTCATCTCAGAAATATCCACCCGGCAAATGTCCTGCGCCTTTTTGTCGAGCAGCAGGTTCACCACTTTATCGCAAATTTGTCTGGTTTCGTCGGTCAAAATCGAAAACACCTCCCGATGAGTGTACCATGACGGACGGCCCAACACAAGCGGGCCTTTTCAGCTCATACATCGCAGGAATGGGCATTCAGGAGTAATCAGGGCGCTCGGCTGCCTCCCGCTGCAGGGTAAGCTCGTTGTATACGGCCACCGAGCCGGGGTGCAGCACCCAGCCGCCGTTGAGCACATAAACCATGGTGAGAGCCAGGCTCTTGCGGAACGCTTCCGTCAGATCACGCTCGGCCAAGCCGCGCAATTCATCCACACCGGCGAAGTCGCGATTGGGTTCGATGGCATCGGCCACCGAAACGATGGTTTCCAACAGCGTCATCTCCTGGTGGGGCACGGTGTGCCAAAAGATGGCCGACAGCACCTCTTCGTCATCGAAACCCAAGTCATGCCGCGCCAGGTCGGCGCTGGCCGGGGCGTGCAGGATGCCGGGGCTGCGCTCGCACAGGCGATCCACCTCGAACCCCGCCCGGGCGGCCCGTTGGGCCATTTCCTCCACTGGCAGGCTCTTGCCGCAGTCATGCAGCAGCCCCGCCAAAGCGGCCTTCGCCGGGTCAGCGCCCCAGTGGCGAGCAAGAGCGACGGCGGATTCCTCCACCCCCAGGCAGTGCCGCACACGTTTGGGCTTAAGATGCTCCGCGTAGTATGCCAAAATGTCGTCCCGGTTCATACATCCTCCCGATAGAGTTGGTGTTCGTTGATGTAGTGTGCCACCGCCGGCGGCACCAAACCGTCGAGCGGCAGCCCCGCCGCCGCCCGTGCGCGGATGGCCGTGGAAGAGAGGTCGAGGCCCTCGCCGGTCACCAGTATGATTTCGCCCCCGAACCGGGCCAACAGCCTGTCTCGCTGGGCCAGGAGCGCCGCCTCATCGCAGCCCGGGCGTGTCACCGCCACAAAGGCCGCCTGGGCCAACAGACCCGCCGGGTCCCGCCATTGGTCCAGCATCAGCAGCGAGTCGCCGCCGATGATGAAACAAAGCTGCTCCTCCCCCGCCGCCCGCAGGGCCTTGAGGGTATCCACCGTATAGCCCCGTCCGGGGTGAGTGAGCTCCCAGTCGCACACACCCATCCACGGCAACTCCGCCGCCGCCAACCGCGCCATGGCCAACCGGTGGGCCCCGTCGGTGAGGTGCTGGCCGCGCTTGTGGGGCGGCACTGCCGCCGGCAGCAGCAGCACGCGATCGAGCCCCGCGGCCTCGCGTGCCCGGGCGGCAATGGTCAGGTGGGCGTTGTGCACCGGGTCAAAGGTGCCGCCCAGCAATCCGGTTTTGGGTGGGGTGTGGGTCAATGGTCGCTCCTCGTATCGATTTGCCAGAATACGGCTACACTACCAGCATTCACCGGGATTCCCGGTTTGAGGGAGGTGTTTGGCATGTTCGCGGATGATACCATGCGCCCGCGCCGTTCCCGGTTCGGTTCGCCCGCCGGGGTTTTGGACACGGCAGCGCTGGTGGCGCTCATCGCCGCGCTGTCCTTTGTATTCTTCGCCGGGCGCATTGAGAGCCCCTGGGTGGCGCTGGCCCCCTCGGCGCTGTTCACGGCGGCGGCGGCTACGGTGCTGCTGCGGCTGCGTGCCCGGCGGCGGCGGCTCCACCGCCTGGCGCTGGAGCGGCAGGCCTATGATCTGTGGCTGGCCGACGACCTCCTGCGGGCCGAACCGGCCAAGTTTCAAAAATTCGCCCTGAGCATCCTGCTCTTCCAGTGCCACTGGCGCTACCTGCCCGCTGAGGAAGGCGGCCCGCTGCTGCGCCGCGAGGACCGCGACGGGGAGCTTGCCCTGCTGCGCCGACACCCCAGCATGCCCGTGGGGCCGCAGGACGTGTTGGAGCTCATCGACCGGGCCCGTGCCAACGGGCGGAACCTGCTGGTCATTGCCACCACCGCCGCGGTGAGCGACGAAGCACGCCGCTTTGCCGAAGGGCTGGCGGATATGGAGGTCTGCTTCTACGACGGGGCGGAACTGGCCAGCATGGCCTGGGACGGCGCGTGTGCCCCCCCGGTAGAGGCATTGGAGCCCTACCTGGAGCAGGCGTCGTCACTGCTGCGCGCCCGGCGCAAAGCCCGCCGGCCCCGCTTCGCCCAGTGGGCGGTGAGCCTTCGTTTTGCCCTGGTGGCGCTGCTCCTCACGGCGCTCTCGTGGTTCACGCCCTACCGGCAGTGGTATCTCATTTGCGCGGCGGCGTGCCTGGCCATCGGCGGGGCGGCACTGCTGCTGCCGGGCCGTTGGCCCTTCCGCCGTCAGTCCAGGTAGATGCGCTGGTTCTCCTTGGATTGACGGTAGAGCACGAACCGGTTGCCGATGGCAAAGACAGCCTCGGCACCGGTGGCCTCGGCCAGGGCGCGGCCAGCCTCGGCCGCACTCACCGGCGCGGTCTTGAGCGCGGTGAGCTTGATGAGCTCCCGCGCTTCCAGCGCGTCGTCCACCTGTTTTACAAGGTTCTCGTTGATGCCGCCCTTGCCCACCTGCAGGATGGGGTCCATGTCATTGGCCAGGCCGCGCAGATAGGCACGTTGCTTCGGTGTCAGCATGGTGTCTCCTTTGTCATCACAGTTTGTTGGTACGCTCAATCCCAGAACTCAAACTCCATCCCATCCTCGCACAGACGGATGGTGTCGCCGTGGGTCGCGCCCAGCTCCCGCAGGCGCTCCACAATGCCCAGCTCCTCCAGCCGCCGCTCAAAGAACCGCAGGGAGATGGCGTCGTCGAAGTTGGTGGAGGCCACGAGCTTCTCCACGGCGGGGCCGGTCACCACCAGCACGTCCTCGTCCCGCAGGATGTCGTAATCGTTGCCAGGCAGCGACTCCAGCTCGGGCAGTTCCTCGTGCACCGGCTCCACCGGCGGCAGGGTGGCCAGAAGCTTGGCCACGGCCCGCAGCAGGGGCGTGAGCCCCCCGCGCGTCGCCGCCGAAATGGGGTAGACCCCGATGCCCATGGGCTCCACGTGGGCACGCAGGGCGGCGATGTTCTCCTCGGCTTCGGGGATGTCGGTCTTGTTGGCCGCCACAATCTGGGGCCGGGCAGCCAGCTCCTCGCTGTATTGGCGAAGCTCGGCGTTGATCTTCTCAAAATCATCCACGGGGTCGCGCCCCTCGCTGCCGGAGACATCGATAACGTGCACCAGCATGCGCGTACGCTCCACATGGCGCAGGAAGTCGTGCCCCAGCCCCGCGCCCTGGTGGGCGTTCTCAATGAGACCGGGGATGTCGGCCACCAGGAAGCCCGTGCCGTCCACCTCGGCCACGCCAAGGTTGGGGGACAGGGTGGTGAAGTGGTAGTTGGCAATCTTGGGCCGGGCGCGGGTGATGACCGACAGCAGCGTCGACTTGCCGACATTGGGGAAGCCGACCAGGCCCACGTCCGCGATGGACTTCAGTTCCAGCGTCAGCTCGTAGCTCTTGGTCTTCTGCCCCGGCTGGGCGAAGTTCGGCGCCTGGCGGGTGGGCGTGGCAAAGTGCTGGTTGCCCCAGCCGCCCCGGCCGCCCCGCAGCACCATGCGCCGGTCGCCGCCGGTGTGCAGGTCGGCCACCACGCGGCCGGTCGAAGCCTCCCGCACGACGGTACCCGGCGGCACCTTGATCGTGAGGCTCTCGCCGCCCTTACCGCTCATGCGGTTGGCGCCGCCGTCCTCACCCCGGCCTGCTTCGTATTTACGGTGGTAGCGGAAGTCCATGAGCGTGCGCATGGACGGGTCGGCCTCAAACCAGATGTCGCCGCCCCGGCCGCCGTCGCCGCCGTCGGGGCCGCCGTTTGGCACAAAGAGCTCCCGGTAGAACGACACCTTGCCGTTGCCCCCGTCGCCGGATTTGATGTTGATCTTCGCCACATCGACAAACATGGATTTCCTACTCTCTTCAATCGTTTCTCAAACGGGACAACAACGGCCCACGCGGGATCAGGCCCTGCGCGGGCAATGCTGAACTGCTTTTTGCTATTCTACCACGAAACCGCTTTTTTTACCATCGGGCGGGGCGGAGCCTCTCCCCACCCCCTCCCCCAGCCGTAAGGGAGGGCAACGGGAGCTGGGCGTAGCACCGTCTTCGTGCGCGTTGCGAACTCCCCCCGGGCGATCGGCGGCACTCTGCTTGCGACAGCGGGCGGGGATGTTTGAGCCGGGGTATTGCCAGCAATGCCCCGGCGAGTTACCCGCCGCTGGTACTCAACCCAGTGCCGGTCGTCCGGTCTTGGAAGTTCGTCCGCGCTCCTGGGCGCTTTTGGGCACTTTTGGCGCCATCCAAAAGTGCCGCCCAGCGCAGCGCGTTCCCACTAGATGTGCACATCATCCGGTGTGGAGTGAATACCTTCGGTACTGACCCAAACGGAAAACAGCAGCCGACACAAGTCGGTGGCTGTTGTTGGTTCCTCCGTATTATTTCCCCGAAAGCTTCTCGTGGATGGCCGCGGCGGCCTTCTTGCCCGCGCCCATGGCAAGGATGACGGTGGCTGCGCCGGTCTGATCCCGCATTGTCACATCGCCAATAATGTAGTAGTATATTAATAATTTCAAAACTGATTGGAGGGTCAACATGTCTGTCGATACCAGCTACGCCAATTATGCCGCTGCTATACTGGGATACCTTCTTCCAATCCTCTTTGTCTTGGCCGTCAATATCGTGTTTGGTAGCATCGCTATGAAAATGGCAAGAAAACGAAATCTCAGGACCGTCCCAGCATTCTTCGCCGGCTTCTTTGGTTCCGCAATTACACTTTTTATTATCGCTATGTTCCCAGTCAACCCACAAGCATGATGGCAGGATTCTACCTCGGCAAAAAGCATACGCAAAAAGGGGGAGGTACCTGACAAGGGACCGATTGGTACGCCAACCACAGTGTCAGCGCAGACAACCGCTGAACATAACCGCTCATCCTCAGGTAGTCAACAGCCACCGACACAAGTCGGCGGCTGTTGCTCATAATTTTGTTGGATTACCTCCCAGAAAGCTTCTCGTGGATGGCCGCGGCGGCCTTCTTGCCCGCGCCCATAGCGAGGATCACGGTGGCCGCGCCGGTCACGGCGTCGCCGCCGGCGTAGACGCCGTCGAGGCTGGTCGCACCGGTCTCCTCCTCCACCACAATGCCGCCCCACTTCTGAACCTTGATGCGGGGCTCGCTGCCGGTGAGCGCCGGGTTGGGCCGGGTACCGATGGCGATGATGACCACGTCGCAGTCGAGGTCGACCTCGCTGCCGGGGATGGCCTTGACCGACCGGCGGCCGCTGGCGTCGGGCTCGCCCAGTGCCATTTTGACACAGCGCAGGCCCACCACCTTACCATCCTGCCCCAGCACCTCCACGGGGTTGGTCAGCATCTCAAAGACGATGCCCTCCTCCTGGGCGTGGTGGATCTCCTCCCGCCGGGCGGGCATTTCATCAAGCGAACGGCGGTAAACGATGCGCACCGTCTCGGCCCCCATGCGAAGCGCACAACGGGCGGCGTCCATGGCCACGTTGCCCCCGCCGACGACCGCGACGCTGCGGCCGCGCTTGACCGGCGTGGAGGCCCCCTCGCGGTAGGCCTTCATGAGGTTCACGCGCGTCAGGTACTCGTTGGCGGAGTAGACGCCGATGAGATTCTCCCCCGGGATGCCCATGAACTGGGGCAGGCCCGCGCCGGAGCCGATGAAGACGGCCTCGAAGCCCTCTTCGGTCAGAAGCTGATCAATGGGTGTGCCGTAGCCCACCGACACGTTGGTCTCAATGGTCACGCCCAGCTTCTTCAGGCCTATAATTTCATGGGTGACGATGGACTTGGGCAGGCGGAACTCGGGGATGCCGTAGACCAGCACGCCGCCGGGGGTGTGCAGGGCCTCAAACACCGTGACGGCGTAGCCCAGCTTCGCCAAATCTGCCGCGCAGGTGAGGCCGGCAGGGCCCGAGCCCACCACCGCGACCTTGTGGCCGTTGGGCGGGGCCGCTTCGTCCCTCTGCGGCAGGTTGCTGCGGGCGTAGTCTGCGGCGAAGCGCTCGAGATTGCCGATGGCGATGGGCTTACCGGCCTTGAGGAACACGCAGCCCTTCTCGCACTGCTCCTCCTGCGGGCAGACGCGGCCGCACACGCCGGGCAGGCCGTTGGTGGTGGCGATGGTCTCATAGGCCTCGGCAAACTCACCCTTCTTGATGTGCCCGATGAACTGGGGAATGGGAACGTTGACCGGGCAGCCAGCCACACAACCGGGGTTCTTGCAGTTGATGCAGCGGGAGGCCTCCTCCATCGCCTGTTCCCCGGTATAGCCGAGGTTGACTTCCTCAAAGCTGCGGGCGCGGCTGGCCGCGTCCCTCTCGTTCATGCGAATGCGTTCTTTGGCTGCCATGTTATCCCCCAATGCGGCAGGTGTGCGCCGCCCTCTCCTCGTCCCGATAGGTCGTCAACCGCCGCATGGCCTCGTCGAAGTCCACGAGATGGCCGTCAAACTCCGGGCCGTCCACGCAGGCGTACTTGGTTTCGCCGCCGACGGTGACGCGGCAGCCGCCGCACATGCCGGTGCCGTCCACCATCACCGGGTTCATGCTCACCGTGGTCTTGACGCCAAATTCCCTGGTCGTCAGGCTCACAAACTTCATCATGATGACCGGGCCGATGGCGATGACCTCGTCGTAGTGGTCCTTCACAAGCAGCTCCTTGAGCACATCGGTCACCAGGCCCTTGCGCCCGCGGGAGCCGTCGTCGGTGGTGACATACAGCTCGTGGCAGACGGCTCGAATCTCGTCCTCCAGAATGAGGAGGTCCTCATTGCGCGCGCCGATGATGACGTCCACGGTGACGCCGCGTTCGTGCAGGGCCTTAACCTCCGGGTACACAACGGCCGCGCCCACGCCGCCGCCCACGCAGATGACCCGCCCATGGTCGGGCAGGTTGGCGGGCTTGCCCAGCGGGCCCAAAAAATCGTGAAGGCCGTCGCCCACCGCCAGCCCGGCCAACTGCCGGGTGGTGTCGCCCACAGCCTGGAAGATGATGTCAATCGTTTGGTTCTGCCGGTCAAAGTCAGCGATCGTCAGCGGGATGCGCTCGCCGTCAGCATCCACCCGCAGCATCACGAACTGCCCGGGCTGGGCGCGGCGGGCAACCCTGGGCGCCTCAATGCGCATGCGCCAGGTTTCCGGGCCGATCTGTTGTTTCATCAAAATGGGATACATGGGTCACCCTCCGGCGGGGCAATGTCGGCGGCCCCGTTATCGCATGATTATAACATGGCGCAGGGGGCAGCACAAACGATGTCTGGCTGGCATACACTGTTGCGATGTGCCTGCAAATCCATTATTTTATACGGGATGCGGGCCAAACGGGGAGGTCAAACATGTCTGAATTTACCTGTGAACTGGACGCCAACTTGCCGGCTGAAGTGCGTGCCGGCGCCAAGGCCGAGGCCACCGTGACCGTGCGGCGCACCAGCGAGCCCATCGAATCGGTGGTGCTGTCGCTGGATGCCTATAACGTGCGTCAACCCCTGAAGCGGGTGGACGAGAGCACCTTCCAGATGACACTGCGGCTGCCGCCGTTCACGCCCCGGGGCACTTACCAGCTGTCGTTGTGGGCCATCAGCACATCCGGGCACAAGAGTTCCCCCACCGCCTTCCAGGTGCGGGTACGGTAGCATGTCGTGTCCGGCGCTGATGCGACGTCCACGATTCAGACAGCTTGTTCTCGCGATTGCCAAGTCGGTCGCCGCACATGTCGCCGACCAACCGCGAATTGCAGCTCTCATGCGGACTTCTTAGGATACGTTGCTCTGGCAAGCGGGTTTTCATTTCTACTCGTACCAGCCCTTCCTTTCCTCCCGCCGAATGAATCGGCGGGAGGTTCGCCCCCGCTACTCGATCTATTAGGTTTGTTGAAACTCTGAGGCCGGGTTCAGCCCGGGAACCCCAACGCGGTAAACAGAGCGGACATGCTGCCAGCCACAGCGACGTGTGGCAACCCCGCAAACTCCCCCGCCACGGTGGTGCCGGTTGTCACCGCGGCGAAATCCACCCCGGCGTTTTGCGCGGTGCGGGCGTCGATGAGGCTGTCGCCCACGTAGAGCGTGCCGCCCCGCCCCACGCCCAGCGCGTCCATCGCCCGCAGCAACCCCTCGGGCGAGGGCTTGGCCTCCGCCACATCCTCCAGCCCCACGATGTGATCGATGAGGTGGGTACAGCCGTGTTTGGCCAGCGCCTGGTCGATGCGGTAATGGAACTTGCTGGTGACGATGGCGGTTTTGGCCCCGCCGGCCTTCAGGTGCGCCAGCACCTCTGCCACGCCAGGCAGCAGGGTGGTGTTGTCGGTCATCACCTCATCGGCCCGCGCACGGAAGAGCGCCGCAAACCGCACGGCGGTGTCCTCGTCGTTGCAGCCGGTCAGAACGGCGAAGGTGTCCTTGAGGGTCATGCCCACCGTCCGGCGGATGGGCTCCACCCCCGCCGGCGGGTACCCCAGTTCCTCCAGGCCATAATTGACGCTGGCCACGATACCCGGTGTCGCGTCCGCCAGGGTGAAGTCGAAGTCAAAGACGTAGGCCGAATAGGACATGGGTACCTCTCATGTTGTATTTTCTTAGTAGCATACTCCATTGTGCGGGCCAGGGGAAGGGTGGGGATGCTGCAGCGCACCGTTGAGGATACCCCCGCGTTTGCATCAACCGAGCGCAGACGCTACACCGAAGCCACTGGGGAATTCATCGGTTCGTCGCAAAAGGAACATTGGCTAATGCCCGAAAGGCCAGGAATGACGAAGAATCTACTTTTGTACGCGGCCAAAAGTAGCAAAAACCGCAAGGGGCGCGGACGAGTTTCCTAGACCTGACGCTCGGCACCAGACCTTGGAGGCAGAGGGCGGTAACTCACAAAGGCATTGCCCGGCAATGCCTTTGCTCAAACATCCCGCCCCTCTGTCGCAGGCCAAGTGCCGCCGATCGCCAGGAGGAAACTCGAAACACGCCCCAAAGGAACGAAGGAAACGCCCTGAGGCGTTCGCTCCATCGCCCACCTCGCCTACGCGAACAATGTGCCCTATCCTCGGCAGCCGCAGGCCGGTTCATCCGGCCAAGGCACGAAAGAAGCCGAGGAAATCACATACCCCTCCCGCGTCGCGTCTTCCGGAAAACGCCCGCACGAACCAGGCAGACGGATGCCCGCCGGCGACATGTGCGGCGGCGGGCAAACCAGACAAAGGCACGAGCACTCCCACTCGCGGCGGTTGCGAAGCAGCCGCCGCGACGCGCAGCAGCGCTAGCGGAGCGTGCCTTCAATCTTCTCCAGCAGGGCCGGGGGGATGACCACGCCCGACGCCCCGGCGTTGTCCTCCAACTGGGAGACCTTGGACGCACCGACCAGCGCGCTGGACACGCCGGGCTGACGCAGCACCCAGGCAATGGCCAGCTGCGAGAGGGTGATGTTGAGCTCCGCGGCTACGGTCCGAAGCGTCTCCACCCGGGCGAGGTTCTCCTCGGTCAGCAGGTTGAGGATCCACATATTGCTCTTGGGGTCGGCGGCACGGCTGTCGGCGGGCAGGTCGCTCACCGACTTGTACTTGCCGGTTAAAACGCCCTGTGCCAGGGGGGAGAACACCACCTGGCCCACGCCATACCGCGCTGACACCGGCAACACCTCGGTCTCAATGGTGCGGTTCAGCATGTTGTACTGGGGCTGGTTGACGACGATACGGTCCAAGAGATACCGGTCAGCCACAGCCATCGCACGCTCGATCTGCGCGCCCGACCACTCGCTGATGCCGATGTAGAGCGTCTTGCCCTGCCTCACCAGGTCGTCGAGCGCCCGCAGGGTTTCCTCCAGCGGGGTGCTGTCGTCGTAGCGGTGGCAGTAGTAGATGTCCACGTAGTCCTTATCCAGCCGCTTCAGGCTGGCGTTGGCCTGCTCCATGATGTGCTTGCGCGACAAGCCATGGTCGTTGGGGCCTTCGCCCATGGGGAAGTACACCTTGGTGGCGAGCACATAGCTCTCGCGCGGATATTTGGCCAAGGCCTTGCCCACGATGTGTTCGGCCGCGCCGCGCATGTAGGCGTTGGCGGTGTCAAAGAAGTTGATGCCCAGCTCCACAGCCCGGTCGATGATGGCCTCTGCAGTGGCGGCCTCGGTGGAGTTGCCGTAGGTGAGCCAGCTTCCCAGGCTGACTTCGCTGACTTTGAGGCCGGTATGGCCCAGATGACGATATTGCATGTTTGTTCTCCTTCCAAAAAATGGGGACCCGGCTCACCGTTGTGCTCCCAACCCCGGTAAGGGACGGGCCCCAGCGGATGGACCGCCTAACCGGCGATCCTGTTATCCTGATCATACGTTGAGCGCATCCATTCGTCTGTGACAGCAGTCACCCGACGGGGGTTGGGTCCGTGTGAGGTGCGCACGGATACCTCTCCGGGGTTCGTATCACAATTTAACCGGGTCGTCCGCCAGAACGGCCTCGATAGCGGAAAGCAGGTCGTCGCCCAGCACCGTGCCGGAGGCCTTGACGTTCTCCTCAATCTGGCTGATCTTGGTGGCACCCAGGAGCGAGCTTGCCACACTGGGCAGCCGCAGCGTCCACGCCACGGCCAGGCGGGCCAGCGGCATGCCGGCCTCGTCGGCCAGCTTCTTGAGGGCACGCACCTTGACCAGGCACCGCTCGTTGAGGAACCGGTCCATGTACATGTTGGCCTTGGGGTCGGCGGCGCGGCTGTCAGCGGGGATGTCGTTGACCGTCAGGTATTTGCCGGTCATCACGCCGCCGCACAGGGCGGAGAACACCACCTGCCCGATGCCATACTGGTCGGCCACCGGGATGATGTCGGTCTCGATGTAGCGCTGGAAGACGTTGTAGCGGGGCTGGTTGACGACGATGCGATCCAGCAGGTACCGGTCGGCCACGCGGATGGCACGCTCAATCTGCGCGCCCGTCCACTCGCTGATGCCCACGTAGAGCACCTTACCCTGCCGCACCAGGTCGTCCATGGCGCGCAGCGTCTCCTCCACCGGGGTTTCGGGGTCAAACCGGTGGCAGTAGTAGATGTCCACATAATCCATGCCCAGGCGCTTCAGGCTGGCGTTGGCCTGCTCCATGATGTGTTTGCGCGAAAGCCCCCGGTCGTTGGGGCCTTTGCCCATGGGCCAGAAGACCTTGGTCGCCAGCACCAGGGATTCGCGCGGGAACTTGGCCAGCGCGCCGCCCAGGAAGCGCTCGGCCTCGCCGGTGGCATAGACGTTGGCGGTGTCGAAGAAGTTGACGCCCAATTCATAAGCGCGGTCCACCACGGAGGTGGCCACGGCGTTGTCGGTGGAGTTGCCATAGGTCAGAAAGCTGCCCAGGCTGACCTCGCTGACCTTGAGTCCGGTTCTGCCCAGTTTGCGGTATTCCATGGTGGGCCCCTCCCTGTTACGGTTTGGTTTATTATACCATAGATTTTTACTAGGATATCCCCTTGCGTCACCAGTCTATACAGCACCAAAGCGAATGGGTCAGCCAGGAGTGGCACACACTGTATGCACGCCCCCCAGTAGCAGCCACCTGCCCGATGGCTCTGGCTGGCAGCAGACCCTGGCAGCCCCAGCGCCCAACCGGGTGGATGGAGCGCCGCCCTGGGTGCCGCCCGTTGACGGGAAATGCCCATTCTGTTACTATAATGGAAACAAATGTTTGAGGTACCCTATGAAGTTGACCAAACAGGAAGCCCGGGCCTTTGTGCTGCGCCACCAGTGCCTGCTGCCGCCACGCGCGCTGCCGGGGGCAGCCGGTGCGCTGGAGTACATCCGACGGGTGGGCAGCATCCAGTTCGACCCGTTAAACCAGGTCGGCTACAACCCACAGCTGGTGCTGCAGTCCCGCGTGAAGGGCTACAAGCCCGCCATGCTCGAAGGGCTTCTCTACCGTGACCGCTCGCTGGTGGACGGCTTTGACAAATGCCTGTGCATCTACCCCGTTGAGGACTGGCCGGCCTTCGCCCACCAGCGGGAGGGCGACCGCCAGTGGTACGCCCCCAACTTTGCCGACACCCCCGATGCGCTGGAGGAGACCCGGCGCGCCGTGGCCGAGCGGGGGCCGCTGTGCTCGGCCGACCTGCCCGGCGAACCCAAGGTGCGCTGGCCCTGGGGCCCCGCCAGCATCAGCCGCGCGGCGCTGGAGTATCTCTACTTCACCGGCGAGCTCGTCATCCACCACAAGGAGGGCAGCCGGAAGTATTACGACCTGGCCGAACGGCACCTGCCCCAGCGGCTGCTGAAAGCGCCCTGCCCGCATGGCAACGACAGCGAATACCACCGCTGGCACGTGCTGCGGCGGGTGGGTTCGGTGGGGCTTTTGTGGAACCGGGGAAGCGACGCGTGGCTGGGTGTGAAGAACCTGAAGAACGAGGAGCGCACGGTGGCCTTCACCGCGCTGCTTAATGAGGAGGCGCTGGTACCGGCGGAGGTGGAGGGCCTGCGGGAGACGCTCTACCTGCGGGCGGAGGACCTGCCCCTGCTGGACGCCACGCCGGCCGATGACCGGCCGGAGATGGCCTTCCTGGCCCCGCTGGATAACATGCTGTGGGACCGGCGGCTGGTGGAGGCGCTCTTTGGCTTCCGCTACCGGTGGGAGGTGTACACCCCCGCCGCCCAGCGGGAGTATGGCTATTACGTGGTGCCCGTGCTCTATGGCGATCAGATCATCGCGCGGTTTGAGCCGCGGCTCAACAAAAAAACCGGTACGCTGGAGCTGCTGCACTGGTGGTGGGAGGACGGCGTGCGCCCCAATCGGGCGATGAAGGCCGCCTTCCACCGGTGCCTGAAGCACTTCATGGCATACTTGGGTGCCAAGGACGTGACGACCGGCGAGGGATGCGAGTGGATGGGGCTCTGAAGCTGTCGCGGCTGCCGCTTTGGCGACAGCCGCGATTGGGAGGGCTTGATCCAATTTCATCGAATCGTTCGCCGCGCATGTCGCCGAACGATATCAAACTGCAGCTCTCATGCTGAGTTCTAAGGATACGATTCGTCTGCGGGCGGGATTTGGCTGTTGGTGCTCACGCCTAGAGTTGTTCCCTCCCGCCGGATAAAACGGTGTTACCCCCGCATCACGGCAGACGATTCGCAAGAATCGTTGAGAGTGGTGCGAACAACACGCAGTGTTGTGATGGGGCGCTCGGCTCTTTGCTTTTTCCTGTATTGCAATGCCTTCGGGGACGCTTGGGTGAGCAGTGCCGAAACGGTACGACCAGGCACGCGAAGCGTGCCACCAGCCCGGCGTGTCCGGTTCGCCGCACATGTCGCCGGCTCTCAGTCCCGCCCGGCGCGCCTTACGCCGCCTCGTGCGGTTAGTACGACGCATAGCGTCGTACTAACGGCGCTTGGGTTGGACGCCCGTCCGGGGCGTCTGACGTTGCGGCAGACGATTCTTTAGAATCGTTGAGAGCAACGCGTGCAATACGAAGTATTGCGATGGGCCGACCGCATACTTCAGCTCTCATACGGGCTTCCTAGGATACGTTGCGCCTGCGGGCGGAGTTTTTCTTCTGCTCGAACTAACCCTTCCTTTCTGCCGAATGAAGCGGTATTACCCCCACCCTGCGGCAGACGATTTGTCAAAATCGTTGAGAGCAGGGTGAGCATTGTGCAGCAATGCGCTGGGGCGGGAGGCTCCTCTTCCCTTGCCCGTTCTAGGGGTTTGTTGACCCTCTCTAGATGGGGTTGCAAACCTCAACCACGCTCCGCGCGCCGCAGACGCGCGAACCCGCCGCCCAGCGTGGTGGTGGCAAGCCACAGCGCCAGGTCGATGGTGAGCTCCACGCCGTTGTCGTAGACGGTGACCCGGGCATCGCTGCCCTCGGTCTCCAGCGCAACGATGGTGATCCAGTGCCAGTCGTCAAGATTTTCCACCTTGCCGTTGTGCAGGTTCAGAAAGGCCACGGGGCTGTCGTCCGCCAGCGCATCAGACACAAAGGCAAGCACTTGGGCCAGCGTCGGACGGGCGGCTTCCTTGCGGGGTACATCGAGGCCCTCGCACACCAGGGGCAGGTGGTGCGTTTCGCAGAAGTGCGCCAGCCCGCCGCAGAACTGGGACGTCTTGTTGACCCCGTGCATCGTGGGCGTGACCGAGCGCCACACCAGATCCATGAGCCGCCGGGCGTCATGTCGCCCGCCCACCGGCAGCGGCAGAAGGATAACCTCGGCCCGCGCCAGATAGAGGAGCAGGTTCGTGGCCACCGTAGGCCCGCAACCCGCCAGCCGCTGCCAGGGCAGACCATACCACTCCTGGTCACAGCCGCATGTCACCGTACCTTCGTTGTCGGTAATGTACAGGCGTTCCGGCGCGGTCAGCGCCATCCGTTCGGTCGCCATCGTTCTCCCCCCCCTGTCGCGCGCCCGGTTGCCCGGGGTAGAAATATTGTATGCCAGTATAGCCGAAAATGACGGCGGCCACAAGGACGTTGGTCACAAAGGAAAGCCCCGCGGTACCCGCGGGGTTGCTCTGTCTCTCGCATGACCGCAAGCCCCTGCCCGGTCAAACCTCTCCCTTGGCAAATAGATTGTCCTTACCCATGCCGCAAACCCAGGGATTGCGGTCGTAATGATAGCAAAAGTCCAGAAAGTCCCGCCGCTGCTCCTCGTCGTTCATCAGCTTCACCAGCAGCGCATTGGGGAGGGTACGCGCGTAAGCACCCGGCCCGGCCAGTTCCACCCGGCGCAGGCCGCACCGCTCCAACAAGGCTCTGAGTTCATCTGGCAGGAAGTGGTAGGTGATGGGCCAGGGCGTGCCGCCCCGCTCATACTCCTCCACCTCACTGCGCCCCCGATTGTTCAGCCCTTCGCGCAGGAACTCCTCGGCTGCCGCCCGATCAAAACGGAAGCCATCGATGGCCTCCTGCTCATGTGCCAGCCCCCACTGCACCCAGCTGTCCTGGGATTGGGCATTGAGGAAGAACTGGTTCTTCTGCAGGGGGTTGGCAAAGTAGGGCAGCGCCCCCAACCGGCTGGAGACGCTCAGCAGCACGCGTTTGCCCGCCAGCCGCACCAGCTCAGCTACGACCCGTTCCTGGTTGGGCCAGGTGTAGGACACCGGTGCGTCAAAGGAATACACCAAGTCAAACTGCCGGTCGGCAAAGGCCGACAGGTCCTCCAGCGCGCCAAGCGCGAAGGTCATGTTCTCGGCGACGCCGGCGTCCTCCGCCCGCGTCCTTGCCTGGTCAATCATCGCCTGGGAAATGTCAAAGTGAGTCACCCGAACGCCGCGTGCCGCCAGCAGCAGCGAGAAGCGCCCGGTGCCCGCCCCGCCGTCGAAGGCCGTGCGCACCCCATCCAGGCTGGCCAGAAGATCCCGCTCCAGGTGGTGCTTCTGCACGATGTCGTCGATGAACTCCAGCTCCCGTGTGGTCTCCCGTTGGGCCTTCTCAGTCTGGTTCCACAGGCGTTGGGAGATTTTTTGGCTCATGTGCATGGTCGGTTCCTCCCGTCGGGCATATGGGCAAGGAGCGACACCACCCCACCCTTACCAGCATAGAACAAATTGCCCTCCCCAGTAAGGGGAGGGCATCGCTTAACCCAAACACTCGGCACTCAGCCGGTGGCCTCCTGAAAGCTGTGACTGATGGTGGCGAAGACACGCACCATCTCCGGGTCAAACTGCTGGCCTGACTGGGCAAAGAGTGTCTCCAGCGCCGTCTCTGCCGAAACAGCTGGTTGCCAGGGGCGGCCGCGGGTCATCACGTCGTACGCGTCGGCCACAGCGAAGATGCGGGACAGCAGGGGAATCTCCTGCTCCCGCAGGCCGCGGGGGTAACCCGTACCATCCCAGTGCTCGTGGTGGCAAAGAATGGCTTCGGCCACATCGGCCAGCTCCGGCGAGGAGCGCGCGATGCGGTAGCCGACGATGGGGTGCTTGCGCATCTGCTCCCATTCCTGTTCCGTCAGGGTGTCGGGGCGGCTGAGTACATCGTCCCCAATGGTGACGTTGCCGATGTCATGCAGGTGCGTCAGCAGCCGGAACTGCCGCTGGGTGCTCTCATCCAGGGCAAGCTCCCGGCAGATGCGAAGCCCCAGTTCCTCAATGACGCGGGTGTGAGGGCTCCCCTCCTGCAGACTGATGTCCATCCGGCGGCGCAGCGAGGTCAACAACGCCCGGAAGGCATCCTGCCCCTCGCGCAGCTTGTTGGCGTACATCATGGCCTCGGCTTCCCGCAGCACCGCTTCCATCGTCTGGGCCGGGTCGGTCTTGACTGCCCAGCCCAGTGACACGCTGGCCCGGACGGAGGAACCCTCCGCCGGGGAAAGGACGGCGCAGGCGCTCTGGATGCGCTGGCAGATGCATTGGGCTTCCTCCGCCCCGGTGCCGGGCAGCAACATGGTAAATTCATCGCCGCCCCAGCGGCAGATGATGTCCTCCTGCCGGCAGCAGGCGCGGAACACCGACGCCAGTTGCACGATCATTCGGTCGCCCTCGGCGTGCCCGAACACATCGTTGACCAGTTTCAGGTTGTTGGCGTCGCCCATGACGACCGTCAACGGAAGCTGGCGGGCGGTGTCCAGCCGCTTCGTCTCCTCCTCAAAGAAGGCGCGGTTGTAAAGACCCGTCAGGGTGTCGTGGTAGCTCAGGTAGAGGATCTCCGCCTCCCGCTGCATCTGCTCGGTGATGTCGCGGAACACGACGACCACGCCCCGGGCGACGCTGCCCCCCTCCCCCAGAATGGGGGACACCACGCAGTTGACCTGGCGGCTGTCACCCCCGCGGGTTTGCTGGCGGTAGCGCCCGCGGTGGATGTGTGGGGCAAGCAGCACCTCGGTAGCAGGGTCCTCGGCACGGCTGTCGTCCTGCAGGTGTTTCAGGCACAGCACCTCCTGCAGGGGCATGCCGATGGCTTGCCGGGCGGTCCGCCCGCACAGCTGCTCCGCTACGGCGTTGAGCATAACGACCCGCCCCTGCTCATCGGTGGAGATGACGGCGTCACCGATGGCGTTCACGGTCACGCGCAGCTGCTCCTCGCTGTGGGCGATCCTCTGCTGAGCGCGCACGCTTTCGGTGATGTCGCGGCAGACGGCAAAGCAGCGCTCCTTCCCATCCAGCACCACGGTGGAAAGGGTGATGCGCGCCACAATACGCTCACCGTTGGGGCGGGTCCACTCAAACCGGGAATTGTATGGCACCCCCGAGCCAGCGTCCTGTCCCCTGTGGGTGGCGTGCAACATGCCGCTCACAGCATCCTCCGGCAGCAGGTCGGTCAAGCGCAGGCTCTCCAGATCGGCATCCGCCGCCGCACCGAAGAACTTCAGGGCCGCGGGGTTGCACTGCACCAACCGCCCACTGTCCTGGTCAAAGAGCAGAAAGGGTACGGTCACCCGTTCAAAGATGGCGGCAAACCACTGCTGTCGCTCCTGCAGCAGCTGGGCCTGCTCGGCCAGTCGGTCACGGGCCTGCTCGGACTCCTGCAAACTGCGGTCCAAGTCGGTGCGAAGGGCAATCTCGCGCCGCAGGGCACCACGCACCAGGGCATAAAGCATCACCGATGTGAACACCACAAACAGAATACCTTTGGCGCTGCCCATGGCAGTAATGCGTTCAGGAGTAACCGCCAGCAGGGCAATCAGACGGTCTGAAAAAATGATATAAACGGTACTGATGGCGAAATAAATAAGTGTAATGCGAAGAGCCGCCCAACCTCTGCGCTGTGGCCGGGAGCGAACGGCGGCAGATGGCTCCATCCGGTTTCTCTGGACGCTCAATGCTGCATCTCCTTTGTACTCGAGCAAGCCAAACAGACGTAAAATACAACAAAACCAACGGACACAGAGCGTCTGCCGCTAAAAGACGCTCCGTACCGATGACACAGACATGATGATATAACCACTATAGCAAGTATAACATGCCATGTGTTGGGAAACAATGGGTTTTGCGTTACCAAAACGCCGTTTGGCTGGATTTGGATGCCCGTCCGTCAGAGTACGGTGAAGTCGATCTCCTGGAACGCCGCGACTTCCGTCTGCCAGCGGTCCCGCACAAAAGCCTGATGGGCCGGATGGCTGTTGTAGGCCTCGTAGGCAGCGCGGTCCTCAAAGACCATGGAGAACCCGAACTCATAGGTGGCCTTGGGGCTGACCTGACGCAGCACCTCAAAGACACGCACCGTCGCAATGGCAGAGAGAATGCGTTCACCATCCTGCAGAAAGGCCTGCTCCGCCTGTGAACCCCGGGGGTGGCGGAGACTGAATACCACCATGTGCCGAATTTCGTTGCCCGTCATGGGAACCTCCATTTGTTTTCACCATGGTAGCACGACCGTGCCATCATGGCAATTGTCCAACCGGCTCGTTTGATTGACCTTTTTAGAATATAATAGCAATGGGCGATACTGCCCCGTGAATCAAGGAGGAATCACCATGAAGAAAATACTGATGTTTACCATGGCCGGCTGCCCCTACTGCCGCAAAGCCCGCTCCTGGATGGAGGAACTGCTGACGGAGAACCCGGCCTACGGCCAGTGCGAGATTGAGATCGTCGACGAGACGGTGGAGCGCGAACGGGCGGACCAATACGACTATTACTACGTGCCCACCTACTACGTGGACGGGCAAAAGGTGCACGAAGGCGCCGCCACCCGTGAGATTGTGCAATCGGTGTTCGAGAAGGCGCTGGCGTAGCCTCGCCGCCAGTGAGTGCCGACCCTCTCAACCATTGCCCCCGACGAACCGTTCGTCGGGGGTTTTTGTGTGCCAAGGCTGCTGGGACACGCACGGAACAAGAAATCTCCGGTGGGATACGCGCTGTGCTGGGCGGTCCTTTTGATGGCGCAAAAGGACCCAAAACGCCTAAAGGCGCGGGCGAGTTTCCCTAGACCGGACGGTCGGCACAAAGGTAAGTGCCCCTGTCGTCCGGGAAAACTCGCAACGCGCACGAAGGACGGTATTTCAGGGTTTTCCTGCGAGAGGCAAACGCCAGCAGCCGCGTTGCGGGTTTATCCCGCAGCGGCACGAAACACCCTGACCGTGCATG
The DNA here is from genome assembly GCA_023409755.1 of Bacillota bacterium. Classification (GTDB taxonomy): domain Bacteria; phylum Bacillota; class Clostridia; order Christensenellales; family UMGS416; genus JAEYRA01. The sequence goes on from JAEYRA010000156.1 coordinate 24,520, forward strand.
AAACCCTTCCGCCGAAGCGGCGTCTCCCTCCGCAAACGCCGGGCACGGCCAGCACAGCCAAAAGCCCCGCGGCGGCGTGTACGTCGGCGGGGCAATGCCCAAGCCATGACGAGCACTCCCTTCTAGCGGCAGTCGCGAAGCGGCCAACACAACCGGAGTGTCTGCATCTCCCCGCAGCCGCGTCGCCGGTTTATCCGGCAGCGGCACGAAACACCCTGACCGTGCACGAAACCCTTCCGTCGAAGCGGCGTTTCCTTCCGTAAACGCCGGGCACGACCTGCACAACCCAAAGCCCCGCGGCGGCGTGTACGTCGCGGGGCAATCCCCAAGCCATGACGAGCACCCTCCCACTCGCGACGGTCGCGAAGCGACCAACACAACCGGAGAGTCTGCGTCTCCCCGCAGCCGCGCCGCCGGTTTATCCGGCAGCAGCACGAAACACCCTGACCGTGGCACTCGGCCCCTCCCCGCGTGAGCGGCGTTTCCTTCCGCAAACGCCGGGCACGGCCAGCACAGCCCAAAGCCCCGCGGTGGCGTGTACGTCGCTAGGCAATCCCCAAGCCATGACGAGCACTCCCTTCAAGCGGCAGTCGCGAAGCGGCCAACACAACCGGAGTGTCTGCGTCTCCCCGCAGCCGCGTCGCCGGTTTATCCGGCAACGGCACGAAGCACCCTGACCGTGGCACTCGGCCCCTCCCCGCGTGAGCGGCGTTTCCTTCCGCAAATGCCGGGCACGGCCAGCACAGCCCAAAGCCCCGCGGTGGCGTGTACGTCGCTAGGCAATCCCCCAAGCCATGACGAGCACCCTCCCACTCGCGGCGGGCGCGAAGCGGCCAACACAACCGGAGTGTCTGCGTCTCCCCGCAGCCGCGTCGCCGGTTTATCCGGCAGCGGCACGAAACACCCTGACCGTGCCACGCACCCCTCTCCGCCGCAGCGGCGTCTCCCTCCGTAAACGCCGAGCACGACCAACGTAGCCAGAAGACCCCGCGGCGGCGTGTACGTCGCGGGGCACTGCCCAAGCCGTGACGAGCAGTCCTGATTCATCTTTGCCGTTCACGGCAAAGATGACTTCACTCGCGGCGGTCGCAAGGCGGCCGGCGCGAAAGCGAAGCGCCAGCGAAGCGCTATTTCCACGCCAACCGACAGACGCGCTCGGGCACATAGCCCTGTTGGCCGTCTACGGAGACGCGCCGCCACAGCGTAAGGCCCGTACGCACCACGGCCCCGGCCTCCAGCATCTGCCCGGCGGGCAGGGTGCGCAGCAGGTGCCCCGAGGACAGCGCTGCCGCCCGCAGCGGCGTGGGGCCATCGGTGAGGGTGCAGGGCCGGCCACTGGCGGTGCGCACATAGCGGGCCAGGACATATCCCTCGGTCCCCTGCCAGCGCACCCGCAGCCAATGGGCCTTACCGTCCACCGAGAGCAGCTCCAGCGAGGCATTGCGGGGCACCAGGCCCAGCGTCGGGGCTCCGGTCTCCGGCTCAGCACGCAGGTGGAGTGGGCAGGGGCTGTCCAGCAGCCCCCACAGCCCATCGATCGCAGGGGGGCGCACCTTTGAGGGCGTCACCATCACACCGGGCGGCGTGGATGCCGCCGCACCCGACACCGAGGGCGATGGGCTGGCAGACGTCGACGCACTGGCAGTGCCGGTCGGTATCGCCGCACTCTCCAGCGTTACGTGGTCGGCGGAGACATAGCCAGTCAGGCCGTTGGAGGGGCAAAACACCTTGTACCAGCCGGGTCGCCGCTCCAGAATGGAGAGGGCGGTGTCACGAGCCAGCACGGCAGCCACCGTGCCTTGGAGGTCGGGTGCGGCCCGCAGATTCAGACCATCGGCGGTCACACGGCCCGCCGCCAGCGCCCCCTCAGCACTCAGCGGGGGCAGCGTGGGCGTTTCCTCCGTCACCGCCCGCAGCTGCACCGGTTTGCTGCCGCCGCTGCCGTAGTTGTAGTAGAACTCCAGTATGGTTTCGTATCCCTTGCCATCCTTGGCCATCATCTGGGCCCCGCGCTGACTCATGCCCACGCCGTGCCCGAACCCGCGCACGGTGATCGTCCAGCAGGCGCCCTCCTCCCCGGCGGTCATCTGCCACAGGTTGCTTGTAGGCAGCAGGGCATCGTACTCGGCAAAGGCCAGGCGCAGGTCCCCGGCCGTTTTGCCATCGGCAGCGGTGTAAGTGATGGTCACCGTGCTGTCGAAAGGCGCACCGCTCACCACTGCCCGCACCGCCACCGCCACCTGGGTGTATTCCTGGCTGCCGGGCGACCGCCCCGACCGCAGCGCTGTGGGCGTCACCCCAGTGATGGCTTTGATGGCAACCCCCTCTGCCTGCTCGCCACGGGCATCAGCCACGGCTTGGCGAACCAGCCGCAGCGTCCGCTCAGCCCGGGCACGGTCCACCACCGTAAGGCCGTCAAGCCCCGTTTCACCGCCTTTGGGGAACAAAAATGTATAACTGGGGCTCAGCGGATTGGCGCTGTCCCAGGGGTCGGCCTTGGCCACGTGGTAGGTATTGGCCCCGCCCCACACCTCGGACGCCGTGCGGATGTACCCGCCGTTGCTGGCAGAGAACACCCCGTCCAGCAACGCGCCATCGTAATAGAGCGCCTGCCCGGCTGTGGCCTCCACCGCCGCGGCGATGTGGGGCTGCAGGTCGCCGTCGCTGTCTCGCGGGCTGCCACGGTAGGCCTGCCAGGCCGTGGTATCGCCAACGTCCCAGGCCTCGTTCCCGGCTGCCCGCAGGTATCGCAACGCATAGGTGCGCGCGCAGACCGCCTGGGCCTTCAGGGCCTCGGCCGGCCAGCTATCGCCCATCTCGCAGGCCAGCACGCCCATCAGGTAGCGCTCCAGCGGCAGGGTGTTGATGAGCGTCAGCCCGCCCAGCCCCCGGGTGATGGTCACATCTCCCTCATAGGGTTTCCAGCCATAGGAGGGGTGGTTGAGCACCACACAGCCGTCGCCACCGCCGTTGCCATAGCGGCGCAGGGTGACCGACGCAGGCAGCGTCGTCTCCCGGTCGGCCACACCGTCGGACCAGGTGAGGGTCAGCCCCTCGCCCTCGGCCGCCAGCGCCAGGCGGTAGGTCACATTGGGCAGCAGAGCGAGGGTGGCATCCTCAGCCACGCGGTAAGCCCCCTTCACACGGAAATCCACCGCCGCCGGTGTGCCCGCCGAAGCCAGCCGCACGCGGATGTTGCCCACCGGCTCCTCGGCCCAGCCAGCCGCCGGCAGCACCAGCGCCAACCCCAGTGCCAGCGCCACCACCAACGCAATCCTTCGCATGCGTCCACCTCCTTCGGCACAGCAAGCCGGTCTAGTATATGGGTGGACAGGGTTGGTTATAACCGCTTCGCGTTCGCGACCGCCGCTGCGCGACGGCCGCGAGTGGGGAGTGCTCGTTTTATACTTGAAATTGCCGCGCGCCGCGCATGTCGCCGCGCGGCTTTCAACTCCCCACTCGTACCTGCTTTTCACGCAGGAACGCCGTTGCGGCGGGGAGCGCGTGCCACGCACACACTGCCAGGAGCCGCTGCCGGGTAAACCGGCGACGCGGCAACGAGTTTCTTCACGCACTGTGAGCTATAAGCGTACGTAAAGCCTATTCCCATAAGTATTGGAATGAGCCAGTCTAGGGACGCCACTCCCGGCAGCCGCCGCGCCAAGACTCCTTGGGCTAATCGCATCCCTTCGGTCTGCCTGGTCGTGCCATTCCGGTACTGCTCGGCCCTGCAACCCAGCTACTCGCCCATGCAACCAGGACAGCGTCAGATCAAGCGCACGTAATGGCGCTGTAAACAGCCCATAGCCCACCGCCGCGGACGAAAGGCGCGAAGAGGGTTCATACGGCCAAAGCATGAATCGTCCTTTCCGGGGCACTCGGCCCTCCCCCGCCGCAACGCATTCCTTACGTAAACGCAAATGCGCGTTGAGCAGACAGGCGCCGTGTGGCGGCATGTACGTCACACGGCGAACGCACGAGTGAAGCCCTAGCGAAGAGCGCGCCTCATTCCGGCAGCCGCGCAGGCGGTTTATCAGCCAGTGGTACGAAGCAGCCTGCTCTCGTAACACCCGCTCCTCCCCGCGTGAGCGGCGTCTTCCCCATGCAAGCGCTATCCCCTCGCAGCCACCAACCGGCTCATCCGGCGGTGGCACAAAGCGGCCTGCTCGCAGCACTCACCCTTCCCCGCCACGGCGGCGTCCCCCGCGCAAAACCCCGCACGAGCCACCCCAACAGGAGGCCCCCTGACGACATGTGCGTCAGGGGGCTCCCCTTCACCCAATCCGAGCACTCCCCCTCGCGACGGTCGTGGAACGGCCGGCGCGGACGCGAAGCGAACTCCCACTTTCGTCAGCGCAGGGCCCTGAGCCCGCAGCCGCCGGGCGATTCACTCGCCCAAGGCACAACAAGCTTAGTTGTGTGACGCACACCCTTCCCCGCCGCAGCGGCGTAATTCCATGAAAACCCTGCACGGCCCAACGAATCCGAAAGCCCCGCGACGGCATGTACGGCGCGGGGCAACGCCCCGGCCTTGGCCCGAGCACGTCCCTATCACGGCGGTCGCAAAGCGGCCGGCGCGAACGCGAAGCACAGGGGCAATGCCCCCGCAGCCGCAGGCCGATTCATTCGGCCAAGGCACGAAACAGCCTGCCTGCGGCACTCCGCCCTCCCGCCACGGCGGCGTCCCCCGCGCAAAACCCCGCACGAGCCACCC
>JAEYRA010000183.1 GCA_023409755.1 Bacillota bacterium
CGCGGGGTGACGAATGGCTGCTGCCGGCGACCTGCGGGCCCATCGCCTACGAGGCGACCGAGGGCGAGCTGGAAGTGGTGCTCTCTCACCCGCCGGAGGTGTATTGACCGTCCAGGAAAACAAAACAGAACAGTAAAAACGGCATCCCATGAGGGATGCCGTTTGTTTTTTCGTTGGGCTTCTCTGGTGCCCACGGGCTTGGCGTCCGCTCCAGCTCCCCTCCACCCTCGCTTTACGCGCCTATGGCAGCGAGTGCTTTGCGCGTTGGGGCGCATCACAGATGCGCCTTCAGCTTGCAAAAATCGATACAGGAAGGAAACAAAAGAGCCGAGCACCGGTTTGTCCGGCGGGAGGGAACAATTGTAGGCGTGAGTACTTAAAATACCGCCTACTGGCGAAACGCATTTCCCAAAAATCCGCATGAACACGATTGTTTTTATCGTTCGGCGACATGTGCGGCGAACGATACGAAGAAATAGGAACAAGTACTTTGAATCGCGGCTGTCGCAACAGCGGCCGGGCTGCATGGGCGAGCAGCCAGGACGCATGGCCGAGCAGTGCCGGGACGGTACGACCAGGCGTGCGTAGCACGCGACCAGCCAGCCGCGAAAGGCGCAGGATGCGCCTTACACAATCCTGTTTTTCCCGCCCTCCTTGGCGCGGCGGTTAGCCCGCTCGGCCACTCGCAGGGCCTCGGTTGTGGTGGTGGCATCGGTGGGCAGGCAAGCCACGCCAATGGACACGGTGATGGGAAACACCCACCCACGGGTGGTCGTCTCCACCTGGCTGCGGATACGCTCGGCCAGGCGAATGGCGGTGGGCCGGTCGGTGTTGCGCAGGGTGACGATGAACTCATCGCCCGACAGCCACCGGTACAGCCCGTCCTCAGCGCGGACGGTGCGGCGCAGCGCCCCGGCCAGGTCGCGGATCATATGGTTGCCCACCTCATACCCAAGGGTGTTGTAGCGCTTCAGGTTGTCTCCATCGATAAACAGCAGACAATGCTGGGCACCGGCGGCAACCTCTTCGTTCCAGCCCTCCAACTCCATCACGGCCGCCCGGTGGTTGGGCTGCCCGCTGATCTCGTCGCTCAGGGCAGCCGCGTTGGCGTCATCCAGGAGCCGCACCGTCTCGCCGATGCGGCGGAACATCCAGTCCATCATGCTATCGGCCCAGCGGGGCAGCAGGCCATCGGTCTCGTCCCCAGCATCGTGCCGGAGCGCGTGGTGCAGACGCTTGAGCACCTCGGCGGCGGACCGTGGCGTACTCTCATACACCCAAGCTGACGCGTGCACGCCGCCGGACATGCCCAGGGTGGCCAGTGACGCGCCTAACCGCGTGCGGATGTCGTTGGCCAATGCGTCGGGGTCAGCCAGCACCTGCCCGGCCAACACCAGCAGGAACTCGTCGCCTCCTACGCGAAAGGGCTGGGACGGGCTGCCGTCGACGATGCCCTCCGCCGCTGTGGAAATGGCCCGGGCCAGCACCCGCAGGTAGTTGTCGCCGCCCTCCCGGCCAAACCGTTCGTTCACCCGCATCAATCCCTCGGCATCAAAGAAGAGAATGGTGCCCCGGGTGCCAAACAGGTCGGCCAGGTTCGCCTCCATCAAAAAAAACAGGTTAAAAAAACCGGTCAACGGATCCCGGTACAGGTCCTTGCGCATGGTTCTCTCCCGAGCGGTATGAAACTGTTACGTGGCATATATAGTATACCATATCCATCCAACCGTTGCCGGTTTTTTACAAGGGGGCATTGCATGTGGTACAATGTTTGTTACATGCCCCGCGGTCGACTGCCCGGGGACACCGACACGGGGGACTGCCATGATCGCCTTTATTGTCAATTCGGTTGCGGACCGGGGCCGCTGCCCGCAGGTGCTGGACGAGCTCACCGCGGTGCTTTCGGCCCGGGGTGTGGCCTTTACCACCGCGAAAACCAACGCCCCGGGCCACGCCGCCGCCCTGGCGCGGGAGGCTGCCCTGGGCGGGGCAGATGCCGTGGTGGCCGTGGGCGGCGACGGCACCGTGCGTGAGGTGGCCGAGGGCTTGATGACCAGCGGCAAGCCCACCCCCATGGGCATCGTACCCGCCGGCACCGGCAACGATTATCGGCGGTGCCTCAACATCCCCGACGACCATCGGGCCGCGCTGGACATCGTGCTCGCCGGCCACACCCGCGCCGTGGACGTGGGCAAGGTCAACGACACGCACTTTATCAACATCGCCAGCGTGGGCTTTGATGTGGCCGTGGTGGAAGGCGCGCACAGCCTGCGCCTGGGCCCCCTGTCCTACTACGCTTCGGTGTTCCGCACGCTGCTGGGGTTCCATGGGGTGCAGGCGAAGGTGACCATCGACAACGACGAGCAAAGCCTGCGGATGCTGCTGTGCGCGGTGGGCTTGGGCACCCATTACGGCGGGGGCATGAAGGTGCTGCCCCACTCTGTGCCCGACGACGGGCTGTTTGACTACTGCCTGGTGGACAGCATCCCGCGCATGAAGATCGCCACGCTGTTCCCGAAGTTCCCCTCCGGCGGGCACACGGCGTTTCCCTTTGTACACATGGGGCGCTGCGGCACCCTCACGGTGGAGCGGGACGAACCCTTCACCGTGCAGGCCGACGGCGACCTTCTCCCCAGCGTGACGAGCGCCCGCTTTGCGCTGCTGCCGGCGGCCCTGCGGGTGCTGACCCCAGCGGAGGCGTCCCAATGAGCACACTGCACCCCGCGCCCGCCAACGGCCCCGATGTGGGCCGCACCATGGAGGTGGACGGCGCGCACATCCATTACCGGGAGGACGGCGTGGGCCCCACGGTGCTGCTGCTGCACCCGGCGGGGCTGTCGCTGGCAACGTTCCGTCAGAACATCCCGTTCCTGAGCCGGTACCTCAGGGTGCTGGCACCCGACCTGCCGGGGTTGGGGTACTCCACCCTGCCGGAAGGTTCCGCCGCCACGCCCGAGGAGATGGCCCGCCTGCTGGCCCGGTTCCTGGAGACACTCAGCGTGACCGGGGCGGTGGTGTGCGGCGTGGGCGAAGGCGCAATCGTTGGCCTGGAGATGGCCTGCCGGCGGCCGGATCTTGTGGGCGCGCTGCTGCTGTGCGCGCCGGGCAGTCTCACCCGCTACTTCCCCTGGCCGATGAAGCTGCTGCTGCACCGCCGTGTGGGCGCGCTGGCGCTGCGGTTCACCACCCCCGCCACGGTGGAGCGGCTGCTGCGGTGGGCTTACTTCAACGAGATTGCCGTCAACCCAGCCCTGGTGGACGAGGTGTGGCAGCCCCTGTCCACCCTGCCAGCCCGCCAGGCCCTGCGCCGGGCGCTGCTCGGGTACGACGACCGCTACGCCCTCAGCCGCATGGGCAGCCTGACCTGCCCGGTGCGCATCCTGTGGGGGGAGGACGACCTGGGCCGCCCCTGCGGCATGGCCGACCTCTACCACGAAACCATCGCCGGGGCCACGGTGCGGATCCTCCGCAACTGCGGCAGCCTGCCCCAGGAGGAAAAGCCGCGGGAGTTCAACGACGAAGTGGTGCGCCTGGCGGCACAGGCCCGGCCCCTGCCCGACCCCGACGGCCCCGACAGCCCCTTCTACGATGGGCTGGATTGAGCGATGGATTTGACCGCCGCGCTTGTGCTTTGCCCCTTCGCGGGCTATGATAAGAGGGGGCTTGTATGCCCCGATGGAGTGAGTTCCCCGTGCTGCTGAAGAAGCTTGTTCTGGCCCATTGGCGCAATGTGAACACCCTGACGCTGGAGCCCGGCGGGGGTGTGACGGTTTTTGTGGGGCGAAACGCCCAGGGCAAGACCAATGTGGTGGAGGCCGTGGCGTATTTGAGCTGCGGACGCAGCCACCGAACCAGCCACGACCGGGAACTGGTGATGTGGCACCAGGAAACCGCCTACCTGCGGGCCGAGACCGAGCATCGCGACGGCGGCCACCGGGTGGAGATGGCCCTGAACACCGACGGCGGCAAGGCCCTGCGCGTGGGCGGCCTGCCCGCCCGGCGCATGGGCGAGCTCATGGGCCACGTCAACACCGTGCTCTTTGCTCCGGAGGACCTGGCGATCGTCAAATCGGGCCCGGCGGCCCGGCGGCGGTTCATGGATATGGACATCGCCCAGACCGACCCGGCCTACTTCTACGACCTGCAGCAGTACCAGAAGGCGCTGGGGCAGCGCAACGCCCTGCTCAAACAGCTGGCCTTCCGCCCCAGCCAGGCCGACACCCTGGACGTGTGGGACGAGCAGCTGGCGACCTGTGGGGCGCGCATCGCCGTCCGCCGCCGCCAGTATGTGGCAGAGCTCTTTGAGCAAGCCACCGCCGCACACGGCGCTCTCTCCCGCGGGGAAAGGCTGGAGGCCCGGCTCCTCTCCGGCGTGACGGCCGACAACACCGAGGAGGCCGCCGAGACCCTGCTGCGGCAACTTGCGGAGGCGCGGGAGGGCGACATCCGCCGGACGACGACCTCCATCGGCCCCCACCGGGACGATTTCACCCTGCTGGTGAACGGCTACGACCTGAGGCTCTATGGCTCCCAGGGGCAGCACCGCACGGCGGCACTGGCGCTGAAGCTCGCCGAGCTCAAGGTGATGGCCCGCCGCACCGGGGAGACGCCGATTCTCATACTGGACGACGTTCTGAGCGAGCTGGACGGAGAACGGCGTGCCGGGCTCATCCGGGCGGTGGCCGGGGTGCAGACGCTGCTGACCTGCGTGAAGCTCGAAGAGGAAATGACGGGGTTGGATTTGGACATCTACGACGTTGCGGACGGCGAGATTCGCCGCCGCACCCGGTAGGGAGGCGGAATCGTGTCGGACGACAAAGCACTGGAGCTCTTTGCCCACTGCTACAACCGCGGCGATTTTGCGCCCGTCATCCGGCGGCTGACCAAAAAATGCACGATGGAGTGGCACGACTTCTTTTACAAGCAGGAGGGACGGCGCCGGGTGGGCGAGGTACTACGCTGGCGGGAAAGCGTCCTCAACGACCTGCCCCGCCGCAACCGCGCACACCTGGGCTACGAGATGGTCAAGCACGACATCTTCGGCCAGCAGCTGAAGCCCTGCCTGGTGCTGACCGACGCCGACGACGACCGGGTGCTGGGCATCGTGTCCATCCGCCCGTCGCTCTTCGGCATCCGCCACATCCACGTGGGCAACCCCGAATTCCATACCTATACCCGCGTGCGCTACGCCGAGGAGCCCCGCAATCCGAAAGGAGCGACCCACCATGGATAACGTGATGAGTATGGCCCAACAGTTCAACGCCGCCGACATCCTGTGGATCATCGGCGCGGTGGTGCTCATCGTCCTCGCCGTCAAGGTGGCGGCGAAGATCCTGAAATTCGTGCTCTTTGCCGGGGCCGTGGTGCTGGCGCTGGCGTTTCTGTTCAATTTCATCGGTTAAATAGCCGACGGGCCGTTCCTGTGCGCGCCCTTTGTGGCACATCGGGCTCCGTCGCGCCTGAATCCCCTTGTTTTCCTCCCCTGTGCTGGTATGCTAGGGCGACACCACACAAATGGAGTGGTTGGATTGCGCAGAGGATTTTCTTGTCCTGCAAGGCGGAGGAAGGAGCTTATGCCGCAGAGCATAGGCGACTGATGACAACGCGGCAGGGCGGGAAAAGACCAAGCAAGACGGCCGCTGGCTTTGTGCGGTGTTGCCCTGATGCTAAAACCGGAGGTGCACCATGCAGGATCACTATGTGGGCGACGTCGGCGATTTCGGCAAATTTGGGTTGTTGCGTCATATTCATGCCCAAACGGGCCTTCGGATGGGAATTAACTGGTACTACGTAGACCAACCGGCCGCAAACAACGATGGCCGGCACATTGGCTATCTCCATAAAACCGGCCATGAACGCGCAGCCTTCGAGGATTGCGACCGGCCGCTCTATCACATGCTGGGGCAGATTATTGCCGCCAGCGACCGCCGCATTGCCGCAGTGGAACAACACGAGGGGCTGCTCCCCCATGACATGGTGTGCTTTCGTCAAGCCCTCCCCGGACGGGAGACATTGCCTGGCAACCGGTCAGCACACCGTCAACAGTGGGTTTCAGATGCTCACGACACGTTGCGTGGGTGTGAGCTGGTGTTTCTGGACCCGGACAACGGGCTGGCACCCAGAGGAATCACGCCCGAACACCCCGACGCCAACAAGTATGCGACCCTCTCAGAGTTGACTGCGTTGTTCGCCGGGGGGAAGAGCGTTCTGCTGTACCAGCACCGCAATCGCATGCCGCGGGAGGAATATCGGGCAGCTTACGAACGGCTTGCCGCACAATTTGGCCAGGAATTGAACGTTCTTCACTTTCACCGGGGAACGGCCCGGGATTATGTGATTTTTTGCCAACCCGAACACCGAAGCGCTTTGGACGCTGCTCAACGAACGCTGCTGCAATCCAGCTGGCGGCGTCACTTCACCCAAACCACCTTCCCCTGCGAGTGACCGGCAGCAAAGCCCGCCCGTCACCCACCGCAGCCGCCCCCATGGCAAGCCAAAGAGAGAGCATGGGGGGCAGCTTCCCTCAGTTCACCCCCGTGATGTGGTGCAGGATGACCCGCGGGAATGGCTTGCGCCAGCGGGCATTGGCGAGGTTGAGGGTATGCTGGGAGATGAGCGGTTCGCCCGCGCCGTCGAAGGCCGTAACGATGGTGGAGTGCCGGATGCCTCCGTTGGCGTCACGGTATTGCAGCAGATCGCCCGGTGCGAGCCACCCCGCCGCCGCGCGCGCCGCCTCATCGTAATTGCCAAACTCCAGTGTCTGGGCCTTCACGCCAAAGGCCCCGGCATCGCTGCGGGTGCGGATGTACCAATACAGTGAGCCGGCCACCGTCCAGCACAGGGAAGAGCGCCCACCCCGGTACCACCAGGGGTGGGTGGGGTTGAAATCATCCCCTGCGCCGCCGGCCCGCAGGCACTGGGAGATGAAGTTGGTACAGTCATTGTCCGCGATGTACAGGTACGCGGGGTTGGGGTTCACCGCCCACGTCAGTGCGTAACTCACCGCTCCGTCCCGGTTGTAGTCCATGGCGTCCGCCCCCTTTGGGGCAGGGTATGCCGTGGCGGGGGCGGGGGTGCGGGGGAAAAATACGCGGCTTGCACTGGGTAGCATTTTAGCCGCCATAAGAACCCAAAAAGCGTTCTACAGATCGTATTGGTTTGGTGACCGGGTCGTCGGCGTGAGGGGAGGGTGGCGGTGGTGGTAACACAGGGGCATTGCGGTATGCTTCGAGTTAACAACTCAGCATCGCATTTTAGAGACGCGCCTGCCGCGGGCGGTACTTTTGGATGGCGCCAAAAGTACCCAAAAACGCCCAGGGCGCAGGCGAGTTTCCAAGACCTGACGACCGGCACATACTTGGGAGGCAACGGCGGTAACTCGTTTTCACATTGCTCTGCAATGTGAAAACTCAAACATCCCGCCCGTTGTCGACCAGTTTTCTGCCGCCGATCGCCAGGGGGAAACTCGCACGCGCCCCGAAGGAGACGGGGACGGCACAGCCAGCTTCCCGCTTCGTGCATCCCGCTTCCGATGACCCTCCCCCAAGCCTGGGGGAGGGGTCGGGGAGAGGATTGCTGCGGGCACTTCACCCCCTGTAGCCGCCCAAGCGGTTTATCCGCGGGCGGCACGAAGGAGCCCGCCCGTGGCACTCACCCCTCCTCCACAGCAGAAACAGAGCGAGTGTACACCCCCATTGCCGCAGGGCGATTCATTCGCCCAAGGCACGAATCCCCCCGATCGTGCCACTCACCCTCCCCCGCGCACGGGCGTCTCCCCCGTAAAAACCCCGCACGACCCTCGCAAACGAATGCCGCCCGGCGGCGTGTACGTCGGGCGGCACAAATGCACTCGTAACGAGCTCTCCAAACTCGCCTTTGTCGCGAAGCGGCAAAGGCGAATCAGAGATGAAATTCTTTCATCAGCGCCTCCACCGCGGCGCGGCGGAAGGCGGCGGGCACGCAGCAGGCAACCTTCGTCTCCGACGTGGTAACGGCCAGCGGCTCCACCCCGGCATCGGCAAGCGCGCCGTAGATGCGGCCGGCTACGCCGGGCTGCCGCTCCATACCCGGGCCCTCAATGGCGAGCTTGACCACGTCCTCCCTCGCCTCCACGGTGGGGCCGTCGCCCAGGCACCCCCGTGCCACCGGCAGAGCCTGCGCCATGACGGCCCGGGGCAGGGTGAACGCCACGTTGACCTGGGGTCCGGCGGTCTGGGCGATCATGTCCACGTTGACGCCGGCCTGCCACAGCGCGACGAACAGCCGCCGCGCGTCACCGGATGCCGCGCCGGTCACGGTCACCATGGCCTGGTTTTCGTCCACGGCGATGGCGGTAACAGCGGTCGTCTCGGTCAGCATGTCGTGCATGTTACAAAGACCAGGCCCCCGCCCGGCCACATAGGCTGCCGCCCGCAGCGCCCCCGCAGCGAACACCTCCCGGCTCAGAGCCTGGTGGGCCACCGTCACGATCTCATTGGGGGCGATGAAGAGCGCCTCGTGCTCCCCCACGATGGACCCGCCGCGGATGGCGTGAATGCCGATCTCGCCCTTGGAGCGGCGGGCGTCGGCCCCAGCCCGACCCAGCGTATAGGTCTTGGAGTTGAGGTACACGTCGTTGATGGCATCGGCCATCATGAGCGCTGTGCCGCTGGGGGCGTCCACCTTGCCGGCATGGTGCTTCTCCACAATCTCGATGTCACACCCATCGCCCAGGAAGGACGCCGCCTGCCGGCAGAGCTCCACCGCCAGGTTGACGCCCAGCGACATATTGGCCGAGCGGAACACCGCCACCCGCGCCGCCGCCCGCTCGATGGCCGAAACGTCGTCGGCGGTGAGCCCGGTGGTGCAGATGACCAGCGCGCAGCCGCGCCCCACGGCGAAGTCCAGCACATCGGGCAGTGCCTCGGGGCGGGAGAAATCCACCAGCACGTCCACGGCCACGTCGCAGTCGGCCAGAGCCGCGTACACCGGGAAGGCCGGGGCCGGCTCCCGTGCGAAGCGATCCACCCCCGCCACGATCTCGAACGTCTGGGGCTGGGCCGCCGCGGCCTGGGCCAGCGCCTGGCCCATACGGCCGTTGCAGCCGTTGATGAGTATGCGTACCATCGTTGTCCTCCTGGGGGGATTGGCCGCACCCGCGGCCCGTCTTTTGTTTCCTCGATTATACTGCCCGTCTTTGGGGTCGGTCAACCGGGTGGGGGGGTGAGACTGCCTGTTCCATCCGTCCGTACCCCTCATAGGGCCCCAATCGGCTGCGCGTCCTCAACCAACCGGCGAGACGCCTTGCCCACGCAGTCATTGGATGTACGGTCCCTTTGCCCTACAATGAAGCTACCGGCCGGAACACACAACAAGGAGTGTCATGGATCATGGAACTTGGGAAAACCATCAAAGCCCTGCGCACCGAACGCGCTATGACCCAGGAGACGCTGGCAGAGATGCTGGGCGTATCGCCACAGGCGGTGTCCAAATGGGAGAACGATGTGACCATGCCCGATATTGGTCTCCTTCCAGCACTGTCCGTCGCCTTTGGCGTGGCCATTGACGACCTCTTTGCCCTGAGCGATGATGAACATCTCAACCGCATCGGCGCCATGCTCATCAACACCCGAGACCTGCCCGAGAGCGGCTTTGCCGCCACGGAGTCTCAGCTCAACGCCATCGTGGCCCGCAAACCCGATTCCGCCAGGGCCCATCTGCTGCTGGCAAAATTGTACGAGCACCGCATTGGCACATACACCCGTCAGGCGGTGCAGTGGGCACAGCAGGCCATCCGCATCGCGCCGGAGGAAAAGGCCGGCCACAGTGTGCTGACAAACGTGCTGCACGGCTACGGCGGGGACTGGACGTGCAACAACACGCTGGAGATGGTTCGCTACTACCGGGCGCTGCTCCGGCGGGTGCCGGAGTATGAGGAAGGCTGGCGGTGGCTGCTCGACCAACTCATCGGCAACGGCCTGTTGGACGAGGCACAGACGATCATCGACTCCACCCCCACCGTGGGGCGGCATGTGTGCGCCAAAATGTGGCGGGGTGACATCGCCTACGCCCGGGGCGACGGCGCGGAGGCGCTGCGTCTGTGGCAGGAGTGCATCGACGAAGCACCGGACTCCTGGCGGCCCCACGCCTGGCGCGCGGACCGGATGGTGCGCATGGGGCGATGGGACGACGCCATTGCCGACTATGAGGCATGGCTCCGCCTGCAACCCCCACCCGCCTACACAGATCCATTCATCTGTATGGCGCTGCTCTGGGAGGAGAAGGGCGACGTGGACCGGGCCATCGAACTGCGGCAGGCCCAGCTTGCCTTCCTGCGGGAAACCTACAACTGCGAGCAGGGCGAGGGCGTCGACGCAGTGCTGCGCGAGATCGCCCGCCTGCAGGCAGCAAAATAACCAAAACGCTTCTGCCCATGGGCAGAAGCGTTTTTGCATTGATTGAGGCGCAGCCTGGTTTCAGCCACTCACACCAGCCCCAGCCCGGCCATGGCCTCCCGCAGCTTGGCGCGGGTGGCATCAGCAGCGGGAATGAGGGGCAGACGCACTTCGTCGGTGCAGATGCCCAGCATCTGCAGCGCGGCCTTGAGCGGCATGGGCGACGTCTCCACAAACAGCGCCGTATTGAGCGGCATGAGGTCGAGGAAAATGCGCCGGGCCTCGGCCGTGTCGCCGGCAAACCAACGCTCGGTCATGGCGCTGCAGTGGCGGGGGGCCACGTTGCCCGTCACCGAGACGACGCCCGCCCCGCCCAGCGCCAGGATGGGCAGGTTCACGTCGTCGGCACCGCTGTAAATGGCAAGCTTGCCCCCGCAGAGCCGGGCGATGTCGGCCACCTGGCCCATGTCGCCGCTGGCTTCCTTCACCCCGTGGATGTTGGCAACGCCGGCCAGCGCTGCCACCGTTTCGGCCTTCATGTTAAGCCCCGTGCGCACCGGCACGTTGTAGACGATGACCGGGGTGTGCACGGCCTCGGCCACGGCCTTGAAGTGGGCGACCAACCCGCCCTGGGTCGTCTTGTTGTAGTAGGGGGTCACGACAAGCAGCCCGTCGACCCCCATCCCCTCGGCCCGATGGCAGAGCTCCACCACGTGGGCCGTGTTGTTGCTGCCCGCCCCGGCGATGACCGGCACCCGTTTGGCAGTGCGCTCCACCACAAAGCGGATGGCCTGGGCCCATTCGTCCTCGCTCAGCGTCGACGGCTCACCGGTCGTCCCACAGACGATCAGCGCGTCGGTGCCGTTCTCCAGTTGGTAGTCGACCAGCCGGCCGAATCCCTCCCAGTCGATCGCTCCCCCGTTCATCGGGGTGGCCAGCGCCACCCCAGAGCCTGTAAACAACGGCATGATCCACACTCCTCGCGCCAACATTTCCCTACAGTCTATGCGACGATTTCAACCATCTTACAATGGGGTTGCCGCCATTGTCAACGCAAGGGGCGGGCGATGGGTATACAACGGGTGTGATCGGTGCAAACCAGAATAAAAGCCGGAAAAGGGGGTTGGCATGAACGCACGGGCATGGCTGATGACACTGGCAGTCGGGTTGGCTCTTGCCTGCGCGGGGTGCCGGCCGGCCGGGCTGCCGGTGTGCCGCCCGGCGGTGGCCGTCGCGCCGGTGCACTACTCCATGGTGGATACCACCCGGCCATAGGGGTCGGTGAGGGTGGCGAGGTTGCCCTTCTTGTCGCGCCACATCTTACCGGCGGACCACAGCAACCCACCTTCGGGGGCGCTCTCCACCCCGCTCCAGATGGTCACACTCTCCCCCGGGGCCAGCGTACTGCCCGCCGGGAAGAAATAGCAATCGTTTCCCTTGTCGGTGAGCAGGCTCCAACCGGTCAGGTCCACGGCGGCGTTGCTTTGGTTGGTGACGGTCACGCTCTCGGCCACCGGGTCCAGCGCCGTGATGGCCAGACCAGCCGGTTTACCCGGCGCCGCCACGGGCTCCATCTGTGGGCCGGTGTCGGCCATCCACACCCGCACGGTGCCGGTGTGGCCCAGCAGTGCCGTGGTGCTGCCGATGGCCTGCAGCCGGTGCAGCACGGCGGCGGAAAGTTCATTGTCGTTGCTGTCCTCGTTGGGAATGATGGAGAGCACGGGCGACACCGCGCGCAGGAACGCCTCGCCGGTGGCGTCGTCCTTGCCGTGGTGGCCCACCTTCAGCACATCACAGCCGATGGCCTGGCCGCTTTGCAGCAGCGCCGCCTCGGCGTCCAGGCATTGGTCGGCGCTGAAAAGAACGCTTAGCCCGCCGCACTCCATGCGGATGACGAGACTGTTGTCGTTCTCCTCCTCATGGGTGCCATTGGGGCCCACCACAGCGAAGGCAGCCTGCCCAATGGTCACCACATCGCCCGCAGCAATCGTCTGTTTGGGCAGGTCATGCTCGGCCAATACCTGATCGAGCTTGCTGCTGTTGCCTGCAAAGTCGTATGCGGTGGTGTAGAAGGCATCACAGGGCATCATGGACAGTATGGTGTCCAGGCCGCCCCGGTGGTCCGCGTGGGGGTGAGAGAGGAAAATGGCCGACAACCTGGTGATGCCCAGACGCCGGAACGTCCGGCCCACCTCACCCACACCGCTTTTGGGGCCGGTGTCCACCATCACCCACTGGCCGTCGGGCAGGCCGATGAGCGTGGCGTCGCCCTTGCCCACGTTGAGGAAATAGAGCGTGGGGCTGCCGGCGGTTGCCGTCGCTGCCGCCGTGGCAGCTGCCGCGCTCGTGGTGCCGGCGGGCGTTGGCGCAGACGTGCCACCCCCCCGGCAGCCCGCCAGCAACAGCAGCCCCGCCAGCAGCAGTGCCATCGTCCGTCCCCTTGCCTTGCCGCCCATCGCGCACCTCCTTGTCCCATTGTCCAGTGTCCGCTCCCCTTTCCCCGATTATACCCATCC
>JAEYRA010000146.1 GCA_023409755.1 Bacillota bacterium
CGGTCATGATCGTTGCCGGGTTGGAGTTGACCAGCACGACCTCGATGCCCTCTTCCTTCAGGGCGCGGCAGGCCTGGGTGCCGGCGTAGTCAAACTCGGCCGCCTGGCCGATGACGATGGGGCCGGAGCCGATGACGAGTACCTTTTTGATGTTGGGGTTACGAGGCATGTTTGTCGCTCCTCATTCTATCGTAAAATCGGAATTGTCTTGATGATACCCTGCCGGGTGCAAGGCGATGACGCTGAATTGGGCACCTCCGATGCCATTGGCAACCAGGACAAGCGCTCCGTCAGCGCCGGTGGCATAACCGGAACTGCGTCCAGCGCCATCCTTCACTCCATACGAACCCAGTTGAGCCACTGCGGTTCCTGCCCTTCCAGTGAAAACTCGCCATTGAAGGGCCAGCGATAGTACTTGCCTCCGGCGGCGGTGAAGGTGATGGCGCTGAGGTTGGGGTCTTCTACACCGCCGGGGAACATGGAGCGCAGATCCTCCTGCCAGAGGGTTTGGAGGATTGCCGGATCGCGGCTTACCTCGGCATGGCCGGTGAGCAACAGCGTCTCATACGCCACATTGTCGGCAAAGTACAGGCTGGCGCGGCCGTCGACCTGCAGCTCCCCCGTGGTGCGCCGGCTCGTTTGGGTGACGAACCAGAAGCGGCTACACACCTCCCGCCGGAAGACGGTGACAACCTTGACGCGGGGCGCCCCGTCCCGATCGAGCGTGGCCAGATAGGCATGGGGCGTGCGTGCCACCAGGCCCTCCATCCCCTCGGTACATGTCAGCCCTCCATCCGCTTCATAAAACGGTCAAAGAGGTAGGCTGTGTCCCGCGGGCCGGGGGCGGCCTCGGGGTGGAACTGGACGGTGAAGGTCGGGTGATCGCGGTAGGTCACGCCTTCGATGGTGCCATCGTTCCAGTTGCGATGGCTCACTGTCATGCCGTCCGGCATGGTGTCCTCCACAATGGTGTAGCCGTGGTTCTGACTGGTGATGAACACGCGGTCCAGCGCCAGGTCCTTCACCGGGTGGTTGGAGCCGCGGTGACCGTAGCGCAGGCGCTCGGTGTCAGCCCCGCAGGCCAGGGCCATCAGCTGGTGCCCCAGGCAGATGCCGAAGATCGGTACCTTGCCGATGAGCTTCCCAATCTCCGCAATGACGCCAACGTTGTCCTTGGGGTCACCGGGGCCGTTGGTCAGCATGATGCCGTCGGGGTGGTTGGCAAGGATTTGCTCGGCGGTGTCGCTGGCGCGGTGCACGAAGAGATGGCAGCCCCGCTGCCGCAGCGACTTGAGGATGCTCGCCTTGAGGCCGAAGTCCATGACCGCCACCTTGGGGCCGGGCCCCGGCAGCTCGAAAGTCTCGTCACAGGTCACCTGCATCACCGGGTCGGTGATGCGGTAGCCCATCATCTCGGCAATCTGCGCCTCGGTGGGCCGTTCGCTGGTGAGGATCCCCCGCATGGTGCCGTGGTTGCGGATTTTGCGGGTGATGGAGCGGGTGTCAATGCCCTCAATGCCCATGATGCCGAAGGTCTTCAGGTAATCGTCCAGGGTGCTTTCGCTGTACCAGTTGCTGGGCACCTGGCACAGCTCCCGCACGATGAAGCCCTTGACCTGGGGGCGCATGGACTCGGGGTCTTCCCAGTTGACACCGTAGTTACCGATGAGCGGATAGGTCATCATCACGATCTGCCCGCAGTAGGAGGGGTCGGTCAGCACCTCCTGGTAACCGGTCATACCGGTGTTGAAGACGACCTCGCCCACCACCGAATCGGTGCGGCCAAAGCCCCTGCCCTCGTAAACGGTGCCGTCCTCCAGCACTAAGAATGCCATCGTACTCCTCCTATCCCTTGAGCGCGGCCATGATGTCGTCGCGCATGGCGGTGGCAGCCTGGCAGGCCGCGGTCTTGAAGTCGGCGGTGCCGGTCTTCTGCCACGCGCAGAGAATTGCCCGCGAGTTGTTGACGATGGCCCCGCTGCCACCCTGGAACATGCCGGCGATGTCGGCGCCTCGCCCGCCCTGGGAGCCGTACCCCGGCACCAGGAAGAAGGTGTTGGGCATGCGTTTGCGCAGGGCAGCCCCCTGCTCGGGGTAGGTGGCACCCACGACCGCGCCAATGCGGTTGTAGCCATTGAAGGCCGCCGTGCCCTGCCCCCACTGCTCCACCAGATCACCCACGGCCTCGTAGACCGTGCGGCCGTCAGCGAGCTTCAGATCTTGCAACTCGCCGGAGGAAGGGTTGGAAGTTTTGACCAGGGCAAAGATGCCCCGGGTCGGGTTTTCATTGAGGAAAGGCGCGATGCCGTCGGTACCCAGGTAGGGGTTCACGGTCACGATGTCGGCGTCGAAGGCCGGCACCAGCGCTCGGTCCAACTCGGTCTGCCCCAAGTAGGCCTTGGCATAGGCCTCGGCGGTGGGGCCAATGTCGTTGCGCTTGGCGTCGGCAATGACGATGAGCCCCGCCCGCCGGGCGTACCGCAGCGTCTGGCGGAAGGCCCGCATGCCGGCCACGCCGTACATCTCATAGTAGGCAACCTGCACCTTGACTGCCGGCACGATGTGCTCCAGCGCGTCGATGAGCTCCTTGTTGTAGGTCAGGATGGCCTCAGCCGCCCCGTCCATGGTGTCGGTTTCAAACCGCTTCTGAAAGCGGCCGGGCAGGCATTTCAGGCTGGTGTCCAGCCCCACGCAGCTGGGGTTCCCCTTCCGGCGAATCTCATCCGCAAGTGCATCGAAGATCATTCTCGCTCTCCTTCATGCATATTTATAAGCCTTTTTGTATATTATACCACAACTATTCCGTTTGCCAACACCCATTTGCCGCCAGCCACCGTGTCGGTCACCCGGCCCCGCAGCGTCCACCTGTCAAAGGGTGTGTTGTGCCCCTTGGAGAGGAACGCCGCGGCGTTCACCGTCCAGGCGACGTTGAGGTCGGCGACGATGAGATCGGCCCGCGCGCCGGGCTGCAGGGTCGGGCTCTCCAACCCCAGGATGGCCGCCGGCCGCAGGGCCATGAGGTGCACCACCTCCTCCATCGTCAGCAGGCCCGGCTCCACGAGCTTGGTTACCGCGAGGGCAAAAGCCGTCTCAAACCCCGAGATGCCGAAGGCGGCCAGCAGGTACTCCACATCCTTGTCATCCACATGGTGGGGTGCGTGATCGGTGGCGATGGCGTCAATTGTGCCATCCTGCAGGCCAGCAATGATGGCCAGCCGGTCGGTCTCGCTCCGCAGGGGCGGGTTGACCTTGGTGGCCGTGCCATACCCCTCCACCAGTTCGTCGGTGGCAGCGAAGTAGTGCGGGCAGGTCTCGGCAGAGACGGCCACGCCCCGGGCCTTGGCCTGGCGGATGAGCTCCACCGAGCCGCGGGTGCTGACATGGGCGATGTGCACCTTGGTGCCCAGCTCCTCAGCCAGCAGGATCTCCCGCGCCACCATCAGTTCCTCGGCGGTGGAGAGGATGCCGGGCAGCCCCAGCCGCGCGGCCACCGGCCCATCGTTCATCACACCCTTGCCGGCCAACCCCTTGTCCTCACAGTGGGAGATGAGCAGCGCATCGAAGTTCTTGGCGTAGCGCAGTGCCAGCTCCATGGTGCGGGGGCTTTCCACAGGCTTGCCATCGTCACTGAAGGCCACCGCGCCGGCTTCCAGCAGCAGGCCCATTTCGGTCAGTTCACGGCCCTCACTGCCCTTGGTGATGGCGGCGATGGGCAGCACCCGCACCGCACCTTCGCGCTCTGCCTTGTCTCGGATGTATTGTACCACCGCCTCACTGTCGGTGACAGGGCGGGTGTTGGGCATGCAGGCCACCGTGGTGAACCCGCCGGCCGCTGCCGCCCGTGTGCCGGTAGCGATGGTCTCCTTGAACTCGTAACCCGGCTCCCGCAGGTGGCAGTGCATGTCGATGAGACCGGGCAGCACCGTTTTACCGGCGGCGTCAATGATAGTTGCATCCTCCGCCGTCAGGTTCACGCCCATCTCCACAATGCAGTCGTTCTCCATGAGCACATCCATCAGGCCGCTGGGGCCGCCGGGGTTGACTACGTTGCCGTTGCGAACCAGTATCTTCATGCTTCGCTCCTCCTTGTCATCAGGAACATGATGGCCATGCGCACCGCGACGCCGTTCATCACCTGCTCGCGGATGACCGACTGGTCCCCGTCGGCCAGGGCTGTCGTGATCTCCACCCCGCGGTTGACCGGGCCGGGGTGCATCACCAGGGCATTGGGCTTGGCCAGCTTCATCCGCTCGTCGTTGATGCCCCAGTAGCGGTGGTACTCCCGCACGCTGGGGAAGAGGCCGGCCTGCTGGCGCTCCAGCTGGATGCGCAGCGCCATCACCACATCAGCCCCGCGCACGGCTTCCTCCACGTTGTGGGTCATGCGTACGCCGGTTTGCTCCAGGCCATCGGGAAGCAGCGTCTCCGGCCCGGCCAGCACGACCTCGCTGCCCATCGTTGCCAGGCCCCACAGGTTGCTGCGGGCCACCCGGCTGTGGGCTACGTCGCCGACGATGGCGACCTTCAGGCCATCGAGCCTGCCGAAGCGCTCCTGCATGGTGAACATATCCAGCAGACCTTGGGTAGGATGCTCGTTCATGCCATCGCCGGCGTTGATGACGCCACTGCGCACATGCTGGGCCAGCAGGTGCGGCGCACCGCTCATGGGGTGGCGCATGATGATGAGGTCGGTGCCCATCTGGTCGAGGGAGCAGCCGGTGTCGATGAGCGTCTCCCCCTTGGAGACCGAGCTTGCCGAGGCGGCGATGTTGGCCGAGGCCGCGCCCATGTACTTGGTCGCCAGCTCAAAGGACATACGGGTTCGGGTGCTGTTCTCATAAAAGAGCGTGACGATGGACTTGCCCTGCAGATGGGGCGTGCGCTTCTGGTTCTCCACGAGGAAGCGCTTCATCTGCTTGGCGGTCAGCAGAATCTCCTCGATCTCCGCCGCCGGCATACCCCGCAGGCCCAGCAGGTCCTTGTGTGTCAATGCCATGCTTTATTCCCTCCCAAGCAAAAGAAAAGACCGGCGAAACCGGCCTATCTGTTCTCCAGTTCAAAAAGCTTCACTGCGTCGACTCCGTCGAACTCCGTGACCTGCACGCCCACCAGCTCCTGCCGGGACGTGGGCACGTTCTTGCCCACATAATCGGCGCGCACCGGCAGCTCCCGGTGGCCGCGATCAATGAGCACCGCGAGCTGGATGGTCTTAGCGCGGCCCAGGTCCATCACGGCATCCATGCCGGCGCGGGCGGTGCGGCCGGTGTACAGCACATCATCCACCAACACCACGTGGGTGTCGGCCACCAGGAAGGGCACGTCAGTGCCGTTGATGACCGGGTGCTCGTTTAAAAGCGACAGGTCATCGCGGTAGAAGGTGATGTCCAGCACGCCGACCGGCACGGTCTGCCCCTCAAACTGCTGGAGCTTGGTGGCCAGCCGGCGCGCCAGCGGCACGCCCCGGCGCTGAATGCCCAGGAGACGCACGTTCTCCACCCCACGGTTGTGCTCGATGATCTCGTGGGCAATGCGGGTCAGCGCCCGGTCCATCGCCGTGGCGTCCATCAGGCTGTTCTTCTCCTTCATGGGCCCTCCTTCGCAACAAAAAAGCCTTGCCAGAGTATGGCAAGGCTTAGGGTGCACCATTGCGTCCGCTCCTTGCCGGTCTCTCAGTACCGAATTAAAGGTCGGTTCAGTTCTTGGGTATGGTAGCACAGTTCGGGGCTGTTGTCCAGCGCGTTTTGCGTTTCATGGTCCAAAACTCAGGCGCATAGGCTGTAATGGTTGCACAAGGGCCAAAACGGCAACACTGCCAGAGGTGATGCGAATGCAAAAACGGAACGAAAAGATCGGCGCGCTGGTGCGGCTGCTGGGCTACCAGTGCGACGGACGAATCAACCTGGCTATCCTGCGGCTGCTGTCGCGGCTGGTCAACCCCTACCTGGGGTAACGCGGCGGCGCAGGCGTTCCAGCACGTCGGCGAAGTCACCGGGCAGCGGCGCGGTGAAGGCCATGGCTTGGCCAGTGGTGGGGTGCACGAACTCCAGCCGGGTGGCATGCAGCAGCTGTCCTTGCAGCGGGAATCGCTGCTTGCGCAAGCCGTAGACCGGGTCGCCCACGACCGGGTGGCCGATGTACTTCATGTGCACGCGGATCTGATGGGTGCGGCCCGTCTCCAGGTGGCACTCCACCAGCGTGCAGTCTCCGAATCGCTCCTTCACATAATAGCGGGTGGCGGCGGCGCGTCCGCCCTCCACCACGGCGATCTGCTTGCGGTCGGCACGGCTGCGCCCCAGCGGCGCGTCCACCCGGCCGCTGTCCTCACGGAGGTTCCCCTCCACCAGCGCCAGATAGATGCGGTGGGCGCTCTTCTCGCCGATCTGAGCGGACAGGCTGAGATGAGCCTTATCGTTCTTCGCCACCACCAGCAGCCCCGTCGTGTCCTTATCAAGCCGGTGGACGATGCCGGGCTTGATCTCCCCCGCGATTCCCGAGAGATCGGTGCAGTGGTGCAGCAGGGCGTTGACCAGCGTGCCGCGTTCATTGCCGGCGGCGGGGTGCACCACCAGCCCACGGGGTTTGTTGAGCACCAGCAGGTCATTGTCCTCGTAGACGATATCCAGCGGGATATCCTCCGGCTGGGCTTCAATGGGCGCGGCTTCCGGCACGGTGAGCTCCACCGCGTCACCGGCCGTAAGCTTCTGCCCGGCCTTGGCCGCGCGGTCGTTGACCGTCACGTCACCTGCGTCGATGAGGCCCTTCAGGCGCGAGCGGGTCAGCTCGGGGCAGCGCTCGGCCAGCCACACATCCAGCCGGCAGCCCTCAGCACCGGCGTCGGCCTCAATCCTCCGTCGGTCCAACGGTGGGTGCCTCGCTCTCGTCAGGGATGGTTTTCTGGGTGTGTTTCTCATGGAAGAACAGCACATAGACACACAGCAGCACCGCGCCGATGGTCACGCCCATGTCCGCCACATTGAAGATGGCAAAGTTGATGGCCTTGACATAGATGAAGTCAATGATGTACCCCAGCCGCAGCCGGTCGATGAGGTTGTTGCCGATGGCCCCGCCCAGAATGAGACCCAACGAGAGGTTCGCGACCCAATGGAGCTTCGGGCGCTTGATGACCTGGTAGCCAATGATGGCCAGACACGCCAGCACACTGATGGTGACAAAGAGCCACTTGGCGTTCTGCAGGATGCCGAAGGCCGCGCCGGCGTTCTCTACATAGTGCAGGTGCAGAATGCCGTCGATGAGGGGCACGTCCACGACGGGCTTGAGGTTCTGCACAACAAGGTACTTGCTGGCCTGGTCCAGGCCCACCACCAGCAGGGCGATCAAAAACGTCAGCAGCATGGGTTCCTCCAACGAAATCCGAATCAACGTTAGTATTATACCATGCCATGTCCTCTGCGCAACCGCCCATCGCCACGGGCCGTCACCCAAACCATTTTGGTCAAAAATCGGCGGTTCTGGTTCGATTTCAAGCAAATAGGGCAAAGAATGGGGATGTTGGGTACCGTTGACCCGATTTTTAACCGTGGCTTGCGCTCAATAGTTTTTTCTTGCAATACCATAGGGTCACGCATATAATGATTTTGCCCCGCTGATGTCGGATGCTGTCGGACATGGGCGGGTGTGCCCCGACCAAAAAGCAAGAAGGAGGTGCGCAACATGGTGCAGATTTACAAGATCTCATCCTCAGGCCCTGTCCGGCTGGAGGAAGTGCAGGAAGGCTGCTGGGTCAATCTGGTAGCCCCCACGGAAGAGGAGATGTTCCGAATACACCAGGAACTGAACATCCCACTGGATTTCCTGCGGGATGCGCTGGACCAGGAAGAGCGCGCCCACATTGACAACGAGGACGGGGTCACCCAGATTGTCGTGGACGTGCCGGTGCTGGAGGTGGAAGGCAAGTCCTTCCTCTATACCACCATGCCGCTGGGCATCATCCACACCGATGACATCCTCCTGACGATCTGCCTGCAGGAGTGCTCACTCATTATGGACTTCATCGACGGGCGGGTGCGCAACGTGGAGACGAGCTTCAAGAGCCGGTTCATCTTCCAGCTCCTCTACCGCAACGCCACGCGGTTCCTGATGTACCTGCGGCAGATTGATAAGGCCAGTGACTCCCTGAACTTGGAGCTGCAGAAGAGTTACCGCAACAAGGAACTGCTGCAGATGATGGCGTTGGAAAAGTCCCTCGTCTATTTCTCCACCTCCCTCAAGTCCAACGAGGTTGTACTGGAGAAACTGGTCAAGGTCAACTACATCAAGAAATACAGCGACGACACCGACCTGCTGGAGGACGCCATAACCGAGAACCGGCAGGCCATAGAGATGTGCTCGATTTACAGTGACATCCTCTCGGGCATGATGGACGCCTACGCGTCAATCATCTCCAACAACCTGAACATCGTGATGAAGTTCCTGGCGTCCATGACGATCGTGGTGTCGGTCCCCACGATGGTGACGGGCCTCTGGGGGGCCAACGTCAGCGTGCCCTGGCAGAACAGTCCCTTTGGGTTCTGGGCGGTGTTGGGGCTGGCGCTGGGAGCGACGGGCATCGCCATCTTCTTCCTGTGGAAGAAACGGATGTTCTAGCGGCCTTTCGCGTCTGCCGCTGTTGCGACAGCCGCGATTCAGACAGCTTGTTCTCGCTAAAGCAAATCGGTCGCCGCGCATGTCGCCGACCGATCACATACTGTAACCCTCATGCGGGTTTCCTAGGATACGTTGCGCCTTTGGGCGAAGTTTTCTCTTCTGCTCGCACTAACCCTTCCCTTCCTCCCGCCGAATGAATCGGCGGGAGGTTCATTTTCCTTTGCCCGTTCTAGGGGTTTGTAGACACTCTGAGCCCCGCTGTATTGTTGCGGCGGAGCTGTATTGATGATTCGTTGGGTTGAGTACCGTCCTCAACTGTTTCAAAGGCTGCACGCAGGCAAGTCATCACTTCTGAATGCGATAGACTGACTCCCGCACCAGGCGCCGCGGGGAATGCTTTACGGCGAGGGTGACCAGCCGATTGGCGGCACCTGGAATGGCCACCACCTTGCCCCGCAGAAGGCAGCGGTAGCCATACTCAGCCACTTCCGCGGCCGTTGCGACCTTCATGTGCCGGAACAACCCCGATTTGCCAAGGTTTGCTTTCTCCTCAAAGCCCGTTGTGGTGGGGCCGGGGCACAACGCCGTCACCGACACACCGGTGCCTTTCAGTTCCACGGAAAGCGCCTCCGTAAAGGATAGCACAAAGGCCTTGGACGCGTAATACACCGCCATCAGCGGCCCCGGCTGGAAGGCGGCAATGGAGGCCACATTGAGGATCTTCCCCGCCCCACGGGCCACCATGGCAGGCAGGCAGCAGTGGGTCAGCTGCATCAGGGCAGTGATATTCACCTGCACCATCTCGTACTGCTTCTGCCAGTCACAGGCGGCATAGGGTCCAAAGTCCCCAAACCCAGCGTTGTTCACCAGCACATCCACCACGATCCCCTTCTGGGTGGTGTAGTCAAACACCTTCCGTGCGGCATCCCGCTGTGCCAGGTCTTGCGCAACAACCTCTGCAGCAATGCCGTATGCCGCCTCCAATTGGTTCTTGAGTGCATACAGCTTATCCTCATTGCGTGCAACCAGCACAAGGTGATACCCCTCCCGGGCAAACACATTAGCAAACTCCCACCCTAGGCCGCTGGAGGCCCCCGTGATTAACGCCGTTTTATCCATGTGATTTCACCTTTCTCAAATTCTGATGCAGCGGGTCATGCCGGAATGACGAACATAGAAACGCCAAATCCCCTCAACCGCCCCGCCCATACCAACCAGGAATGGTGTTGCGAAGGCCATCGTACCAACCCAGCACGTCTGCCGCCTGGCGGAGCATGGTGTCCACCTCTGCCGGGCCGAACGGAATGGCCCAATAGATGCTGGAGAGTGTGTTGGAGAGGACGTAATACGCCAATAGGGGGAAGAACGCCGGTGGCACGTCGTCGGCAAAGTAACCGTCAATGCGGCCGCTGGCGAAGGCGGGGCTGACCGCCGCACACCAGACGATGCGGTTGAATTCCTCCCAAGGGTCGCCCCAGTCCAGACGGTTGAAGTCGATGACGCCAATGTCACCCTGCGGGGTCACAATGAGGTTGCCCGCGTGGTAGTCGCCATGCTGGAAGCACTGGGGCCGACCGTCCAGTAGGCCGCCATTGGCACGCAGATAGTCAATGACCGCCCGGTCGCCGTCGAAGTGAATGGGACAGGCCAGGTATCGCTCGACCTTTGTTTCGGTCTTGCGGCGGAACCGTTCGCCCCAGGGCAGCTGGCTGACTGGCGCGGGGATGCTGTGAATGCGCCTCAGAAGCTCCCCCGCCTTGCGGCCCAGGGCATACTGCTGCGCCACCGGCAGGGTGGGCAGCGCCGTTTCGGCGTCCGTCCCCTCCACCCAGGTCAGCAGCTGATATGCAAAACCATCGGGCCCTCGGCCAAAGGCCACCGGCCGCGTCATGGGCACGCCCAGCGCGTCCACCGCCCGCAGGTGCTCAAACTCCAGCCTCTTGCGCTCGGCTTGCTCCTCGTCAGCAAGGCGCAGCAGCCACTGACGCCCATCGCCGGTGCGGACGCGATACTTACGGTCCGCCGACCAACCCTTGTTC